>NZ_JACBIU010000033.1:0-51823 GCF_013839555.1 Nocardia sp. GTS18 | reverse complement strand
ACACCCGCACCGCCCCCGCCTTACCCGCCTAGGGGACGAGCCGTCATCGGCGCCGCCGTCCGGCATCGTCACATCGACGTGCCCGCCACGCGGGACTGGGAGCGTTCGCGGGTCAGATGAGCGGACGGTAGCGGCCGTCGGGGTCGGTGGTGAGTCTGCCTCGACGGGTCGCGAGGGTGAGGGCGGCTTCGATGCGGTCTTCGGCGATGCCGGTGCGTTCGTGGGCGAACTGGGTGAGGGTGGACCAGACCAGGTCGTCGAAGGTGGGGCGGTTGTGCTGGGCGACATGGGTTATCGCGTTCGCGATCTCCTCGCCGCAGATCGTCTCGATGGGGCGGGTGGTGCCGGGTGGGGTGAAGCGGAAGCCACGCCAGGTGCCGGGGTCCACGTTCGACGGCCAGACGAAGACACCGAGCGGGGTCGCGCGCACCAGTTCCTCGGGGACCTGGCCGAGCACGCAGATCTGTTGTTTCTCAGAGGGTTTCGGCACACCGAAGCGTTGGGCGACCAGTGTCACCAGGCGGCCGCGTTCGATCGGGCCCTCGATGGCGATGAGCTCGCGGACCGCGTCACGCACCCGGACCGGGATCGTCGCGGCACTGTCGCGGTCGAGGTCGACGGGCGAACCGAGCACGCTGATCGGTGCGCTCGCGTAGGGAATTCCGGTGGGCAGCCAGTGGTGGATGCTGCGGGTGCTCGTCACCCACTCGGGTGTCTGGGCGACGGTCGCCGCGATCGGCGCCGAAGGCGGAGTGTAGGCCGCGTACGAGAGGGGTTTGGGCGGCGTGACCGGAGGTTCGGGCCCAACGGGTGGCTGTCCGTCGGATGCGTGGCCTGCCGGTGGCGACCCGAAATAGGCGGCACCCGAGGCGACCGGGCCGACGTGCGGGTGGCCGGGGCCTACCTGCGAGGAACCCGAGCCGCCCGCATGCGGGATGCCCGCGGGCGGGGTGTGCCAGGTTTGCCGAGGGTAGCCGCGCCTTTTATGACGGTCGCCGATGACGAGCTGCCAGATCGACACTCCCGCGAGCGCGCACCCCGACCCGAAGAACACCACGGCCAGGGTGATCTCGAACGGGCTGCCGTTGCCGATTCCGGTGAAGTACCCGACGCTGCCGAGCAGCACCCCGAATGCCCCGGCCAGCAGCCCGACGACCCACCCGATTCTGCCGACCCACTGCACGGCACGATCTCCACTTCCGACGGCCGACACCGTCCCCTGTCAGCGATGCGAGCAGCTTACTCCGCCGGGGATGCCCCGGACGCGCCTCAGCAGCGGAGTTCGGCCGCCAGTGCTTCGATCTTGCGGCGCATCGGGTCGTCGGGTGGCCGTAGCACCGCGAGGTCGTCCCGTAACCGGGCGACGAACCTCGCAGCCCGCGCGTGGTCGCCCGCGGCGGGCAGGTGCTCGGCGAGTGCGAGCCGGACCAGCAGCGCGTCGTCACCGAATTCGTTGTCTGCCGAACGTATTTCACCGAGCATCCGGTACAGCTCGTCGACCGCGGCCGCGGCGGTGAGCTCGCCGAGCGCGGCGCGGCAACCGATCGCGGCTACCCGCGCCCGCCTGCCCCTGGTGCCGGTGGGCTCCTCGATCGCTTCGACCCGCTGCCACTGTGCCAGCGCCCGGCGTTGTTCACCGGAGTGCTCGAGCGCGGTGGCGATATCGCGGTGCAGGTCACCCAACTGCGGGCTGTCGGGCCCGAAGCGTTGCTCGGCTTGGTCGACGACGCCGAGCAGCACGTCGGCCGCCTGCGCGGCCCGACCGAGCGCGAACAGTTCGCGATACCGCGCGGCGGCCTCGGAAAGCCCAGCGGCGGGCAGCTCATGGGAAGGCTTGGGCGGCAGCGGTTCCACCACGATGTCTGCGGGCGGATTGGGTCGGCGGAAGAGCCGCGTCGGGTCGGGATGGGTCCGCGAGGCAGGGTCCTCCGGCGCGCCCGGCGCGGGCAGGAACGGCAGCAGCCGCTCGTAGACGAGTTGCGCGCTCGACGGCCGCTGCGCCGGATCCTTGGCCAGCAGCTCGAGGACGAGCTGTTCGATCGGGGCGGGCACGTCCCGGCGCAGTGTGCGCAGTGGTGTCGGCGGGTCGGACAGATGCCGGTTGTGGGTGTCGAACTCCGATCGGGCTTCGAAAACTCTTCGTCCGCTGAACATCTCGTGCATCACGCAGCCCAGCGCGTACAGGTCGGCGCGTGGTCCCGCCTCCTGCCCGTTCACCAGCTCGGGCGGCATGTAGGCGGCGGTGCCGAGAACCGATCCGGTCCTGGTGATCCGGCCCGTGCTCCCGTCGAGCAGCGCCGCGATCCCGAAGTCGATCACCTTCACCGTGCCATCGTGTGCGACAACGATATTGGCCGGTTTCAGGTCCCGGTGCACCACCGGCAGCACATGGGCATACGACAGCACCGTCGCGATCTGCGCGGCGATCGCGACGGCCCAGCCGACCGGCAGCTCACCGATCTCGGCCAGATAGTCCCGCAGCGTCACGCCGTCGATGTGTTCCATCACCAGGTACACGCTGTCGGCCCGCGCGTCGAGCACGGCGTCGAACACCTGGGGCACGCCGTGATGCCTGATCCGGGCCGTCACTCTGGCCTCACGGCGGAACCGGGCGACGAACTCGTCGACCAGGTCGGCACGGGACGCGAACTGGCGCACCGCGATCCGCTTCACGGCGACGGGCCGGTCGAGCACCGTGTCGTAGCCGGCCAGCACCTCCCCCATCCCACCGGCACCGAGCACTCCGGTGATCTCGTACCGCCCGTCGACGATCTCGCCCACCACTACCCCCGCTCGATACCGGCACCGGACGCCAGCACGATACTGCCCGGCACCGACCGGCACCGCCTCGACTACGCCGTCGGGGGTTGGCAGCGATGTCGTCGGCGGCTCCCCGACTACTTCGCCGGTGGCTCCAGTGCGCCCGCGGTGAGGCCCGTGGCGATGAGGTCGGCGGCGGTGCGGGCGGCGTCGGCGGTGGTGCGGGCGCTCACCCGGAGCTGGTGCAGCCGGCGGAATGCCGCGCCGTAGCGTTGCTGTTCGGCGATCGGCAGCAGCGGGATGCGCAGGCGCGCGGGATCGAGGCGGATGGTGGTGGTGCCGAACATGGCGGCCGCGTTGTCGGGGCTGCCGATGAAACCCGCGAAGAACCAGGGATCCACACGGGCGGGATCGGTGCGGAAGACGAGCACGCCCGGCCCGGGAACCGCACCGATATCGGCACCCTCGGCGACGCGGGCGCCCTGGGCGGCACCGTGGTCGTCGCGCAGCCGCGACACCAGGACATCGCCTTCTTCGATCGGCTCCCCCACCGGCGACCCGGGCGTCGTGATGCCCGACGGGTTGCGGCTGCCGAGCAGGTCGTGGCCCGTGAGGACCGGGCGCGCGTCGTCGTCGGCGGGGGCCGGGTCGGTGGTCGCGGTGACGATCCGCACCGCCTTACCGGCGATCAGGTTGCCGACCGCCACGTAACGCCAGTCCGTGCCGGGGGCCGAATTCCATTCGCGCACAGCCTCGGCCACCGCCCGCAGCTCGCCGAGGTGGTCACCGAGTACACCGATCGCGGTGTGCGCGGCGGCCGAGGCGTTGCCCGGGTCGACCGCCGCACGCACCTGACGGGCGGGCGTCAGATCCACATCGTCGTCGAGGACATCCATCACCCGAACCACGGCGGTGACATCGGGGACCGTCGCGGCCTGCGCGTCACCGGCGTCGAACGCACGCCAGGACTCGAGCACCGTGGTCGCCAGGTGCTGCCAGTCCGGCTGGTCCCCGCGATTCGGCAGACGGGTGGTGTCGGCGAACAGCAACGTGTCACCGGGACTACCGACACCGGGCCGGCGCAGCACCCACAGTTGCAGCCCGACCTGACGCGGCGTCGACGCGCCCGGCGGCAGCGCGATCACCGCGCGCAGCGCCCCGGCCCGCAACAGTTCCATGCGGATCCGCCGACCCGAGGAGCGTGCCGCGACGGCGGGCGGCAGGAGAAGTACCGCGGTCGCGCCCGGGCGCAGGTGGGCGATGGCGTGCTGCGCCCAGGCGAGTTCGGACTCACCGCGCGGGGGCACCGAATACACCCAGCGTGGATCGAGCGCGAGCTCGTCGGCACCCCAATCACGTTGCGAATAGGGCGGATTCGAGATGACCGCATCGAATTCGGTCTCGGGGAAGGCGTCGGCGAGCAGGGCGTCACCGGCGCGGATGTCGGACTTCGCCCGCGGGACGAGGATGTCGAGCGCGGCCGCGGTGCGGCCGGCTTGCACCGGGAGGATGTCCTGCCCGTTCAGCTGGGTCGCGCCGATGCGCGCGGCTTCGAGCAGCAGGGTGCCGCCACCGCAGGAGGGATCGAGCACCGAGCTCGGCGTGGGCGAGGACGCGGCGGTGAGCAGGTCGGCCATGAGTGCCGCCACGGGCTGGTCGGTCGGGTAGACGCCGGTACTCGGCCCGTCGAGGCCACGTTCGGACAGCACCGCGAGCGTCTGGGTGACGCCGACTTCGTCGATCGCCTCGCGGATGGCCTTGCGCACGGGATCGGCGGCTTTCGCACGGTTGTCGGCGACGAATGCCATGAGCCCGACGACCTCGTCGGGGGCGACCTCCGAGCGCAAGAGGGTGCGCAGCCGCTGCACCGGGGAATCGGCGGCGGTGACGCCATGGCCGCGCAGCCACTGCTGCACCTCGGCGAGGTCGAACAGCGGCCGTTTCTCCGAGCCGCCCGGCACGGGCGCGGGGAAGTCGGCGTGGCGGCGCCGCCAATTGCTGACGGTCGCACGAGTGACGCCTGCCAACCGCGAGATCTCGGCGGCGGCCACGGTGGGCGTCGAGTCCGGCATGGGTCTCCTCTCGGCCCCCGGCCCTACGGCCAGGTAGTCAAGGTCAAACCTTACATGGACTGATTACTTTTCCGTTCTGTCGTACACATTCGAAATTCGTAAAGCTTGAAAACATTGTTCTTCTGTTGCCAATGATGCATGTTCGGTGTAGCGTCCTTGCCAACGGAGCGGCAACCGGCCAGAAACCGCTCCTACCGCGTAAATCCATTGCGCGACAACACATTCACGCTGCGGCATCCAGCCGGGCAACCCCATCCCCACGACGCCGGACGATCCGTCCCGGCGCGATCACACCTGACCTTTTCCAGACGAGGAGCCAGTCATGTCCCACCCCCAGCACACCAACCCCGGTGCCCCGCAGCAGCCCTACTACCCGCAGCCGCCGAAGAAGCGCAAGGTCTGGCCGTGGGTACTCGGCGGCTTCCTGCTCGCGGTTCTCGCCCTCTTCGGCGGCTGCGCGGCGCTCATCGGCGGGGCAGCCAACGAGGTGGCCAAGAGCGAGCAGGCACGGTCGGTCGCCGCACCCGCGGGAACCGAGGTCCGCGACGGGAAGTTCGCGTTCACGGTGACGCAGGTCGACCCGCCGGTCCGCACGGTCGGCGACAACCCGTACCTGCAGAAGACCGCCCAGGGCGAATTCGTGCTCGTGCACGTCGAGGTGACCAATGTCGGCGATGTCGCCCAGCAGTACTTCGGAGCGAACCAGAAACTGATCGACGATCAGGGTCGCGAGTTCGCCAACGACACCTCGGCGGAGATCAATGTCAACGACGAGCTCGTCGCCGAGATCAATCCGGGCAACAAGATCTCGATGGTCCTGGTGTTCGACGTGCCGACCGGCACCGCCCCGGCAGCGGTCGAATTCCACGACTCGGCCTTTTCCAACGGTGCGCGGGTAGCGCTGAAGTAAGCGACCACGAGACTCGGCGCCCGGCGGTATCCGCCGGGCGCCGAGCCGTGTGCGTACGGGAAAATGCGGGGTATGACCACTGACGACGGGCGACCCGGACCGCCGACCATGAGCCCGAGCATCCTGGTGATCACGCTGTGCCGGCGGGTGGAGGCGGCGTTGGGAGCAGGGTTGGCGCCGTTGGATCTGACGGTGGCGCGGTTGGGGCTGCTCGGGCACATCAACGGCGTGCCGGGGGCCTCGTTCAGCGAGCTGGCGCGGATGTCGGGGACGAGCGTGCAGAGCGTGCACACCTCGGTGAAGGCGCTGGTCGCGGCGGGGTTGGTGCGAGACCGGACCGCACGGGCAGGGTCGGCGTCCACGATCGAACTCACCGAAGAGGGGGTCCGCTTGCTGGCGGCGGCACGAGAAGTGGTGTCGCAGGTCGATATTCAGCTCTTCGGTCCCGGGGCGGATCCGATCCAGCGACAGGTGGGCGCGGCGATTCTCGAGGCATTCTCGGGCGCCGCGCCCTAGTACTTTCAACAACCATGAAGGTTGCGCTACGCTTCAGCCATGTTGAAGGCTGGAGGTCGGTAGTGGAACATTTCTTGCTGTCGGTGCATGTACTCGCGGGCATCGTTTTCGTCGGTGGCTCGGCGGTCGCCACCAGTCTTTTCCCCCGCTACGCGCCGATCGCCGCCCCCGAGCCCGATTCGGTGCGCAGCCGGTCGGTGGCTGTCGCGATGCACCGCATCACCGGCAACTACGCGAAACTGGCGATCATCGTGCCGGTGGTGGGGATCATCCTGGCCACCATCCAGGGCCGGATGAACGAAATCTGGATCACCTCGGCCATGATCACCACGGCCATCGCGGGCGGCCTGCTCGCCGTGCAGATCCACCCGATGCAGCGCGAGGCACTCGACGAGCCCGACGACGGCAAACGCCTGCGGATGCTGTCGATGCTCGCGGGGATCTACAACCTGCTGTGGACGGCCGTCGTCGTGCTCATGATCGTGCGCCCGGGCGGCTGAGCGCGTCGAGGAAGACGGCGACGAGGTCGGAGGTCGAGGCGGGGTTCTGGCCGGTGTGCAGGCAGCGATCCGATTCCACGTGTGGCGCGAAGGGTTCGGCGCAGCGATAGTCGACACTGAGTTCGGTGAGCCGGTCCTGCAGGAGCCAACGCGCCCGATCGGCCAGCCCGTTGAGGTCTTCCTCGGCATTGCTGAATGCGGTCACGCGGTAGCCCGTGAAGTCGTCGCCGGTGGCGAGCAGGGCTGCGGGGCCGTGGCTGATCAGCGCCGTCGGCTTGTCCGCGCGGAGGGCGTCGCGGAGCAGCGCGGCGGAATCGGCGTTGCCTGCGAGGTCTTCCATCGGCCCGTAACCGCCGGGGTAGTAGAGGGCGTCGATGTCGGCGGCGGAGATCTCGCCGAGTGCGACGGGCTTTTCGAGAACCGTCGCGCCCTTGATCGTTTCGGCTACTTCCTGCGCTTTGTCGTTGCCGCCGTTGGCATTCGGCGCGAGGCTGCCCAGGTCGACGGGTGGCACCACCCCGCCGGGCGTCGCCACCGACACCTCGTGTCCCGCCTCGCGGAAAGCCAGGTAGGCGATGGTGAATTCGGCGGCCCAGTAGCCGGTGTAATGCTTGGCGCCGGTGGTGAGACTCCAGCGGTCGGCACCGGTCATCACGAACAGGATCTTCGCCATAATCGCCTCCCGAACAGGGCCGATCGACGTCAGGTGTGTTTGGCGCCGATGGTGTGCAGAATCTCGTGGATGATCGGGTCGGCGAGCCGGTTGGTGACCGTCCGGCCCTCCCGGCTCGATACGACGCACCCCTCGTGCCGCAACACGCGTAGCGCCTGAGAGATCGCGTTCTCGGTGCGCCCGATCGCGGCGGCGAGCTCACCCACGCTGATGCCGGGGGTGCGGTGCAGGCAGAGCAGGATCTCCAGCCGGTTGGGGTCCGACAGCAGGTCGAATCGCTGCGCCCAGGCGCGGATCTCGACATCACCGATCGCGCGCCTGCCGAGCTCGACCGGCGACCCGTCCAGTGTGCGTGGCTCTCCCATAACGCCCTCAGCTTAGTCGCCGTGTTCGGCACCGGACTATCATCTGTCCATCTGTTCAGATAAACAGCTAGGAACATCATGATGCGAATTCGGACCGCCACGGGGGCCGCGTTCGCGCTGGTACTCACCGCCTGCGGTGCGCCGACCGCCACGACCACTGATTCGCTGGTCCTCGCGGATGCCGCCGAACTGGGCGGATACAACCCGATCGCCGGTTACGGCGCGGCAGGCGAGGCGAAGGTCTACGACGGTCTGCTTCGGCTCACCGGTGGTTCCGGGATGCCCGGTTTCGCACCCGCACTGGCCACCGAGTTGCCGACCGCCGAACCTGGCGCCGCCGCGTGGACGGTGCCGCTGCGCACGGGCGTGCGGTTCAGCGACGGAACCACGTTCGACGCGGCCGATGTGGTGGCCACCTATCGCGCGATCCTCGACCCGGCCTCGGCTTCGGAGGTCCGTTCGTCGTTTTCGATGATCGAGCGGGTCGAGGCCGTCGATCCCGCCACCGTGCGATTCACGCTGCGGCATCCGTATGCCGCGTTCCCCACCAAGCTGCTCATCGGGATCGTGCCGTCGGAGGCGGTGGCCGAACCAGGACCCGCCACCGAGTCGGCGCTCAATACGAAGCCGGTCGGCACCGGGCCCTACCGGCTGACGACCCTCGAACCGACCCGCGCCGTCTTCGTGGCGAACGAGAACTATTGGGGCGGTGCGCCTGCCGTGAAGCGGCTCACGGTGCTCCACGTCCCCGACGACAACACCCGCGCCCAGCGGATGGCGAGCGGCGAGCTGGACGGAACCTCGCTGCCGCCGCTGCTGGCCGCCACCTTCGCCGATCGCGCGCCGATGTCGGTGCACGCCAACTCCTCTGCCGATTGGCGCGGTGTCTCCCTGCCTGCCGGTGATCCGGTGGCCGGCGATCCCGCTGTTCGGCTCGCACTGAATTTCGCCGTCGATCGGCAGGCCATGATCGACAACATTCTCGGCGGATACGGCCGCCCCGCTTACACCGCGATTCCGGAGGTATACGGCGAATCGCACAATCCCGCTGTATCTTTCGCGTTCGACCGGGCACGGGCCGAGCAGATTCTCGACGCGGCGGGCTGGTCGCGCGGTGCGGACGGCGTGCGCGCGAAACAGGGTGTGCGAGCCCGGTTCACGGTGATGTACAACTCCACCGACACCTTGCGCCGTGACCTCGCCATGGCTTTCGCCTCCGATGCTCGCCGGGTCGGTGTGGAGGTGGATCTCGAAGCGTTGTCCTGGGATCGGATCGAACCCCGGATCGAACGGGCAGGCATTCTGCTCGGCGGTGGCAGCGAGCCCTTCGATCCCGACACGCAGGCCTACAACACCCTGCACACCGTCGATCCGGGCGCGGGTAGCCCGTACGACAATGCGAGCCGCCACTCCGATCCCGCGATCGATGCCCTGCTCGAAAAGGCCAGGCGCACCCTCGATCCGGCTGACCGGGCGGCTGCCTACCGTGCGGTGCAGACCCGCTACGCCGAGGACCCGAGCCACGTCTTCCTCGTCCATCTGGACCACACCTATGTGGTGAAGGATTCGGGGTGGACGATGTCGGGACCGGTACTCGAACCACACGCGCACGGTGTGACGTGGGGGCCGTGGTGGTCGCTGCAGACCTGGACGCACGGCTCGTGAGGGGGCGTGGCATCGCGCGGATGACGCGGCGGCGGGTGCTGACGATGATTCCGGTGCTGGTCGCGGTGTCGGCGGCGCTGTTCGCGGCGGCCGCGGTGTCACCGTTCGACCCGCTCGTCGGGTACCTCGGCGACCGCTACGAAACCACCGGCGCCGCCGATCGCGCGGTGCTCGCCGGGCAATTGGGGCTCGACGTGCCCTGGTACCGGCTCTACGCGCAGTGGGCCGCCGACCTGTGCACCGGCGACCTCGGGGTGTCGCGCAGCTTCGCCCAGCCGGTGGATGACCTTCTCGCCCAGCGCATTCCGTGGACGATGCTGCTGGTGGCGGTCGCCATGACGGTGGCGGTCGCGGTGTCGCTCGTCGCCGGCGTGGTCGCCGGGATGCGGCGTGGTGGCCTGCTCGACCGGGTGGTGAGTGCCGCCTGCGTCGCCCTGCAGGGTCTGCCGCCGTTCGTGGTGTCGCTGGCCGCGATCGCGGTGTTCGCGGTGGGGCTCGGCTGGTTGCCGCCTGCGGGGCTCACCGATGCGGGCGCCGAGGTCGATGCGGGACAGGTGGCGCGGCACCTGGTGTTGCCCGCCACCGCCCTGGCGGTCTCACAGCTGCCGTGGTTGCTGCTCGCCGTGCGGGAAACGGTGGCCACCAATCGCGGTGAGGATTTCGTGGTGGGCGCGGTGACGCGTGGCATCGACACCGCGACCGTCACCCGCCGCCACATCCTGCCTTCCTCGCTGGCCCCGTTCGTCACGATCCTCGGTGCGCGGCTACCCGAAGTGGTGGTCGGTGCGGTACTGGTGGAGGAGATCTTCTCCTGGCCGGGGGTGGCCGGCGCCTTTGTGCAATCGGCGAAAGACCTGGATATGGCGTTGCTGGCCACGCTGACGGTCGCCACGACGGGTGCGGTATTGCTCGGCTCGCTGCTCGCCGACATCGCGGTGGTCCTGCTGGATCCACGGGTGCGAGCCGATGGGTGAGCGTGCTCGGCGGCGGCTCGTCGTCGCGGTCGCGGTGCTGGTCGCCGTGCTGATCTACGCGCTGGTCGTGCCGTGGCTCGGCGGCGTCGACGACCGGCTCACCGATTTCGCCGAGGCGCGGCGGGCGCCGTCGGCGCAGTGGTGGTTCGGTACCGATGCTGCGGGACGGTCGCTGTTCGTACGGATCGCGGCGGCGTTGCGCACCTCCTTGGTGGTCGCGGTGTGCGCGGCGGCGGTGTCGACGGTGCTCGGTGTGCTGGTCGGTGCGGTATCGGCGCTGGCAGGCGGGTGGGTCGACCGGGTGATGATGCGGTTCGCCGACACCGCCAATGCCCTGCCGCATCTGCTGCTCGGCATCGTGATCGTCGCGCTGTTCCGGGGCAATACCGTGGCCGTGGTGTTGTCCATCGGGCTCACGCATTGGGTTCAAGTGGCGCGGATCGTGCGGGCGGAGAGTCTGAGCCTGCGTGAACGCGACTATGTGGCGGCCGCAGTGCTTGCCGGGGCCGGACGTACCCATCTGTTCACCCGGCACCTGTTGCCCGCCGTGGCACCGCAAGCGTTGATCGCGGTGGTTCTGCTTCTGCCGCACGCGATCTGGCATGAATCGACGCTGTCGTTCCTCGGGTTCGGGTTGCCGCCGCACGAACCGAGTCTCGGCACACTATTGGAGGAGGCGCGGGGTTCGCTGTTGCTCGGCGGGTGGTGGACGTTGGTGTTCCCGGCGGGATTCCTGGTGGTGACGACCATTGCGGTCGCTGTGGCCGGGTCGTCGCTGCGGGGGCTTCTGATGCCGCCCAAACCTTCCCGGATTCCGCGATGAACGGGGCGGCCACAAGCCCCTGGGCGGACCTTCGGAAGGGGCTGCGGATCGATGGCCTGACGGTGCGGATTCCTGTGCGACGTGGCGCTGTCGTGCATGCGGTGAGTGAGGTGACGCTCGAAGTCGCGGCAGGCACGGTCACGGCGCTGGTCGGTGAATCCGGTTGTGGCAAGTCGATTGTCGCGAGTGCGGTGATGGGGGTCTTGCCGCAGGCAGCGGTGGTGAGTGGAGCTGTTCAACTCGATCTGAGTGACCGGAGCGTGCATATTCTCGGTGACCGCGTCGGTTCGAGCTCGTCGGCGAACGCTGGAACTGATTCCAGCCCTACGCGATTCACCAACCCGCAATCGATACCGGGGATCGCGGACACAGATAAACACAGGGGCAGCGCGTCCCGATGGTCGGCGCGTCATCGTCGCCACGTCGAACCGTACCGTGGTCGTCATATCGCGCTGGTACCTCAGTCCGCGAGTACACATTTCACGCCGGTTCGCACGATCGGCTCCCAACTCGCGGAGACTGTTGCGACGCTGGGAACCTCGCACACACCGGCGGACCTGCTACGGCGAGCCGGGCTCGAGCCTGCAACGCTGGACCTCTATCCACACCAGCTGTCCGGCGGAATGGCCCAGCGGGCGGCGGTCGCGGCGGCGCTGGCCGGTGATCCGGCGGTGATCGTCGCCGACGAACCGACAGCCGGACTGGACCGCGACCACACCGATCGGATCGGCGCCCTGCTGCGTGAGTGCGCCGACGCGGGTGCGGCCGTCCTGCTCATCACCCACGATCTGAGCCACCTGCTGCGGGCGGGAATCGCCGACACGGTGGCGATCATGTACGCCTCGCGGTTGATGGAGGTGGGGCCCGCGGCCGAGGTGTTCGCGGATCCGTGGCACGACTACACGCGCGATCTGCTCGCCGCGCTGCCGGAGAACGGTCTGCACCCACTCCCCCATCCACCACGGGAGCTGACGAATCTGTCCGACATCTGTCCCTACGCGGGCGGACCTACTGCGCTGGTTCCGCTGCGGCAACGCATGATTCGGAAAGGAATCGACGGTGCTCATCGCTGATTCGATCACTGTCGGTTACGGCAGCCCCGTACTCGAGGACGTGACGCTGACGATCTCACCCGGTGAGATCGTCGGACTCGGCGGCGAATCCGGTTCGGGCAAAACAACTCTCGCCGCCACATTGGCGGGACTACGCACACCCGCTGCGGGGCGGGTCACGGTCGACGGCGTACCACCCCGACGCGCACGCGGCACCACAGCCATGGTCTTCCAATCCCCCCGCGCCGCGACCAACCCTCACTTCACCGTCGCACAGATCATCGCCGAGCCCGCCCGAATCCATCACCGCCCCATCGATATTCCCGCCCTGGCAGCCGCGGTCGGCCTCACCCCCGACCTCCTCGACCGCCGCCCCCACACCCTCAGCGAAGGCCAGCTCCAACGCGCCTGCCTGGCCCGCGCCCTCGCCCAGAACCCGCGCTACCTACTCCTCGACGAACCGACCGCCATGCTCGACGCGGCGACAACCGCCGCCGTCATCCGCCTGGTCATCCAGCACGCCACCACCCTCGGCGTCCTCCTCATCAGCCACGACCCCGCCCTCCTCGCCGTCGCATGCAACCGCGTCCACACCCTCAACAAGGGCACACTTTCTCCACAACTCCCTCAGGCGGGGCTCAGCGAACCGATTTAGCGTGGCCGGGTGACATCGACGCAGGGGACATGCACGGCAACGCGACGGCGTCTGAGCGGGTGGGGGCGTACCGCACCGAGCGTCGCCGAGCTACTGCGCACCCCCGATCTGGACCTGATCGCCGAACGAGTGCGCACGGCCGGCGCACGCGGAGTGATCGCGCGCGGGCTCGGCCGCAGCTACGGAGACCCCGCCCAGAACGGCGGCGGCCTGGTGGTCGACATGACCGCCCTGGACCGGATCCACCGCATCGACCCCGACAGCGGGATCGTCGACGTGGACGCGGGCGTGAGCCTGGACGCGCTGATGCGCGCCGCCCTGCCCTACGGCCTGTGGGTCCCGGTGCTGCCCGGCACCCGCCAGGTGACCGTCGGCGGAGCGATCGCCGCGGATATCCATGGAAAGAACCATCATTCACAGGGCAGCTTCGGCAACCACGTGCTTTCGCTCGACCTACTCACCGCCGACGGCGACCTCCGCACCCTGACACCCGACGGCGACGACCACGAATTGTTCTGGGCCACCGTCGGCGGGATGGGACTCACCGGAATCGTCACCGGTGCACGAATCCGGTTGAAGCACACCGAAACCGCGTACTTCCTCGTCGACAACGACCGCACCCGCAATCTCGACGAGACCATGGAATTGTTCACGGGTGGCTCCGACGACGGCTACGACTATTCGATGGCGGTACCCGACACCATTTCCACCGGGGCGAAGCTCGGCCGGGCGGGTTTCAGTCGTGGGTCGCTGGCCACACTCGATCAGCTACCTCCGAAACTGCGCGCCAGGCCGCTGACTTTCGATGCGCCACAACTGTTCACGGTGCCCGACATCTTCCCCAACGGCATGGTCAACGCCGTGACCACGCGCATCGCCGGGGAGGCGGCGCACCGGATGTTTCCACGCCGGGCACGCGGTCGGATCCAGAATCTGACGCAGTTCTATCACCCGCTCGACCTGCTCGGGGAATGGAATCGCGCCTACGGCAAACGGGGTTTCCTGCAATACCAGTTCTCGATGCCCTTCGGCGCCGAACAACACCTTGCCGACACCGTCCGCGCCATCGCCGAATCGGGCAATCACTCGTTCCTCAATGTGTTCAAACGCATGGGCGCGAGCAACCCGGCACCCTTGTCCTGGCCGCACCCCGGCTACATGCTCAGCCTGGATTTCGCCTTCACCGGCGGCCTCGGCCGGTTCTGCGCCGAGCTCGACGAACGCGTCCTCGCCGCGGGCGGCCGCCTCTACTTCGCCAAGGACTCCCGCACCACCCCGCGGATGATCGAAGCGATGTACCCCCGCCTCGACGAGTGGCGGCGCACCCGGAACCGAATCGACCCGGAGGGTATATTCGCCTCCGATCTCGCCCGCCGCCTGCGTCTCCTCGGCTGACTCAGATGAGCCGGATCTGCAGGGATTCGTAAGTGGGGATGAAGACTTTGCGGCGGTAGCGGCGCTCGACGATCTCCCACGGACGGCCTGCGGCGGTGAGGGATTCGAGGAGGGCGGTCAGTTCGGAGTGGACCAACTGTGCGCCGAGGCAGAGGTGGCGGCCGCCGCCGAACCAGAGCTGGCGGGTTTCGGGGTTGTAGTCGCGGTGGATGTCGAAATCGCCCGCGGCGTTGTTGATGGTCCAGGTGAGGATCTTGACGTGGTCGCCGGCTTTCAGATCGCGATCGGCGACGCGGACGTCTGCGGTGACGGAGCGGCCGACGAGGTAGGCGGGGCTCGTGACGCGCAGGGTTTCGCGGACCGCGTCGGGGAGGCGGTGGGGGGCGGCGAGCAGGGCGCGGTGCTGGTCGCTGTCGTGCATGATGGCGACCATCCTGGTCATGGCGCTGGCCAGGGTGTCGGTGCCCGCGACCGCCATGAGGATCGCCAGCCCGGCCGCGTGTTCGACGGCGAGACCGAGTTCGCGGCAGCGGCCGAGGGTGGTGTCGGGGTCGGCGCGCTCGTAGGCGGCGGGAACATTCACGGCGAGCCGGGTGGCCAGTTCCCTGGCCCGCGCCACCGCGACCGGGTCGAGGGTGGTGGAGGTCATGGTGCCGAAACCCAGGTTGACAAGCTCCTCCACATGATGGAACAGGCGAAGGAACAGCGCGTCCTGATCGGCGTCGGGATCGCCGCCGATGGCGGCGGCGATGTCCTCGGGTCGCATGCCGACCAGATCGGAGACGCTGCGGCCGACGAGGATCTGCGCGCGGGCCGCAATGTCGACGGTCTCGCCCGCCGCCAGCCGCTCTCGCAGATCGCGCAGATCGGGACCGATGACCCGCCGGACCAGGGCATCGGTGTGGGTGAGGGTGAACAGGTCACGCACCTTGGTACGCAATTCGGTGTGCCCAGGGCCTTCGAACAGGTCCTGCACCCAGTCACCGATCACCTGCGACCACCAGTGCCCGGCCGCGCCCTCGGAGACGATGCTGAAGTGCGTGCTGTCGTTGTAGATCTGCCGGGCGATCACGGGATCGGCGACGAACCAACCGAGTGCGGGCACTTTGCGCACCGGCCGCGCGACCCGTCCCAGCAGCAATAAGCCCGGTAACCAGGGCTGACCTGCGGCTAGTAGGGTGAGTTCACGGCGACGAGCAGTACTCCACACCCCGGCAGAATCTAGCTGACCAGGCCCGATTAGTGAAGGTCTGTGACTAGGATCGGCGGGACGCGCGGTGGCGGAGCCGGCCTTCGCGCGATAGCTGGAAGTGACACACATGGTGAGATCGACAATCGAAGCGATCGGCGCGTACCTGCCGTCCCGCGAGCTGACCACGACAGAACTGATGAGCGGACTGGCCGTCGAGGCGCCGCTGGATCTGGAGAAGGTCAGCGGGGTCAGGGCCCGCCGGGTGCGCGGTGAGGACGAGGACTCGTTCACCATCGCCCTGGCCGCGGCCCGCACCGCACTGGACAACTCACGCTACGAGGCCGCCGACCTCGATGTGGTGATCTCGTGTTCGATCACCCGCACCCGTGGCACCGACTTCTGTCTCGAACCGTCTTTCGCGCTGATGCTGCGCAACACCCTCGGCGCCACCCGCGCGATACATTTCGACGTGTCCAATGCCTGCGCGGGCATGCTGACCGGAGTTCTGGTGCTGGACAGGATGATTCGTTCCGGCGCGGTGAAACGCGGCCTGGTGGTCTCCGGTGAGTGCATCACCCCGATTTCCGACACCGCCGTCCGCGAGATCTCCGAGAAGTACGACCCGCAGTTCGCTTCGCTCACCGTCGGCGACGCGGGCGCGGCCGTGCTGCTCGAGGCCACCGACGGGCCCGGCCTGGACTATGTGGAACTCAATACCAGCGCGGCCTACGCCAAGTTGTGTCTCGGTATGCCGAGCGACCGGAGCGCGGGCGTTGCGCTCTACACCGACAACCGGGCGATGCACAACGAATCGCGGTACCTGCTGTGGACCTCGCGTCAGCAGCGGTTCCTCACCGAGCGCGACTCGAGTTTCGCCGCCGAAGGCTACGACTACCTGATCCACCACCAATTCAGCGGCCCGGCAGTGGAATTGATCGACAAGATCGCCGAGCGCGAGTTCGACTCGGTGATGCCACCCAAGCTCGCCGTGCTCGACAAGTACGGAAACACCGCTTCGACTTCACATTTCGTCGTTCTGCACGACGCGCTGCGGGACGGCCGGATCGCGCCGGGGTCGAAAGTATTGCTCGTGCCCGCCGCCTCCGGGGTGGTCGCGGGATTTTTGTCGGTGACACTGGGCGATCTTCGGGTATAGGACAGTATGGGAATTATCATTTCGGCGGCAATCACATGCACCGGCGGCGTCAGCTCGGTGGGTCAGGCGGCCGAGGCCGCCCGCGCCGCGCTCGACGCGGCGGGCTGTCCGCACGAGCAGGTCGACGCGCTCATCAATGTCGGGGTGTACCGCGACGCCAACCTGGTGGAACCGGCGGTTGCGGCGCTCATCCAGCAGGCCGCCGGTGTGGGCCTCGAGTACCGGCCCGGCGATGTGCCGTGCCTGTCGTTCGATCTGATGAACGGCGCCTGCGGGCCGGTGAACGCCATCGGCGTGGCCGCCTCGCTGCTGGCCGACCTGCCCAACGGGCACGTGGTGATCGTCTCCGGTGACGCGCATCCGTCGATGAGCGCGGACGCGCACTTCCCGTTCCAGCCGGTCGGTGCGGCGTTCGTCCTCGAGAACCGGGCCGACGTGGCCGGTTTCGGTGACGTCCACGTGAGCGCCGGCGACACCCTGCCCGACGCGCAGGGGTATGTCGCGCTCGCCGAGATGGGCGCCGAGGGTCGCTCCGCGCTGACCGTCGAACTCGCCACCGGCACAGCCGAACTCGTCGAGCACGCGGTCATCGCGGCACGCGACGCGCTGACCACCGACGGTCTCGACGCGGCCGATACAGTACTGGTGTGCGGCAAGCCGACGCCGGAATTCGCCACCGAACTGGCGCGCGAACTGGGCGTCGCGGCGGTGGTGACCGACGACTTCGCCGGTGATGCCCATACCTCCGCCCTCACCGGTGCCTACGTCGCCGCGCGAGCGGCGGGACACGACAATCGTGCGCTGCTGTTCGTCGCCGCCGACGGCGGGCCGACGGCGGCGGCGGTGACCTACCGAGGACAGGGAGTGCGGTGAGCAGTCGTCCGTTGCATGCGGTCTCTACGGAGGGTGATTTCTGGCAGGTGAGTGTGCCCCAACCGGGCCGTCACCGGGCCGAACCCCCGCGTGCCCCGAGCCGCGAGGCGGTGCTCGCACTGCGGGCGATCCCGGTTTTCGGGTGGTTGTTCCTGATTCTCGGTGTGGTCCGCCCGTTCCGCGCCAAGCTGCTGCGGGTGGCGTTCTGGATCGATGTGGTGCTCAGTGTCGGCGTGCATGCCGCGCAGATCCCGGCCGCGCGGCGGGTGGCCGCCGAACGCGGTATCCCGGCCGGCCGCGCCGCGCTGATGACGATGCTGCTCGGCGCCACCTGGTGGAAAACCCTGGGCGAGCCATGACCAACCGGCGCCCGTGAAAAAGCCGCTGTGGGTGGTGATCCCCGCGTTCGACGAGGAACGCGGGATCGAGGCGACGCTGGAAGCTCTTGCCGCCCAACGCGACACCGATTTCACGGTGGTCGTCGTCGACAACAATTCGACCGATCGCACCGTCGAGGTGGTGCGTAAATTCGCCGCGGCGCACCCCCTTCCGGTGATCGAGGTGATCGACGAGGCGCAGAAGGGCACCGGCGCGGCGGCCGACACCGGTATGCGGTACGCCATCGCACAGGGCGCGGAACTGCTGGCTCGCACCGACGCCGACTGCCTGCCCGCACCGGACTGGACGCAGCGGATCCGCGCCGGGTTCGACTCCGGGCTGCGCCTGGTGAGCGGGCAGCTGATTCCCCGGACCGACGAGGGGGTTTCCTGGCGGGACCGCACAATCATCCGGGTCGCGCTCGAGGTGGCGTCGCTGTTCGGAAAGGTGCGCTCGGGCAATCGTGACCCGAGATATCTCGGGCCGTATGTGATGACACCGGGGTGCAATATGGCCATCACCGCCGAACTCTATTCGGCCGCAGGTGGATTCCCGCGTACCGCCATCGAGGACCTGCACGAGGACCGTGCCCTCGTGAACGCGGTGCGCACCATCACCACCGATTACGGGCTGCGCCGTGACGTGCGGGTATACGGGTCGAACCGGCGGGTGCGCGCGTGGGGTATTCGCAAGACGCTGGCCTGGTACGCCGATCACCGGTACCGGCCCGAGGTGGTCGACATCCGGTGAGCTCGTTGTTTCCCGATTTCCTCGACCGTCTCGCCACCCACGCCACCCGCATTCCGGACGCCTCCGCGCTCGGAACCGTCGGGAAGCGGGCGCTCACCTATCGAGAACTGGTCGACACGATCGGCCGGGTGGCACACAATCTGCGGATCGCCGGGTTGCGGCCGGGTGATCGGATGCTGTTCTCGATCCGGCCATCGGTGAATTCGGTCGGCTTGATCTTCGGCACCATCGCCGCGGGCGGGACCATCGTGTTCGTGGATCCCGGCGTGGGGCCGGAGTTGTTCGCCAAGCGCATCGCTCTCGTCGAACCGCGCTGGGCGGCAACAGAATCGCTGCTCTATGCGGTGAGTGGGCCGCTGGCCGGATTCGGGCGCAAGCGGGGGCTGACGTTGCCCCGGTTCAGCGAGCTCGAGGTTCGGCACCTGCACAGCGGGGTGTGGTTGCCCGGCACGCCCATGCGATCTCTCCCGCTGCGCCGCGTTTTCGGTGATGCGCCGGATTCGTCGCTGCCCCAGGGTGATCCGGAATCGGACGCACTGATCGTGTTCACCTCGGGCACCACCGACGAGCCGAAAGCCGTTGTGCATACCCGAGCTTCGCTCAGCGCAGGGCTGGCAGCGATGGGTGGGCAGACCAGCCTCGCGCCCGGTGCGTTCCTGCACACCGAACAGCTCATGATGGGCCTGCCCGCGCTGATGTCGGGTGCGCGCTGGGCCATGCCGAAGTATCCCCGCTTCGGCACCCACATCGATCCGGTGCGGTTCACCCGCAACCTGCGCAGCGCCACCCACGCCTTCTACACACCCGCCGACCTCGCCGTCGCCCTCGACGCGCTGGAGGCGGGCCGGATCGCCGCGCCGCAGTACCTGCGTCAGGTCGCGCTCGGCGGCGCGCCGGTAACGGCGGCCCTGCTGCGGCGCGCACAGAAGTCGCTGCCGGACACCGAATTCCTCGCCGTCTACGGCATGACCGAGATCCTGCCCGTGGCTGTCGCCACCGGCGCGGACAAGCTCGCACACGACGGCGACCTGCTCGGCACGCCTGTTCGGGGCGTCAAGGCACGCATCGCCGACGACGGCGAACTCTTCCTGAGCGGCCCCAACCTGTGCCGCGGCTACCTCGGTTCCCCACCGATGACCGAGATCGCGACCGGCGACCTCGCCCGCTTCGACGGCACCCGACTGGTCCTCACCGGACGCAAGAAGGACATGATGATCCGGGGCAAGACCAACATCTATCCCGGACTCTACGAACCGGCGATCGCCGGCGTCGACGGGGTGCGCGAGGCCGTGCTGGTCGGGCTGCCCGACGAGATCGGCGACGAACGCATCGTCCTCGCGATCGTCGCCGAGCCAGGCGCGGGCGATGTGGTCGACCGCCTCCGCACGGCGCTACCGCAGCTCATCGACACTTCCGCCCTCCCGGACGACATCGTGGTCGTCGACCGCATCCCTGTCACAGGCCGGACAAGCAAGCCCGATCGGACCGCGCTGCGCGAAATGGTGCGGGCTCTGCTGCCATAACCGCATCCGTAGCATTCTGTACACGCCGTAGCAGCAGAGTGTCCGAACTCGCGCGCACCAGCGCGACCTTGCCTGCTGTCGGATACGAACAGTGGCGTGCCGACCTCGATGCGATGATCGATCCGGAAGTCCCCGGCCGTGAGTGAGGCTGCCGAACCTCTCAATATCCTGCTGGACACTTCGGTCCTCATCGATTACGCCGAGATCCACACCGAGCTTCCCAGTCAGGCCGAAGCCGCGATCAGCGCAGTCAGTCTCGCCGAACTCGCGGCCGGAGTCCACGCGGCGAAGGACCCCGTGCATCGAGCACAGCGACAACTCCAGTTCCACTGGGTAGTACGAACATTCGATCCCTTGGTATTCGACGCCGAGACAGCGCATGTTTACGGATCATTGGCTTTACTGGTCGAACAGCTCGGCCGCAAACCCCGCAGTCGCGTCGCAGACCTGCAGATCGCCGCGACCGCTGTCCAACATGCACTGCCGCTCTACACACGGAACCCGAGCGATTTCAAGGACTTAGGACCTCTGCTCAACGTTGTCCCGGTCTGAGTAATCGGCTATGGCGATCATGGTGTCGGCCAGGGCTTCAATGGTTGCCCTGGGGAGCATGGTGTCGACGTAGCAGAAGGTGATCGACATGGTGTTGTCGAAGGTGGCGACGCCTACGGTGAGGGCGCTGGCGCAGGAGTTGGTTCCCGCCACCGTGACGTCGGTGATGTGCAGGGGCTCAGGGGTTTTCGGTGCGGTTACCAGGCCGAGGTTGCTGAGGGTGACGTTCCAGGGGGCGCGTCGGTCGATGAGTTCGATGGTCCGCCTGCCGGATTCGAGGGTGCGGGGACAGCCGTAGCGGATGGCCGCCAATGAGCGGAGATCGGTGTGGCGGGCGATTCCCCTGTCCAGCTGGGCTTTTGCGGATCGCGCGGCGTCGGGCAGATTGGCACCGAAGGGGACGAAGGTGGGGACTACTGCGGTGAACATGCCTGGTTCGTCCTCGGCGGGCGGCGGATTCAGGCGGGTGCGGATGTCGACGGGGATGCCGATACCGACCGTGCCGGTCTCTTTCGGTGTATAGCCGCCGATCGCCTCGGCCAGCGCTGCTGCCAACAGCGCGTTGACAGTGACACTTTCGCGTTGGCAGCGGGCTCGCAGAGCAGTGAGCTTCTCCCCTGCGAGCGTGCGCACGACCGTGCGGGTGCGGCGTATCGGCAGCGGTGGCGGACAGCCGGGCAGGCTTACCGCGCGGCGGGCGAAGGCGGTGAGCTGGGCGGACACATTCGTCCACAGGCAGCGCGACATTCGGGTCTGCGCGGGAGGGATGAGATCATCCGGCGCCGGAATCACCGGGCGGGCGGTGACCACGGGTTCGGCTCCGAAGGCATAGGCGAGCAGTCGCCAGACGAGCGCGACCATCGAACGCCCGTCGAGATAGACATGCGAGAACACCACGATCAGGTCGTGATGCTCGTCGTCGGTCCCCGGCCGGAAGGCCAGATCGACGATCCGACCCGGCGCGGTCGCGGAGTCGACCGGCGTAGCCAGCTGAGTGTCGAACACGGTACGCCAGTCATCGAGACCGGCGACGATGCGATGCAACACCGGCAGATGTGGGTCCGCCGACGCGACAAAACACGGCCCCTCCCCCACCACCGACCGCAACAACGGAAACTCCGCGACCAGCGCTTCGGCCGCGGATTCCAGCCGATACGCACCGATGGGCCCCCGCACCCGAATCCGCACCACACAATTCGCGGGCGACAACTGATCCACCAGCCAGAACCACCGCTCCGACGCCGACAACGACCGCTCCACCGCCACCCGCATCGCCCGAGCGTACGACGCCACCCGCCCGCTCGAGGTCGTGTTCACACACCGCGCCGCAAACCAGACGCAGGTCTGCGTTATCCCTAGAACTTCCATTCGGAGCTGAATCGAAACCCTCGACCAGATGATCCGCTGACAGAATTTCCTGATCAAGCAGTAAAAATCCCAGTGCGACTATCACCGAACCGAGGTGTTTGGACATGTCGAATCCACAAGATCCATCGCATGATCAACCGCACGGCGAGCAACCACCGCACGGGCAGCCGCAGTACGGCGGCGGACCGGGATACGGCGGGCAGCCCGGATACGGCGGACGGCCTGGTTTCGGTGGGCAGCCGGGATACGGCGGCCAACCGCCGTACGGTGCGCAACCGTATCCGCCGCAACCGCCGAAGAAGAAAAGCAAAGTGTGGTTGTGGGTGTTGCTCGGTGTGCTTGCCCTCGTCCTGGTTGTGTGCGGCGGTTGTTTCGCGCTTCTCAACAACGCCAGCGATGACACCACCAACAGCTCCGACCGCGCGTCGTCGGCCGCTCCGGTGGGCTCGGAGGTCAGAGACGGCAAGTTCGCTTTCGTCGTCACCCAGGTCGACCCGCCGGTGGCCACCGTCGGCGACAACGAATACACAAAGCAGACCGCACAGGGTGAATACATTCTCGTGCACGTCGACGTCACCAACATCGGCGACGAAGCGCAGTCCTACTTCGGGGAGAACCAGAAGCTCATCGATGGCGCGGGCAAGGAATACTCCAACGACACCGGCGCCGAGTTGGCCATCAATCCCGATCTGACCTCGGAGATCAATCCGGGTAACAAGAAGTCGGTCATCATCGCCTTCGACGTTCCCACGGGGACCGATCCCGCGGCCCTCGTGTTGCATGACTCTATGTTCTCGAACGGTGCGCGCGTGGCTTTGAAATAGGCCGGAACCGCACGCACCGCCACCGCATCGGCCCCGGGCGCACGAAGCGCGCGGGGCCGCGCACGTACCGGTTCGATACACAGCTCTTTCACAGTCCGTTACTACGTGCGTATTATGGACTTATGGGTTTCGAGTGGCCTGATTGGGCGATCGCTCACCTGATCGGCATCGAACCCAGCGAGGTTCGGCAGGTCCTCGCAGCGTCACGACGGTGGCCGCGCCCGGCCTTCGACGGCCAGGTGACCGTCTTGACGGTGTGGGGGCGCACCACGGCCGGGCGTCCGTTGATCGTGGTGACACGTCAGCGCGACGACTGGACGTGGGTGATCATCGGCGCACGGACGATGCGTGCCGAGGAGCTGGCGCAATTCGAGCAGTGGGAAAGTGGGAATCCATCATGAGCGATCAGGACTTTCCGTCCAGCCGAGAGGAACTCGCCGATTTCATGGACCGGCTGAGTTTCTCCGACGAGCCTGCCGACGCGCCGCCCCGACTGCCGGCCAACGAGGACATCATGGTGACCACCTCGATTCGGTTACCGCTCGGCCTGCATTCCCGGCTCAAGGATCTGGCCGACGAACGGCGCGTCGGAGTATCGACGCTACTGCGCGAATGGGCCGAGGCCGCCGTCGCCGAAATCGACGACGAAGACCACATGATCTCCCTGGCCGAAGCCAAACGCGCCCTCTCCCGAGTCCACCCCATCCACCGCGCCAGCTGAGCGCCCCGACTAGATCGGCGCAGTATTCGCGGCCGTCAGCACACGCACCGCGTAGATGATGCCCGGCGCGTTCGCCGGCCTCGAGCGGCTTGCTCAGGGGTGATGGTGCCCGCGCGAACGAAACGGCCGATGGCGGACAGAACCTCGACCGTCCAACGCCGAGTCCCGCTCGGAGCGTTCATCGCCCGCCGCCGTCATAGCCGAGAAGTTCGTTGTGCTGAGCAATCGAAACCACGCCCGAGCGCGGGTTTCGTTGCGGACGGAACCGGCTGCGGGAGAGCAGCTTCCAGTTGCATTCTGACGCCGTGCGGACAGTGTTCACGGTGATACTCGCGGTGCTTGTCGGGTTCGGTGCGGTGGCATGTGACCACGAGAAGGCGACCGAGACGACACAGGATGTCGTGTGCGAGATGGTGGTGCCGGTCGTCGAGGTCATCGCGCTGAAACTGCGCGCGGGGGTGACGGTGACGGCGGCACTGGTCACGGCGGCCACCGGGATCGCGCTGAGCGCGGCCTGTGAGTACGTGATCGATCGGCTCGGCGCGGCGCCCGACGAAGAACACACCGTTGAGCTCGAAAGCGGAAACGGCAGCGAGACAACGACAGTCAGCGCCAAGACATTCACCAGCGTCACCGAGGACTGGTGCAACAAGACCGGCGGCTGCACCGGCTTCGAGCGCTGCCCCACCTCGTATGTGTGCGTGTTCACCGGACACGAAGGCGCGGGCAAGATGTCGCTGTTCAAGATCGGTTCACCCGACCTGAGCGGCCAGCACATCGATGCCGCCGCCGTCTCGGTGTTCAATCGGACCGGCAAGACGGTCACCCTGTTCGACACCGCAGGCCACGAGGGCGACAGCTACACCATCGCCGTGTCGACCAAGGGGAATCTGCCCGAGGAATGGCAGGGCCGCGCCCGGTCGCTGACGGTGGGACCGGTGCCGACCACCTCCTCGAAGACGACCACCACGACAACCGCACCGGTCCCGACGAGCACGACGCGCAAGCCGACCACCACGACGTCGACGGTGACAACCGCCGCCCCACCCTCCTGACCGAGTGCATTGCCTTTCTCACCTCGCAGCGAGAACAACGGTTTCGGGGCCGATGTGTTCGAGCACATACAACGAAGGCTCCCACGAATAATCGTGGGAGCCTTCGTTGTTCAAGAGAACCGATCAGCGGCGGCGCTTGCCCTTGGTTTCGGTGCGGGCGGCCTCGCGGCGTTCGCGGCGGGTGCCGGTGGTGGGGCGGCCGCCGTATTCCTGGGCGTCGGAGTGGGATTCGGCGCGGCCGTCCTCGGCGGGACCCGAGTAGTTCAGGCCGCGCGGGGTGGACTCGTCGATTCCCTTGGCGCGCAGGGCAGGCGGGGCCTGGGTCTGCGGAGCGGCGTCCTGGGGGCGGGGGGCGCCGACCGGGGAACGCAGGCCCTTGTCGATGGAGACGCCTTCGGGCTGGGGCTGCTGGACCTCGACCTGCAGGTTGAACAGGAAGCCGACCGACTCCTCCTTCAGGCCTTCCAGCATGGCCGCGAACATGTCGAAGCCTTCGCGCTGGTACTCGACCAGCGGGTCGCGCTGGGCCATCGCGCGCAGGCCGATGCCCTCCTTGAGGTAGTCCATCTCGTAGAGGTGCTCACGCCACTTGCGGTCCAGGACCGAGAGCAGGACCTGGCGTTCCAGGTTGCGCATGGCGCCCTCGCCCGCGAGGCCGTCGATTTCCTGTTCGCGCTTCTCGTAGGCGTTGTGCGCGTCCTCGAGCAGAGCCTCACGCAGTTCGTCGCGGGTGAGTTCGCCCGCCTCGCCCGCGGCGGTCTCGCCCGCCAGCTCCTTGTAATCCAGGCTCACCGGGTACAGCGTCTTCAACGCGGTCCACAGCTTCTCCAGATCCCAGTCCTCGACGTAGCCCTCGGCGGTCGCGCCGTCGACGTAGGCGGTGATCACGTCGGTGATCATGTTCTGGACCTGACCCTCCATGTCCTCGCCACGCAGGATCCGGTTGCGCTCGCCGTAGATGACGGTGCGCTGCTGGTTCATCACCTCGTCGTACTTCAGAACGTTCTTGCGGATCTCGAAGTTCTGCTGCTCGACCTGGGTCTGGGCGCTCTTGATGGCCTTGGAGACCATCTTCGCCTCGATCGGCACGTCGTCGGGCAGGTTCAGGCGGTTCATGATGGCCTCGAGCGCGGCGCCGTTGAAGCGGCGCATCAGCTCGTCACCCAGCGACAGGTAGAACCGCGACTCGCCCGGGTCGCCCTGACGACCGGACCGACCACGCAACTGGTTGTCGATACGACGCGACTCGTGCCGCTCGGTGCCGAGCACGTACAGGCCACCGGCCTCGCGCACCGTCTCGGCGTCTTCCTCGGTCTGCTTCTTCACCTGCTCGAGCGCCGAATGCCAGGCGGCCTCGTACTCCTCGGGGGTGGTGACCGGGTCGAGGCCCTGCTTGCGCAGCAGGATGTCGGCGATGATGTCGGCGTTGCCGCCGAGCACGATGTCGGTACCACGACCGGCCATGTTGGTCGCCACGGTGACCGCGCCGGGCCGACCGGCCTCGGCGATGATCTGGGCTTCCTGCTCGTGGAACTTCGCGTTCAGCACGCTGTGTGCCACACCGCGTTTGGTGAACTGCTTGGACAGGTACTCCGAGCGCTCCACGCTGGTGGTACCGATCAGGACCGGCTGGCCCTTCTCGTGCCGCTCCACCACGTCGTCGACGACGGCGTTGAACTTGGCCTCTTCCGACTTGTAGATCAGGTCGGCCTGGTCCTTGCGGACCATCGGCTTGTTCGTCGGGATGGGCACCACACCGAGGCCGTAGATCGAGTGCAACTCGGCGGCCTCGGTCTCGGCGGTACCGGTCATACCGGACAGCTTGTTGTAGAGGCGGAAGTAGTTCTGCAGGGTGATCGTGGCCAGGGTCTGGTTCTCCGGCTGGATCTCGACCTTCTCCTTGGCCTCGATCGCCTGGTGCATGCCCTCGTTGTAGCGGCGCCCGACCAGGATGCGGCCGGTGAACTCGTCGACGATGATGACCTCACCGTCGCGCACGATGTAGTCCTTGTCGCGCTGGTAGAGCTCCTTGGCCTTGATGGCGTTGTTCAGGTAGCTCACCAGCGGTGAGTTCGCGGCCTCGTAGAGGTTGTCGATACCGAGCTGGTCCTCGACGAACTCCACGCCCGCCTCGTGCACGCCGATGGTGCGCTTCTTGATGTCCACCTCGTAGTGGACGTCCTTCTTCAGCAGCGGCGCGATGCGCGCGAACTCGGCGTACCACTTGGAGGAGGCGTCGGCCGGGCCCGAGATGATGAGCGGGGTACGGGCCTCATCGATGAGGATGGAGTCGACCTCGTCGACCACGGCGAAGTTGTGCCCGCGCTGGACCAGGTCGTCCAGCGAGTGGGTCATGTTGTCGCGCAGGTAGTCGAAGCCGAACTCGTTGTTCGTGCCGTAGGTGATGTCGGCGGCGTAGGCCACGCGGCGCTCGGCCGGGGTCATGCCGCCGAGGATCACGCCGACCTCGAAGCCGAGGAAGCGGTGCACACGGCCCATCCACTCGGCGTCGCGCTTGGCGAGGTAGTCGTTGACCGTGACCACGTGCACGCCGTCGCCGGAGATGGCGTTCAGGTAGGCGGGCAGCACACAGGTCAGGGTCTTGCCCTCACCGGTCTTCATCTCCGAGATGTTGCCCAGGTGCAGCGACGCGCCACCCATGATCTGCACCTTGTAGTGCTTCTGGTTCAGCACGCGCCACGAGGCCTCGCGGGCCACCGCGAACGCTTCGAGCAGCAGGTCGTCGAGGGTTTCGCCGGCGGCGTAGCGCTCACGGAACTCGTCGGTCTTGGCGCGCAGTTCCTCGTCGGTCAGCGCCTCGATCTCGTCGCCGTACGCGATGACCTCATCGGCGAGGTTCGACAGCCGCTTGACCATGCGGCCTTCACCAATCCGTAGCAACCTCGTCAGTGTCAGCGCAGGCACGGGTCTCGTCAGTCCTCTGGTCGGAGTCGGGTTCGGGCTAGTGAGCCACAGTGTTGTGGGCAATGGTAGTCCGCAGACCACCGTACCCGGCCGCACGTACCGCTGCCCGGTGTACCGGGTGCTCACATCCGCCCAGGTCACGGCATTCGGTGAGGCGCCTTGCCCGGCATCACGATTCACCTACTGTGCCGTAGGATGTAGCCGGTGCCCGATCTGCGCCTCCGAAGGCGCGCGAAGCGTGCAACGGAAGGAGCATCGGAGCGCGTGATCACGAGATTGACGCCGCAGGACGCGGCGTTCTACCGGCTCGAGTCGAGCAGTAATCCGATTCATATCGGCTCTCTCGCGATCCTCCAGAACTCCTCCGGCGACGGCTCCGGCCAGGTCCTCGACTACGAACAGCTCATCGAGCTGGTCGAATCCCGGCTGCCGCTGGTTCCCCGCTACCGCCGCAAAGTCCGCGAGATCCCGCTCGCGCTCGGCCGCCCGGTGTGGGTGGAGGACAGCCGCTTCGACATCAGCTATCACATCCGCCGCTCCGCGCTGCCCGCCCCCGGCACCGACGAACAGCTCTACGACCTGGTCGCCCGGCTCGCCTCCCGGCCGCTGGACCAGGGCAGGCCGCTGTGGGAGATGTACCTCATCGAAGGGCTGTCCGACGGGCGAAGCGCGGTGTTCACCAAATCGCATTCGGCGCTCGTCGACGGCGACACCGCCCTCGAGATCGGGCACGTGATCCTCGACAACAACCCGCTGCCACGCGAACTGGCCGACGACGCCTGGCGCGCACCACGCGAACCGACCGATGTGGAACTGCTCGCCGGCGCGCTGTCGCAACTGGCCGCGCAACCACGCGAGGCCTACTCGGCGGTGCGCGACGCGGGCTCGAACGCGTTCGGCGTGGTACGCGGCGCCCGGATGGCGGTGCACGCCGCGGCCAATGCCGTCCGCGCGGCGACCTCGGGCGCACCCGACAGCCCGCTCAACGCCCGCACCTCGCGCAGCCGCCGCTTCGATGTGGTGCGCACAGACCTCGAGGATTACCGCAAGATCCGCAGGCATTTCGACTGCTCGATCAACGACACCGTGCTCGCGGTCGTCACCGGCGCCCTGCGCAATTGGCTGCTCTCACGCAACGAGGCACTCGTCGAATCGACGAATCTGCGTGCGGTGGTGCCGATGTCGGTGTACGTCGACGGCGACAACCAGCTGACACCGGCCAGCGAGGTGTCCTCGTTCCTCATCGATCTGCCGGTGGGCGAACCCAATCCGACGATGCGGCTCTCGCACATCTCGCACGCCACCGAGGCCGCGGGCAGGCAGCGCCGAGGGGTGCGGGCGCGCACCCTCGTGCACCTGGCAGGTTTCGCACCGGCCAGCCTGCACGCGATGAGTGTGCGTGCGGCCAGTACTTTCGCCGACAACACTTTCAACCTGGTGATCACCAACGCGCCGGGGCCCCAGAACGCGATGTACATCGGCGGTGCGCGCATGCTGGAGATGTATCCGGTGTCGCCGCTGCTGCGCAATCAGACCCTGAGCTTCGGGCTCACCTCGTACGACGGTCAGGTCTTCTACGGACTCAACGCCGACCGCGACGCCATGGCCGATCTCGACGTCCTCGCGGCGTCGGTGCACGAATCGATGGAGGAGTTGCTCGGTGCCTGTCTCTGAGAACGCCAAGATGCGCGTCTACATCCCGGCGACGATCCCGATGCTGCGGCAGCTGGTCGACGAGCGCGAACTGTTCCCGCTCGGCGCGACCGCGTTCGCGGTGACCCCCGCGCTGCGCGAGGCCTACGCCGCGGGCGACGACGACGAACTCGCCGAGGTGGCGATGTCGGAGGCCGCGCGTGCCTCGCTGCGGCTGATCGCCGCCGAACGCGACGGACTCGACGATGCCGACGACGACACCACCGCGCCGGACGAGGCCGCCGACCCGGGCAGCCCGACCTACCGGCGCTGCGTGATCGCCGCCGACGTCACCGGCGCGAAAATGCGCCCCGACCTCGACGACGCGGTGGTGAAACTGGCCGGGCCGATCACCTACGACCAGGTGGCCTCGGTGCATGTCGACCTGGCCGAAGCCGAACCCCAGGTGGCCAAGGCCGTCGACGTGATCGACGTCGCCGACATGGGCGACCCCGATGCCGAGTTCGTCCTCGGCGACGCCGAAGACCACCAGCTGGCCTGGTACGCCACCCAGGAACTGCCCTTCCTCCTCGACCTGCTGTGACATTGGCGGCTGGCGCCGCGGTTCTCGGCGCTTGACTCCGAGAACACCCAGTCCTTCGGCTGGCGCCAAACCTACGATGCCGTAACCTTGCTGCGAGTGAGCCACCGCGGGTGGCTCGGATGCACGACAGGGAGTAACGGCGAAGCAATGGTCCTGAACAAGTTCCGGGAATGGCTCGAGGCACCGGCGGCGCAGGTCGCCGATCGCGGCGGCGGCAAGCTGAACGTGCTACGCGGCGCGGTCGCCCGGGTGACCACACCCCTGCTGCCCGACGACTACTTGCACCTGGCCAATCCGCTGTGGTCGGCGCGGGAACTGCGTGGGCGCATCGTCGACGTGCGCAAGGAGACCGCCGACTCGGCGACGCTGGTCATCAAGCCGGGCTGGGGATTCGACTTCAAGTATCAGCCGGGTCAGTACATCGGCATCGGCATCCTCATCGACGGCCGCTGGAACTGGCGTTCCTACTCGCTGACCTGCCCGCCGGACTGGACCGGCGAGGGCGGCAAGCGGCTCATCTCCATCGCCGTGAAGGCCATGCCCGAGGGCAAACTGTCCAGCCACCTCGTCAACGGGGTCGCCGCGGGCACCATCGTCCGGCTCGCCGCACCGCAGGGCGGGTTCGTGCTGCCCCAGCCGGTACCCGAGAAGGTGCTCTTCCTCACCGCGGGCAGTGGCATCACCCCGGTGATGTCGATGCTGCGCACCATGGACCGTCGCGACGGTGTGCACGACGTGGTGCATGTGCACTCGGCGCCGACCGACGCCGACGTGATGTTCGGCGCCGAACTGCGCGCCCTGCACGACAAGCACCCGAGCTTCGTCTCGCACCTGCAACTCACCGACGAACAGGGCCTGTTCGCGCTGTCGAGCCTCGACGAGCTCTACCCGGACTGGCGCGAGCGCGAGACGTGGGCGTGCGGTCCCGCGCCCATGCTCGACGCCATCGAAGCGCACTGGAAAGCGGCGGGCATCCCCGAGAAGCTGCACGTCGAGCGTTTCGAGGTGGAACGGTCCGCGGTCGGTGAGGGCGGCACGGTGACCTTCGGCACCACCGGACGCACCCTGACCGTCGACGGCGCGACGAGTCTGCTCGAGGCCGGCGAGTCGGTTGGCGTGCAACTGCCGTTCGGCTGCCGGATGGGAATCTGCCAGACCTGCGTGGTCACGCTGTCGGCCGGACACGCCCGCGATCTGCGCAACGGTGACGAACGCCAGCCGGGCGACAAGGTTCAGACCTGTATCTCCGCCGCGGCGGGTGACTGCACACTCGACATCTGATCCCACCGTCACGCTTCGGTTACGGGTATCCTCGAATCATGCGCCGGTCATATGACTGATCGGCAGCGGCTGGTCTCGGCAGTGACGCCGTAGCGTCACCGCCGGGCCCCTCGTGTGTGGACCGAGCGTGCAGGCCGTCAACCGAACAAGAGAGGACCCCGGTGGCCATCACCGATATCCAGGCCTTCGCCCATCTGACGGCGGCCGACATCGAGACCCTGGGCAAAGAACTCGACTCGATCCGACGATCTGTCGAGACCTCGCGCGGTGAGCGCGACGCCAAATACATCCGCCGCACCATCGCCGCCCAGCGGGCCCTCGAGGTCGCGGGCCGCGCGGTGTTGTTCGGCAGCCGCAACCGCTGGGCGTGGCTCGGTGGCACCGCGTTGCTGTCGGTCGCCAAGATCATCGAGAACATGGAGCTCGGGCACAACGTCAGCCACGGGCAGTGGGATTGGATGAACGATCCCGAAATCCACTCCACCTCTTGGGAGTGGGACCAGACGGGTCCGTCGGCGCAGTGGCGGCGCGCGCACAACTACTCCCATCACACCTACACCAACGTGCTCGGCAAGGACGAGGACCTGGGTTTCGGCATCCTGCGGATGACCCGTGACGAGGCGTGGGAACCCAAGCACCTCGTGCAGCCCGCCGCGAACCTGCTGCTGGCCGCCACCTTCGAGTGGGGCATCGCCCTGCACGACCTGGGGATCGAGAAGGAACTCGCGGGCGTACCGACCAAGCAGCTGATGTCGGAGCCGAACAAGGACTTCGCCCGCAAGGCGGGCCGCCAGGTGGTGAAGGACTTCGTGCTGTTCCCGGCGCTCACCGGTCCGGCCTGGAAGTCGACGCTCAAGGCCAACGCCACCGCCAACCTGGTGCGCAATCTGTGGGCCTACGCCGTGATCTTCTGCGGGCACTTCCCCGACGGCGCCGAGAAATTCACCATCGAACAGCTCGACGGGGAAACCCAGGGCGAGTGGTACCTGCGTCAGATGCTCGGTAGCGCCAACTTCAAGGCGGGCCCGGTCATGGCGTTCATGAGCGGCAACCTCTGCTACCAGATCGAGCATCACCTGTTCCCCGACCTGCCGAGCAACCGGTACCCGGAGGTCGCCGCGCAGGTGCGTCAGCTCTGCGACAAGTACGACCTGCCTTACACCACCGGTTCGCTCGGCAAGCAGTACCTGCTGGCCTTCCGCACCATCCACAAGCTCGCGCTGCCCGACCGGTTCCTCAAGCGCACCGCCGACGACGCACCCGAGACGTCCTCGGAGCGCAAGTTCCACGGCATCTCGCTGCCGGAGGCGCTGCGCGTGGACCCGGAGACCGGCAAGCGCCTCGGCCTGCGTTCGGCGCTGCACGACGCGAAGGTGAGCCTCGAAGCGAAGGCGCGGCACGAGAAGGAAGTATTGCGCGAGGCCAAGGTGGCGCTGAAGAAGCGGGCGCGGCAGGAAGAGGCCGCCCTACGGAAGAGGGCGCGCGGTCTCAGATAACATCTGTGTCTCGATCGCGCAATAGGACACATCCCACAATCCATCGCGGAAATCACCAACCTACGCTCTCGTAACCTACGGTACTGTAACCGCCATGGCGATCTCGGATGTCAAGGAATACGCGCACCTCACCGCCGCGGATGTCGAAGCTCTCGGTGCGGAGTTCGACGCGATCCGCCGCGAAATCGAATCTTCGCGAGGCGAAGCCGACGCCCGGTATATCCGCAACGTCATCCGGTTACAGCGGGCCCTGGAGATCAGCGGCCGCACTGTCCTGTTCGCCAGCTTCCTGCCCCCGGCCTGGCTGGCCGGCGTCGCCCTGCTCGGCACTGCCAAGATCATCGAGAACATGGAGATCGGGCACAACGTCATGCACGGGCAGTGGGACTGGATGAACGATCCGGAGATCCACTCCACGTCCTGGGAGTGGGACAACGCGGGCCCGTCGGCGCACTGGAAGATCACCCACAACTTCCTGCACCACAAGTACACCAACGTCCTCGGCATGGACGACGACATCGGCTACGGCCTGCTGCGCGTCACCCGCGACCAGCGCTGGATGCCGTTCTACCTGGGTAACCCGATCTACAACTTCCTGCTGCAGGCGCTGTTCGAGTACGGCGTCGCGATCCAGCACCTCGAGCTGGGCAAGGTGGCGAAGAAGAAGTGGGACAAGGATTCCCCGGAGTGGAAGCAGTTCGACGCCGACCGCAAGCTGGTGCTCAAGAAGATCGGTAAGCAGGCCGCCAAGGACTACGTGATCTTCCCGCTGCTCACCGGGCCGTCGTTCTTCTCCACCCTCACCGCCAACTTCGCCGCCAATGTGGTGCGCAATGTGTGGACCAACGCGGTGATCTTCTGCGGGCACTTCCCCGACGGCGCCGAGAAGTTCACCAAGGCCGACATCGAGAACGAGACCAAGGGCGAGTGGTACCTGCGCCAGATGCTCGGCAGCGCCAACATCAGCGGCGGCCCGGTCATGCACTTCATGACCGGCAATCTCAGCCACCAGATCGAACATCACCTGTTCCCCGACCTGCCGAGCAACCGCTACGCCACCATCGCGGTGCGGGTGCGCGAGCTGGCCGACAAGTACGACCTGCCCTACACCACCGGGTCGCTGCCGGTGCAGTACTTCAAGTCGTGGCGCACGATCCTCAAGCTGTCGCTGCCCAACAAGTACCTGCGCCACACCGCCGACGACGCTCCGGAAACCAAGTCCGAGCGCCTGTTCGAGGGCAAGGCCGTGCCGACGATCGACCCGGTGACCGGTCGCAGGCGCGGGTTGCGCACCGCGCTGGCCGCCGGACGACGGATGGCGCGTAGGTCTTCCTGACCTCGCAATGCCACACTGCACCGGTGTGTGCTGAGCAACTGAGCGTCTACGACGCGATACGTCTGCGTCGCGATGTGCGCGCCGAATTCACCGGCGAACTCGTCGACGACGACACGTTGTGGCGGATTCTGTCCGCCGCCCACCGGGCGCCGAGCGTCGGCAATTCCCAGCCCTGGGACTTCGTCGTGGTCCGCGAAGCGGCGACCTTGCGCCGCTTCGCCGAGCACGTGGCGGACAAACGCGTCGAGTTCCGTGACGCGCTGCCGGCCGACCGGGCCGCGACCTTCGACCCGATCAAGATCGAGGGAATCGTCGAGAGCGGCACCGGGATCGTGGTCACCCACGACGACCGGCGCGGCGGACCTCAGGTGCTCGGCCGGGCCAGCGTCCCGGAGACCGGTGTGTATTCGACCGTACTCGCCATCCAGAACCTGTGGCTGGCGGCGACCGCCGAACAGGTCGGTGTGGGCTGGGTGTCGTTCTACGAACCCGGGTTCCTGCGCGATCTGGTCGGCCTGCCCGAGGGCATCACGCCCATCGCCTGGCTGTGCGTCGGACCGGTGCACGAGTTCCAGGAAGTGCCGGATCTCGAACGCTTCGGCTGGCGGGCCCGGCGGGCGCTCACCGACGCCGTGCACTACGAAAAGTTCGGTGGCTGAACGCGATCCGGGCACCCGCGCCGCGGGTGCCCGGTGTTCCGGAAGGGTCAGACCAGCCGGATGAGACCGTAGTCGAAGGCGTGTCTGCGATAGACCACCGACGGCCGGTCGGTTTCCTTGTCGTGGAAGAGGAAGAAGTCGTGCCCGACCAGTTCCATCTGGTACAGGGCGTCGTCGACCGTCATCGGCGTAGCCGGATGGTCCTTCGTGCGCACGATGTGGCCGGGACCCTCGTCCTGGGTCTCCTCGTCGTGCTCGTGCGCTACGTGCCCGTTGGCCTGGGCGAACAGCGAGTCGTCGACCAGGGACGCGGTGGCCTGGGCTACCGAGACGGGCGTCTTGTCTCCGTAGTGGACCACGCGGCGCTTGTCCTTCGACCTGCGCAGCCTGCTCTCGATCTTCTGTGAAGCCGACTCGAACGCGGCATAGAAGCTGTCGGCGCACGCCTCGGCACGCACGATCGGGCCACGCCCGCGTGCGGTGATCTCGACGCGCTGGCAGGCCTTGCGTTGACGACGGTTGCGCTCGTGGAACAGTTCCACATCGAAGAGGAAGATCGACGGATCGAAGCGCTCCAGCCGAGAGAGCTTCTCCGAGACATAGATTCGATAGTGGTCGGGTACTTCGACATTGCGACCGGAGACCACCACTTCCGAGTGGGGCGTCCGAGTCGAGTCGGTGGCACTGTCCTCCAGTGCCGAAGGGTCAGCATCGTGCACTGATGCCCGTGCAGAAGTCGTCACGCGAGTACCTCCCGGATATGGCCGCACACCAGAGCGAGTGCGGCGGGATTGAGCTGTGCCGATCGGGAATCGCTCGACACCAGAGTTCGCGGCGCCACCTCCCAGAAGCTGTGGTTCGGTGTGTGTTCGCGACGCTAGTCCGCCACGGACGAGTCCGCCACTGTTCACGCAAATTTCGCTGAGTCAAGCCGAACAGGTCACCAAAACAGCGCACGGATGTATGCCGATCCGGCTAAGAACACGTATCGATTCGGTGGCGGTGGTACCGGTGGTCAACACGTCGTCGACCAGCACTACCTCGGCATTCGCCGGAATTCGCGCCCGCGCGGTGGCCGGGGTCACGGCGATGATCTTGTGCGCGAGATTGTGCGCACGCTCGCGCGAGCCGAGCCCGACGGAGTCGCGGACACCGGGCCGCAGACGAAGCAGACCGACCGTCCGGCAATCGATCAGCCAACCGGCAGCGCAGGCCGCAGAACGGGCTACGGGATCGCCGCCGCGGCTGCGGGCTGCCGACGTCCGGGTGGGCGCCGGAATCAGCACCAGCGGGCGGTCAGCCGACCGTAACCGTGCCAATGCCGCGGCGAGTGCGGCGCCGAGCGGGTCGGCCAGGTCGCGTCGGCCGTGCTCCTTGGCCGCCAGCACGGCGCGCTTGGCCGGACCGCGATAGGGGCGAAGCGCCCAGCACGGAACACCGGGGTCGGTTCGTGGGCGTACCCGCACCGGACCCGTCGCCAACTCGGCCGCGCACGCACCACACCAGGGCGTGCCTGCCAGCGCACACCCACCGCAGCGGACCGGCAGCACGAGATCGAGCAGAGCCTTCATAGCCGGTGAGCATGACAGCGGGTACCGACAGATTCAGGTCGGCAGGACCGGGACCACGCCTTCGCCGGTTAGCCCGGGTACCTCGCGCCAGAAGCGGTCGGTTCGGGTGGGGTCGGCGGTCTGCAGTTGCAGCACCGCGCGGGAATCGGCGACGTACTGAGTCGACTGCGTCGCCGTGACCACCCGGACCGGCGGAGTCAGGTTCTGCGAGGTCACCGGCGAGAACTGGGAACCGTCGATGGACACGGTGAACACCGGGTCGACATTGCCTTCCCGGGCGACCATGAGGGTGTCGCCGGTCACCCAGCTCAGCGACACCGCGGGCGTGCTCAGCCCGATCGCCACCGGCAGCGGGGAGGTGAGCGCGTACTTGCCGTCCGGCCTGCGTTCGATCACCGCCACATACACCTTGCCGTCGGCGATCAGCGCGGCCCGCACGCCGGTCCGCGAGACGACCACCTCGGTGATCGGCAGTCGCGGCGCACCCGTGCCCTCGAACAGCGCGGAAGTGTCCACGTCCTGCAGCGACACATTGCCGGTGGCGCGATCGGTGACCGCGCGCACGACGCGCTGCTCGTCCAGGACGGTCCACGCGGCGCCACCGTCCATGGTCCAGGACGGCCGGGCGATACTCGCCGCCTCGACCACACCGAACGCGCCGGCGCCGTAGTTGCCGATCAGCAGGGTGCGGCCGGGTTCCGGTGCGGGCCTTCCGGTGTCGGCGACGGCGGCGACGAACTGACCGTCCGACGAGATGCCGACCGACTGCAGGTTGGTCGCTTCCCCGAATGCCCCACTGGGCGCGACGATCCCGTCCGGTGTCACCTGGACGAGGGTGCCGTTGCGCAGCGCGTGCAGCCCGATCTTGTTCCCGCCGGGCGCCGCCGCACTGAACTGGTCGACATCGGCGACCGACCACCCGCTCGCGAAGCGTTCGTCGAGCGGTTTGCCGTCGGCGAGCAACACATACGGGCCGAGGATGTCGGCGCGCGACAGCGTCGTCACCACCTGGGCGGCCAGCAGTTCGCGACCACGCTGATCGAGCGTCCCGATCCCGCCGAAATCGATACGCACCCCACCGATCCCGACACCCACCTCACCGGGGTCGTTCTCCGCTTTGGTGATCGGGCTGCGCAACGCGGTCGGCGGGGCGAGCAGGTTGCGGACCACCCCGGCGATGGCGGGTTGTGGGCCCCCGCTGAGCAGGCCGACGAGCCGCTCGGTGAGCTGACCGCGCGGCACCGAGATCCAGCGCGGGTCGGGCACGAGCAGCTGGGCGGAGCTGTCGAAGTAGTACAGGACGTAACGCTGGTAGGTGCTCGCGAACGACGCGGAATCCATCACGACCCCGTCGGGTAGGTCGGTGATGCGCCACTCGCCGTCGATCCTGCTCAGCTCGATCTTGTTCTCGAGCATGCCGTCGGTGGCGCGGTAGGCGCCGTCGCGGCCCAGCTCGCCGACCTTGCGCGCGCGCACCACGTACGTCGCCCGGTCGCCGGTGCGGGATTCACGCAGCGTGTCCGGCCGATCGACGATGGTGATGCTCGCCTCGTCGTTCCACTCCCCCGCCGTGTCGTCGCGCATGTACTGGCGGGCCGCGGCATGTCGGTTGGTCGGGTCGGCGCTGGCACCGAGGAAATCGCCGACGAGCAGGTCGGGATCGCGGCCGGGCTCCGGCGGCGGCGGACCCGCCGACGTGGGTTCGCGCTCGATGGTGCCGAGAGCCTGCGGCGCCGACGATTCGGGCAGGCTCGCGCACCCGGTGAGGACCAGCAGGCAGACGAGGGCGAGCAGCCCCACACCCTTGCGAACACCACCCGCGTTGCTCATGACTCTCGGTCTCCGGTCTCGGTCGCTGCGGCTTCCTCGTTGTCGTCGGCGGCGTCGTCGCGCCGGGTGTCGAGTACCTCGGGTTCCGGATCGGCCTCGGGTAACGCGGGCACCTTGCGCAGCATCGGTTCCAGCGCCAGCGGGCTCGGGCCGAGTTTGCGGCCGCGCACCATCGGCAGCAGCAACCGGAAGCTGGCGCCGACGCCGGGATCGCCCCAGGCCTCCAGTCGGCCCTCGTGCAGGTTGGCGTCCTCGACACTGATCGACAGGCCGAGACCGGTGCCGCCGGAGCGGCGCACCCGCGAGGGGTCCGAGCGCCAGAACCGGTTGAACACCAGCTTCTCCTCGCCCGGTCGCAGACCGACACCCTGATCGCGCACGACCGTCGCCACGGCATTCGAGTCGGCGTCGCCGCGCATCCGGATCAGAACCGGTTTGCCCTCGGAGTGGTCGATCGCGTTGGCGAGCAGATTGCGCAGCACCCGCTCCACGCGGCGCGGATCGACCTCGGCGACCACCGGCTCTTCCGGCAGGTCGACGACGAGCTCGACCCCGGCATCCTTGGCCAGGTGCCGCACGGTGGTGATCGCGGCCCGCGCGCACATCCGCACGTCGAGGGACTCCACCTGCAGTTCGGCCACACCGGCGTCGTGCCGCGAGATCTCCAGCAGGTCGTTGAGCAGGCCTTCGAACCGGTCGAGTTCGTTGACGAGCAGTTCCGAGCTGCGCGCGAGCGCCGGATCCAGGTCGTCGCTGGAACCGTGGATGAGGTCGGCGGCCATGCGAACCGTGGTGAGCGGGGTGCGCAACTCGTGGCTGACATCGGAGGTGAACCGGCGCTGCAGATTGCCGAATTCCTCGAGCTGGGTGATCTGGTTCGACAGGCTCTCGGCCATCTCGTTGAACGCCTGCGCCAGCCGCGCCATGTCGTCCTCGCCGCGCACCAGCATGCGTTCCTTCAGCCTGCCGTCGGCGAAGCGACCGGCGATGCGCGCGGCCGAACGGATCGGCAGCACCACCTGCCGGGTGACCAGCGCGGTGATCGCGGCGAGCAACACGAGCAGCACCACGCCACCGATGAGCATCGTGCCGCGCATGAGCGACAGGCTCGACTCCTCGCTGGCCAGCGGGAAGATCAGATAGATCTCGAGAGTCGCGATCTCGGCGCTCGGGCTGCCGATGATCAGCGCGCGGCCACGGTAGCCGTCCGGGTCGGCGACGGTGGTGAACTGGTAGGACACCTGGCTGCGCTGTACGAACCGGCGCAATTCCTGTGGCACCTCGGAGATGAGATCGGTGGTGATCTCCTGCGGCGGGGTACCACCGACCATGGCCAGCGCGGAGTAGAAACTACCGGCGGCGCCCGTGGATTGTCCCGTGCCGCCCCGGCTGGACAGCGCGCTGCGGGCGTCGGCCAGTTGCTGCTGGCGGCTGTTGGCGCCCTCGACACCGTTCAGCTCGTTCTCGATCGTGCTGCGGGCACGATCCATCTCCTCGACCGCCGCGTTGATCTTGGCTTCGAGGAGCCGGTCGGTGATCTGACCGGTCAGCACGACCCCGAGGATCGTGATCACGATGAGGGAGAGAGTCAGCGTGGAAACGATGACCCGCAATTGCAGCGAGCGACGCCACAGGTGACCCAGCGCGGTGCCGATGGTCTGGAACCAGTCGAGCACCGGGGTCGCCCACCGCCGCAGCCGCGCGATGAGCCCGTCGGTCACCGCGGCGCCTCACAGCGACCGATCACGGCGGTCCGGCCTTGTATCCGACGCCACGCACGGTGAGCACGATCTCCGGGTTCTCCGGATCCTTCTCGACCTTGGCGCGCAGCCGCTGCACGTGCACGTTCACCAGGCGGGTGTCGGCGGCGTGCCGGTAACCCCACACCTGTTCGAGCAGCACCTCACGGGTGAACACCTGACGCGGTTTGCGCGCGAGCGCCACCAGCAGGTCGAACTCCAGTGGGGTGAGCGAGATCTGCGTGCCACCGCGGGTCACCTTGTGCGCGGGCACGTCGATGACGATGTCGGCGATCGAGAGCAGCTCGGCCGGTTCGTCCTCGGTGCGGCGCAGGCGCGCACGCACGCGGGCGACGAGTTCCTTGGGCTTGAACGGCTTGACGATGTAATCGTCGGCACCGGACTCGAGGCCGAGGACCACATCGACGGTGTCGGTCTTGGCGGTGAGCATCACGATCGGAACGCCGGAATCGGCCCGCAGCACCCGGCATACGTCGATGCCGTTCATGCCGGGCAGCATCAGGTCCAGCAAAACCAGGTCGGGGCGGATCTCCCGCACCGCCGACAGGGCCTGCGTGCCGTCGCCGACCACGTGCGGGTCGAACCCTTCCCCGCGCAAGACGATGGTCAGCATCTCAGCGAGTGCCATATCGTCGTCGACGACCAGAATCTTGGGCTTCATAATCCTATGTTGTCATCTTCCAGGCCAGGATCGGGCCGCCACGCCATTAATGGTGTGAACCCGTCGCTTATCCAACCTTATCCGGCAAGAATTTCCGTGCACACAGTGAGGAGGGCAGGCCGGTCGTGTTCGGATCGGTATGTCCACCACCGGCCGAACCAATCGCGGTCGGCCAGTTCACGATAGACCTCGCCGGTGCGCTGCTGTAGACCGCTGTCCTTCTCGTAGGCGTCGAGGGCGCGTGCGGTGTCGAGTTCACCACGGCGACGGGCACGTTCGGCGGCCACCTCGGTGCCGACGTCGACGAGGACGGTGAGGTCGGGCACCGGGAGCCCCAGCCTGCCGTACTCCAGATCGCCCACCCAGGCGACGATTTCGCCGTCGGCGTCCTGCACGGCGCGGGCCGCGGAATAGGCGGCGTTGGAGGCGACCCAGCGATCCAGGATCACGATGTCGTTGGCGTCCAACAGGTTCGACAGCTCCGCGCTCGCCTCGGCGCGGTCCAGGGCGAACATGATCGCCATCGCGTTGATCGAGCCGGCGAGGTCGCCGTGCGCCCCGCGCAATGCCTCGGCCGCGAGGTCGGCGTGTATCGATCGGCCGTATTGCGGAAAGGCGAGTCTGCCCGCGCGAAGTCCTTTCGCGGCCAGTTCGTCGACGAGTCCGTCGATAAGCGTGCGTTTACCCGCCCCGTCGAGCCCTTCCACCGCGATCAACACACCCATGCCGTGAGATTACCGCGCCGCGCGCCACGCCCTTCGACACGAGCCGCTCCGGCGATTCCGGCCCGTTCCGAGATTGTGAGGTGTTTTCATTTCAGAGTCTGTTCTACCCAGGAGTCACCATGCGCTCACGCATCACCCTGCACACCGCCGTCGCCGCCACCGCCCTCGGACTAGCCCTCGCGGGCGCGGGTACCGCGTCGGCCGCCCCCGCCGACCCGATTCGCCACGGTCACCACAACCACCCCGGCCTGCTCTCCGGCTCCGCATCCGCGGGCTCCGCCGCCGCGGGTTCGGCCGCCCGCGGCTCGGCCGAACTGGCAGGCTGCCTCCTGCTGGAAGTCGTCGTACCCCTCCCCCTCTGCTTGCTGCTGAGCTGACCGCTCTGGTGCGGTCCGTGACTCACGCGGGCCGACGGTGGCCCGCCGACCGGAACGGTCGACGGGCCACCGGGTGTCGACTCAGTAGCGGTAGTGGTCGGGCTTGTACGGGCCTTCCACGTCCACGCCGATGTACTCGGCCTGGTCCTTGGTGAGCTTGGTCAGGGTGCCGCCGAGGGCCTCGACGTGAATCTTGGCGACCTTCTCGTCGAGGTGCTTGGGCAGGCGGTAGACCTCGTTGTCGTATTCCTCCGGCTTGGTCCACAGCTCGATCTGAGCGATGACCTGGTTGGAGAAGCTGTTGCTCATCACGAACGACGGGTGACCGGTGGCGTTGCCCAGGTTGAGCAGGCGGCCCTCCGACAGCACGATGATCGACTTACCCGACTCGAAGGTCCACTCGTCGACCTGCGGCTTGATGTTGATCCGGGTCGCACCCGAACGCTCCAGCGCGGCCATATCGATCTCGTTGTCGAAGTGACCGATGTTGCCGAGGATCGAGTGATCCTTCATCGCCTTCATGTGGTCGAGGGTGATGATGTCCTTGTTGCCGGTGGAGGTGATGACGATGTCGGCGTCGCCGATCGCCTGCTCCACGGTGACCACGTCGTAGCCGTCCATCAGCGCCTGCAGGGCGTTGATCGGGTCGATCTCGGTGACCTGCACGCGCGCGCCCTGGCCGGCGAGGGACTCCGCACAGCCCTTGCCGACGTCGCCGTAACCGCAGATCAGCACCTTCTTGCCACCGATGAGCACATCGGTGCCACGGTTGATGCCGTCGATGAGCGAGTGGCGGGTGCCGTACTTGTTGTCGAACTTGGACTTGGTGACCGAGTCGTTGACGTTGATCGCCGGGAACACCAGCTCGCCGGCGGCGGCGAACTGGTACAGGCGCAGCACGCCGGTGGTGGTCTCCTCGGTGACGCCCTTGACGGAGTCGGCGATGACGCTCCACTTGGTCTTGTCGCGCTCGAGGCTCTCGCGCAGCAGGTTCAGGAACACCGTGTACTCGGCGGAGTGCTCCTCGTCGGCGGGCGGGACGACCCCGGCCTTCTCGAACTGCGCGCCGCGCAGCACGAGCATGGTGGCGTCACCACCGTCGTCGAGGATCATGTTGGCGGGCTCGCCCGGCCAGGTGAGCATCTGCTCGGCGGCCCACCAGTACTCCTCGAGGGTCTCGCCCTTCCACGCGAAGACCGGCACGCCCTTGGGCTCCTCGACGGTGCCGTGCGGCCCGACGACGACCGCCGCGGCGGCGTGGTCCTGGGTGGAGAAGATGTTGCACGACGCCCAGCGAACCTGCGCGCCGAGGTCGACAAGCGTTTCGATCAGGACAGCGGTCTGCACCGTCATGTGCAGGGAACCGGAGATACGGGCGCCCTTCAGCGGCTGCACGTCGTGGTATTCACGGCGCAGCGCCATCAGGCCCGGCATCTCGTGCTCGGCCAGGCGGATCTCTTTGCGGCCGAATTCGGCCTGCGACAGATCTGCCACCTTGTAATCGATGCCGTTGCGGACGTCGGCGGTGAGCTCGGTGCGCGGGGAGAGTTCTGAGGTCGTCACGCAGGCAAGGCTACCGTCTGCGGCCGCCCCTGTTCCCGCCTCCGCCCAGGTCGGAGTCAGGCGGCCGCGCGGTATCTGGCCAGCAACCGTCGCTGTTTGACCGGCGCTACGTTCGCCAGGCTGAGATCGCCGCCGTAATGGGCGGCCACCCGGGGGTCCATCACCGCACGCCACAGGGGTGGGACGGCCGCGAGCACGATCATGGTCGCGTATCCGGCCGGCAGCTGCGGTGACTCACTGGTGCTGCGCAGGGTCTGGTAGCGGCGGCCGGGGTTGGCGTGGTGGTCGCTGTGACGCTGCAGATGAAACAGGAAGATGTTGGTGACCAGGCGATCGGAGTTCCAGCTGTCGCGCGGGGAGCAGCGTTCGTAGCGCCCGTTGGGCTTGCGCGCGCGCAGCAGTCCGTAGTGCTCGACGTAGTTGACGGTCTCGAGCAGCATCACTCCGATCACTGCCTGCAGCACCAGCCAGGGCACGATCGCGAGCCCGAAGACCAGCACCAGCGAACCGAACAGCAGCACCGACATCGACCACGCCTGCAGGATCTGATTGCCGGGGTTCCACCAGCGCAGACCCTTCCTGGCCAGGCGTGCGCGCTCCAGCTGCACGGCGGAGCGGAAGCCACCGATCACGCTGCGCGGCAAGAACTCCCACAGCGACTCACCCATGCGGGCACTCGCCGGATCCTCGGGTGTCGCGACCCGCGCGTGATGGCCGCGGTTGTGCTCGACGAAGAAGTGGCCGTACCCCGACTGGGCGAGCGCGATCTTCGACAGCAATCTTTCAGCACGCTCCACCCGGTGGCCCAATTCGTGGGCGGCGTTGATGCCGATGCCGCTGACGAAGCCGACCGTGGCGGCCAGACCGAGCTTGTCGACGACATCGAGGTCGCTGCCCGCCCACATCGCGCAGGCCAGCAGCAGGCCGATGAGCTGGATGGGCAAGAACAGATAGGTGCACCAGCGGTAGTAGCGGTCCCGCGAGAGCGCTTCGTAGTCCTCGTCGCGCGGGTTGTTGCCGTCCTCGCCGACGATCCAGTCCAGGACGGGAATCGCGATCAGGACGATCACGGGGCCGATCCACCAGAACGCTTCGGCGCCGGTGCGGTATACGAGCTGGGAAGGCAGCAGCGCGCACGCCGGCGCGATCAGCCCGAGAGCCCAGAGATACCGTTTGGGATCACGAAAACCCCCCGGTTTGCCAACCGTTTGCACACCCGCTCCGCTACAAAAAGACCAACTGCCGACGGATGTGAATACTGACAGACCAGGGGCACGTTACACAGCGGCCGCTCCTCAAACGTGGTGATGGTTACATCACCGCGAATAAGAGCAGATCACCCCTTATAGTGATCCGTCCCACTCCGTCTAGGGGCGGATACCGCGTGCCTGAACAATCGCCTCCACATAGGGACTCAGCAACGCGGCCATCTCGGCGGGTGCGTCGCGTTCGGGGACCGGCGGATTGGGGATGTAACTCAGCGCGATGCGCACCAGCGCGTGCGCGAGGACATCGGCCTCGGTTTCGGTGGCGTTCACCCAGCTGTGCTGGAAGACGTCGGCCAGGCGCGCGGTGGCGTGTTCGAGCAGGGGGCCCGCGTCGAGGGTGATGAGCCGCAGCAGATCAGGCTTCATCTCCCCCGCGAGCAGCGAGCGGACCAGCGGGTCGGCCGCGGCGGCGAAGAAGAAGCCGGTCATGCCGTCGCGGATGGCCTCGTGCGCGTCGCCGACGTGCCGGTGGATCGCGTCACGCACCTGGTCGACGAGGGAGTCGGCCAGGCGCAGGGCGTAGGACTGGGAAAGGCCCGCGCGCGACCCGAACTCGTTGTAGAGCGTCTGCCTGCTCACCCCGGCCCTGGCGGCGACGTCACCGAGGGTGATCTTGGACCAGTCCCGTTCGGTGAGCAGCTCGCGCATGGAGTCCAGGACCGAGGTACGCAGCAGTTCGCGCGCGGCCTCCTGGTACGGCGGGCGCGCACCCTGGCGCGCCGCGCTCACGAACGTTCGATCTCGACCATGAAGAAATCGGATTTGCGGGCGCCGCAGTCCGGGCAGGTCCAGTCGTCGGGGATGTCGTCCCACCGGGTGCCGGGGGCGATGCCGTCGTCGGGCCAGCCCTGCGCTTCGTCGTATTCGAATCCGCACTGGGCGCACTGGAAGAGCTTGTACTCGGTCATTGCGCTACTCCTACCGCCTCGAAATCGATCTTCTCCCGCACTCCGCAGTCGGGACAGCACCAGTCGTCGGGCACCGCCGACCACGAGGTGCCTGCCGGAAAACCCTCGCGGGGAGCGCCTTCGGCTTCGTCGTAGACATAATCACAGACGGGGCATTTGTACGCACTCATGGCGCCTCCGTTCCGTACTTCGCCAGCACCTGCTCGCGGCGCTTGGGTTCGATATTGGCCAAGGTGACATCGCCGCCGTAGTGCGCGAGCAGTCGCTTGTCCATCACCTTGCGCCAGATCGGGGGGAAGTAGCTCAGCAGGATCATGCTGGCGTAACCGCTCGGCAGGTTCGGTGCGCCGTCCCAGCTGCGCAGCGTCTGGTATCGACGGGTCGGGTAGGCGTGATGGTCGCTGTGGCGCTGCAGGTGGTAGAGGAAGATGTTGGTGACCAGGTGGTCGCTGTTCCAGCTGTGCTCGGGGGCAGGCCGCTCGTAGCGCCCGCTCGGTGTCTTCTGCCGGACCAGGCCGTAGTGCTCGAGGTAGTTCACCGACTCGAGCAGGCTGAAGCCGATCACCGCCTGCAGGATCAGGTACGGCAGCACCTCGATACCGAAGGCCAGGATCAGCCCGAGCCACAGCACCACCGACATGGCCCAGGCGTTGAGCACGTCGTTGCGCAGCGTCCAGGGGCCCTTGTCCAGGCGGGCGAGCCGTTCCTTCTCGAGGTGCCAAGCCGAGCGCAGGCTGCCCCAGACGGTGCGCGGCCAGAAAGCCCAGAAGGACTCGCCGAGACGTGAACTGGCGGGGTCCTCCGGGGTGGCGACCCGCACGTGGTGACCGCGGTTGTGCTCGATGTAGAAGTGCCCGTAGAACGATTGGGCCAGCGCGATACGCGAGAGCCAGCGCTCCAATTCGACCTTCTTGTGGCCCAATTCGTGCGCGGTGTTGATCCCGATGCCGCCGATCATGCCGACGCTGATCGCGATGCCGATCTTGTCGACCACATTGGCACCGCCCGGGAAGCCGAGCCAGTGCAGGTTGTCGGCGGTGATGATGTAGCAGGCGAAGATCAGCGAGGCGTACTGGAACGGCAGGTAGAGGTAGGTCAGGTAGCGGTAGTACTTGTCGTTCTCCAGCTGTTCCATGACCTCGTCGGGCGGGTTGTTGCCGTCCGGGCCGAAGAACAGGTCGGCCAGCGGGATCACGATGTAGACCAGCACCGGGCCGAGCCAGAACGGCACTTCGGCCAGGCGGTGCCAGCCGAGCTGGTTGAGGCCCCAGATCATGGGGATCGCGATCGTGAACAGTCCGGTGGGAGCGAACAGGCCCCACAGCCACAGGTATCGCTTGGAATCGCGCCATTGCGGCGGCGCTGCCGTCCGTTCGGACGGGTTGGCGTCGGTGGACATCGTTGTCTCCATCCTGAGGCACATCTCACACATGTGATGTGCGTAACTCTCTGTCACAGACGATAGGCCTCACCTCCGGTCGATGTCTAGACAAATTTGCGAATTTGTAAAGCAGATAACGGGGAGATAACGGAAAAGGCGGCCGCACCCGTTCGGGTGCGGCCGCCACGATCGCCGGTCAGCGAGGGGTCAGTCTTTCAGCGCCACGTCGGCGCCAGGTGGTAGCCCGTCGACCGGCCACCACCGCAGATCGGTGGATTCGGAGCTGCGCACCGGTACCGCCCCGGGCGGGGCGACGACCTCGAACAACAGGTCGAGATGACGCGTCGGCACACCGAGCGAACAGGTGATCGGATGCGCCTGCGCACCGTACAGACCGGGCATCAGCGACAGGTCGGGGATGCCGGATTCCTCGACCGCCTCGCGCAGCGCGGCGTCGGCGACGGTGTCGTCGCCGGGCTCGCAGTGGCCGCCGAGCTGGATCCAGCGACCCACGCGCGGGTGCAGGGTGAGCAGCACTTCGCGGCGGTCGTGCGACAACACGATCGCCGAGGCGGTGATGTGGCCGGGCGCGTGTTCACGCAGACATCCCCGCGGCGCGGACCCGAGAAACGCCAGCATCGCTTCGCGCAGTGAGGAATCCGCGTCGGTCGGTGGTTTCCAGGAGGTGAGGAGGTCGGTCGCGGAGGCGTGCAGCGATTCGGCGCTCATGACGGCGTCTCCGCACCGGCCCGGCGCCACATCGAGCCGGCGGCACCTGAATGCACCGAGCGGCGCGCCGCCCCCACACGGCTCACAGTTCGACCCGACACGGGACGGCGTCGCCGACCGTGTCCGCACGCGGTCGCTGTGCGGTTCACAGTTCGACCAGACCGGGGCCGGGGTCGCCGACCGTCCGGGGCTCGGGTGTCTCCTGCGGATGGCCGATCGCAATGGCGCCCAACGGATTCCAGTCTCCGGGGAGACCGAGGACCTCGCGGGTCACCTCCGGTGCGAAGATCGTCGAGCCGATCCAGCAGCTGCCGAGACCGTCGGCGGCCAGCGCCACGAGCAGACCCTGCACGGCAGCGCCGACGGCAACGGTGAACATCGTCTGCTCGGCCGCCTGGCGACGCGCGTCCGGGTAGTCGTGGGCACCGTCGGGTACGCAGAACGGGATCACGACCTCCGGCGCGTCCACCAGGATCTGCCCGCGCGCGACGCGACGTTCGATGCGCTCCGGGTCGAGTCCGTCGGCCGCGAGATCGGCACGCCACTTGTCGGCCATGGCGGAAAGCAGCCGGGCACGCACTTCGCGATCACGCAACCAGACGAAGCGCACCGGCCGGGTGTGGTGCGGAGCCGGGGCGGTGAGACCGGCGGCGACCGCGGCCCTGAGCCGTTCCGGGTCGACCGGCTCGTCGCTGAACCCGCGCACCGAACGACGAAGCGGCACAGCCTGTTTGCGGCCGAGCTCGATCGCCTCGGCGGTGCCGAGCCAGAACAGGTCGTCCACCCCGCCACGCAGCAGCGCCGCCGCGGTGGAACCGTCGTCGACGGTCGGCAGGCCGCGCACCACCGCGATCGGCACCGCGCCGAGCTTGCCCTTCACCAGGTCGGCGGCGGCGGCCAGTTCGTCGGCGACGGCCACCTGGGTGACCTGCAGTTCGTTGCCCTGCCCGTCGACCGCACCCGCGTAGTCGTGCAGCACGCGCAGGCCGGCCGAGCCGATGGCCGCGTCGATCTGGCCGTTGCGCCAGGCGCGGCCCATCGTGTCGGTGACGACCACGGCCACGTCGACGCCGAGCCGCTGGGCGACGGCCGTGCGCAGCGCTTTGGCGCTGGCGTCGGGATCCACCGGGAGCAGCACCAATTCGCCCTCGGCGACATTGGAGCCGTCGACACCGGAGGCGGCCTGCACGATGCCGAGCCGGTTCTCGGTGATGAGGGTGCGGCCCTTGCGCGCGAGCACCCGCACCGCCTCGGCGTCGACCAGCTCGCGGCGGGCGGTGTCGCGTTCCTCGGGGTCGGTCGGGGCGGCGACGATGCGGCCCTCGGCCTTGGACACGATCTTGCTCGTCACCATGAGGATGTCGCCGTCGGCGAGCCAGGGTGCCTGTGCCACAAGGTGTTCGGCGATGTCGTCGCCGGGCCGGAACTCCGGCAGTCCGGTGACCGGCAGGATCCGCAGTTCCCCCGCCGCGTGGTCGGTCGGCGTGTTCACGCCTTCACCCCCGCCAGTTCCAGTGCGGCGCGGGCCATCTCGGCCGTCGCCTCGGGATCGGACATGAGCAGCGGCACGCTGCGCACCTCCACGCCGGGCACCTCGGCGGTGTCGGTGGAGTGGACGAGCCAACCGTCGAGGATGCCGGTGGCCGAGCGGGCGCCGTAATGCCTGCCGACTCCTTCGGCCGTCGAATCCACCCCGATCACCTTCAGGCACTCATCGGCCATGCCGCGCAACGGCTTTCCGTCGATCACCGGAGACAGGCCGACGACCTTGGCTTCGGTGGTGCGCAACGCGCCGCGGATACCGGGCACGGCGAGGATCGATCCGATGCTCACGACGGGGTTCGAGGGAGCGAGCAACACGGCGTCAGCCGAGGCTATGATATCGGTCACATTTGGTGCGGGAGAGGCTTGTTCGGCGCCGATGGAGGCAAATCCGTGTGTCGGAAGCGCCGCGCGGTACCGCACCCACCATTCCTGGAAGTGGATCGCGCGACGTTCGCCAGCATTGTCGGGATCGCTGACCACCACGTGGGTTTCGCAGCGGTCGTCGGTTGCCGGAATGAGTTTCACGCCCGGCTGCCACCGATTACACAGCGCTTCGGTGACCGCGGACAGCGGAAATCCGGCGCGCAACATCTCGGTGCGAATGAGGTGAGTGGCGATATCGCGATCGCCGAGCCCGAACCAATCGGGTTTGGCGTTGTATTTCGCCAGTTCCTCCTTGGCGTGCCAGGTCTCGTTCGCGTGGCCCCAGCCACGTTCGGGATCGATGCCACCACCGAGGGTGTACATGCAGGTGTCGAGGTCGGGACAGATGCGCAGGCCGTGCATCCAGACGTCGTCACCGACGTTGACGATGGCCGAGATATCAGCGTCGGGCAGCAGTTGCCTGACACCGAGGAGGAACCGTGCACCCCCGACACCACCGACGAGAACGGCGATCTTGGGCTCGCGCACCGCGTGTTGTGCAGTCACAGGGACACAGCCTAAGTGGTGCCGGTTGCCGGGTTGTTTCCCCGTGCTGAAGAACAAAGTTGCTGGTCATTTGCCACGGCACATAACAAGATCAACACGAAAGGCGGGTCCGGAGTGTAACGGAAGGGTGACGGCGGGTTGACCACCGGCAAGTGCGGCGTGTCTAATCACAGACATGTCATTCCGGTCACCGCGAGAAGACATAGCGCGGGGGCGTTTGCGAGAGGGTGCCGGCGCGCCGGAAGGCAGGCTCGGGGAAGCCCGCGAGACTACGTCGCGGTGTTGGGCCGTCGGGGTTCTAGTTGGTCCGACGGAAATCATTCTGCGCTAACACATAGTGAGGAGGCGGAACGATGACCGAAAACCTGGTCTCGCCGACCGATTCCACAGCAGGCGCAGCTAACGCTGTCTGCGCTGAAACGAGCTGGCCGGAACCGGACGCGGCAAGCGAAGTCGCGGCCCCCCGGCTGAGTCTGGTCGTCACGGGCTTCGACGAAATGTTCGAGTCGATCGAAGAGCAGTGGCAGGAACGTGCCCTCTGCGCTCAGACCGACCCCGAGGCGTTCTTCCCCGAGAAGGGCGGCTCGACCCGTGAGGCCAAGCGCATCTGCTTGGGCTGTGAAGTGCGTGACCAGTGCCTGGAATACGCGCTGGCGCATGACGAACGTTTCGGCATCTGGGGCGGTCTCTCGGAACGAGAGCGTCGCAGGCTGAAGCGCGGAATCGGATAAGTGACTGTTCGAAAGTAGACTCTCCAGGCCTGGCCCGGAGCCACGCAGGCGCAGTACGTCGGTGTCTCCGGGCGAACGCCCGTTTACCGGTCAGGCGAGAGAGGCGAAGTACCCATGGCACGTTCCCGGCGACATCTTCCGGCGCCGACCGCTCGTTCGGTGACCCGCCGCGGTCGCGGTGTCCGTGGCCCCATGCTCCCGCCGACGGTGCCCGCCTGGCGCACGCGCGGCCAGAAATTCGACCGGCTGGTGCTCGAGGCCTTCGCACCGCTGGACACCCGCTGGCACGACCGGCTGACCAAACTCGACATCGCCGTCGACGATGTACCGAAAATCCGTCCACTGCATCCTGATTCGGTCACCTGGCCGGACGAAGTCGTCGCCGACGGTCCGGTCCCGCTGTCGCGGCTCATCCCCGCGGGAGTCGACCGCCACGGTGCCGCCACCCGCGCGCGCGTGGTGCTCTTCCGTAAGCCGCTCGAGCTGCGCGCCGCCGATCCCGACGATCTCGTCGAGCTGTTGCGCGAGGTTCTCGTGCAACAGATCGCGACCTACTTGGGTGTCGATCCCGACCTGATCGACCCCGAACCGGAGTAGCGGCGCGCGAGAACGACGCCCTTGTCACCGCGTGTCCGTATCCACTTTTGTGGGCGGGAGGGTTAATCTCGACGTCGTGATCCCTATGCGTCGTTGCTGCCGACCCGGCTGCAAGAACCCGGCTGTAGCGACGCTGACGTATGTGTACTCCGACTCGACCGCCGTCGTCGGACCCCTGGCCACCGTCGCCGAACCGCATTCCTGGGATCTGTGCGAAACCCACGCCTGCCGCATCACCGCCCCCAAGGGCTGGGAACTGGTGCGCCACGAAGGCGGCTTCTCCTCCAGCACCCCCGACGACGACGATCTCACCGCCCTGGCCGAAGCCGTTCGCGAAGCAGGCCTACGCCGCCGCCCCGCCGAACCCGACCAGCCCGGCTACCGCGACACCTCCCCTCCCGGCGGCGCCTACTTGGCCCGCGTGCAACGCGATCATCAGGGTGAGTACTGTGTCTTATACACATCTCCGAGCCCACGAGCCGTAGAGGAACCTCGTATGCGGTCTTCCGCTTGAAATCGACCAAAACATCTACACGACCAAGCTGCCGTTCCTGACATCCTA
>NZ_JACBIU010000003.1:0-308685 GCF_013839555.1 Nocardia sp. GTS18 | reverse complement strand
ACCCCCCGTCAACCGCTGGGAACGCCGCGACCCCATCGCCGCCGCCCGCCTCACCACCGCCCGCAACGCCATGGGCGAACTCTCCACCGAGCATTCGATACCGGTAGAGAACCTGCTCTCCCCCGATCTGGTGCGTCGCCTGTGCTGGGACGGGCTCCCCGACTACAAGAACGTCGGCACCCCCGAAGAGCTTTCCGCCGCGATCGAGGAGTTCCTGCGTGCGGGTGGGGCACGACCGTGGCAACGAACCCTCGCCGTCCCGGCGCTGACCAAGGCCCTCACCCCCAAACTCGGGTAGCTCAGTTCGTCGGACGCAGCCGTGAAGCGCCCGAGCCACGGGGGACGGATAGTCCACAAAGCTGCCACGAACGCCGCGAGAGCTTCCAGGAACCGTGGCTTCGGATATCCGACATTGTGAACAAATTTGTGCCAAATGCTCCATGAGCATTGTCATTTCAATTCTCGATCAAACGTAATGCACTGTGGGAAAAACGGGTCGACGGGGGACTTGTTCGCCGTTAGCGTCGGGTGTCGGCTGTCGAGAGGAATCGTTGTGTTCGAAGAGGCTATCGCCGCCAATCGCGCGAATTGGGATGAGCGGGCCGACGTGCATGTTCGGTCGCGGATGTATGACGTGGATGCGTATGTCGCAGATTCGGGGCGGATCTCGTCGGTGGTGCGCAACGACCTGGCTGTGCTTGCGCCGCATCTGCCGGAGTCCGGGATCGTGGGGCGGTCGCTGTTGCATCTGCAGTGTCATATCGGGATCGATACCCTGTCGTGGGTGCGGCTCGGTGCGGTGGATGTGCACGGGCTCGATCTGTCGCCGAATTCGTTGCGGCATGCGGAGCGGATCGCGCGAGACGCGGGGTGTGGCATCACCTGGGTCGAAGGGGATGCGCGGTGTGCTTCGGAGCTGGTCGGCCGGCGCTTCGACACCGTGGTGACGAGTGCGGGAACCATTGTGTGGTTGCCGGAGCTCTCGGCTTGGGCGCGGTCGATCCACGATCTGCTGAAGCCTGATGGGGTGTTCTTGATCCGGGACGATCATCCGATTCTCGGAGCGATGGGGTTCCAGCCGTGGGAGATCTCCGACGACTACCTCGGTGGGGGCGGGACAAGGACGTACACGGATTCGGGCACTTACACCGAGGACTCCGCCGGGCAGATCGCCCACACCACCAATCACGAATGGCGACACGATCTCGGCGAAGTCGTGGGAGCACTGCTCGACGCGGGGCTGGCTGTCGAGGCGGTGCGGGAGCTGCCCTATATGGACTGGCCCGCCTTCCCGGAACTCGTTGCTTGCGAACAGGGTTGGGGATTGCCGCCCGGACGGCCGCGAATTCCGTTGAACTTCGCGGTCGTCGCCAGGCGGAGAGGTTAATGGGCGCCGAGCCAGGCGGAGATGCGCTGGGTGATGGCTTCGGGGGTGAGGCCTAGGTCTTCGAGGATCTCGGGGCGGGAGGCGTGGTCGAGGAACTGCTGGGGGACGCCGAGATCGCGGGTGGGGACGTCGAGGCCCGCGGCGCGGAGGCGGGCGGAGAGGGTGGAGCCGATGCCGCCGTGCAGGCCGCCGTCTTCGAGTGTGACGACCAGGCGGTAGTTCTCGGCGAGTTTGACCAGGGTGTCGGAGATCGGAAGGACCCAGCGCGGGTCGACCACGGTCACCGAGATGCCCTGCGGGGCAAGGTGTTCGGCGACCTGCATGGCGGTGTCGGCGAAGGGGCCGACGGCGACGAGCAGGACGTCACCGTGCTGGGACTGCACCGTGCCCGCGCCGGGCACGGCCAGGCGGAGGATGTCGAGGCCGTCGAGGCGTTCGACGGCGGTGATGTCTTCGGCGACAGTGCCTTTCGGGAAACGCAGCACGGTGGGGCCGTCGGTGACGGCGAGCGCCTCGGCCAGTTCCTCACGCAGGGTGGCGCCGTCGCGGGGCGCGGCTACGCGGATGCCGGGGATGATGCCGAGCAGCGAGAAGTCCCACATGCCGTTGTGGCTGGCGCCGTCGGGTCCGGTGATGCCCGCGCGGTCCAGGACGACGGTGACGGGCTGTTTCAGCAGCGCCACATCCATCAACAGCTGATCGAACGCGCGGTTGAGGAACGTGGCGTAGATGGCGACCACGGGGTGCATGCCGCCGAGTGCCAGGCCGGCGGCGGAGGTCATCGCGTGCTGTTCGGCGATGCCGACATCGAACATGCGCTCGGGGAAGCGTTCACCGAACGCGGCCAGACCGGTGGGGCCGGGCATGGCGGCGGTGATGGCGACGATGTCGTCGCGGCGCGCGGCGTGCTCGATGAGCTCCTCGGAGAATACCGCCGTCCAGCCCTTGGCCTTCTTGCCCGCCAGGGGGCGGCCGGTGAGCGGGTCGATGGGGTCGCAGGCGTGCATCTGGTCGGCGACATGGTTTTCGGCGTGCTCGTAGCCGTTGCCCTTGCGGGTCACCGCGTGGACCACGACGGGGCCGCCGAAGTCCTTGGCGCGGCGCATGGCCGCCTCGAGCGCGACCAGGTCGTGGCCGTCGACGGGGCCGACGTACTTCATGCCGAGGTCGCCGAACAGTTCCTGCGGGCTCACGGCGTCTTTGATCCCGGCCTTGAGCGCGTGCACCATCGAGTAGGCCGAATCTCCCACGGCCGGAATGCTTTTCAGCAGACGTTTCCCGGTGTCGAGGACATGCTCGTAGGCCGGCTGGGTGCGCAGGGCGGTGAGCCGGTCGGCGAGGCCACCGATGGTCGGGGCATAGGAGCGGCCGTTGTCGTTGACGACGACCACCACCGGGCGGTCGGCACCGGCGATGTTGTTGAGCGCCTCCCAGCACATGCCGCCGGTGAGCGCGCCGTCACCGACGACGGCGACCACGGTGCGGTTCTGGTCGGTGAGCGAGAACGCCTTGGCCAGGCCGTCGGCGTAGGACAGGGCGGCCGAGGCGTGCGAGGACTCCACCCAGTCGTGTTCGCTCTCGGCGCGGCTCGGGTAGCCGGACAGGCCGTCGCGCATGCGCAGCGTGTCGAAGCGGTCCTTGCGGCCGGTGAGGATCTTGTGCACGTAGGCCTGGTGGCCGGTGTCGAAGATCAACGGGTCGGCCGGGGAATCGAAGACCCGGTGCAGGGCGATGGTCAGCTCGACCACACCGAGGTTGGGACCGAGATGACCACCGGTGGCGGCGACCTTCGCCACGAGGAACTCGCGGATCTCGTCCGCCAGTTCCCGCAGCTGCGGCACGCTCAGCCGGCGCAGATCTTCGGGTGAATCCACCCGCGACAGCACTCCCACCTGAACTCGCTCCCTCCGGACTTCCGATTGATCCGCCCAGTGTATTTGGCCGGGCCGCGGGCGAAAGCCCCCGACCGGTGTCGCGCACTGTCCGACGGTAGCCGGGACGGCCCGCCGACCAGCGGGCGCACCCCCGGCTGACGGGCGCGAGGTGTGAGCACAATCTCCCCGCGCGTCCGCCCGGGAACCGTTGTCAATGCCCCCTACAGTGACGCTGTGGCCGAACCGAACAGGATCGATCCCGGGGTGGTCGCGGGCATCCTCGACGAGGTGTACGCGGCCTGCCGAGACGACACCTCCGGCGCGCCCGCCGACTACATCCCTGAACTCGCCGCCGTCGCACCGGACTCGTTCGGGCTGTGCCTCGCCACCGCCGACGGACTGGTCTACCGGGTCGGCGACACCGATGTCGGATTCACCATCCAGTCGATCTCCAAGCCGTTCACCTACGCGCTCGCCCTGGCCGACCGAGGGCTCGACGAAGTCGCCCGCCACATCGACGTGGAACCCTCGGGCGAACCGTTCAACGAGATCGCGCTCGAACCCGACACCCAGCGCCCGAGCAACCCGATGATCAACTCCGGGGCGATCACCGCCGCCTCGCTGATCCACGGTCCCGACGAGTTCGAACGGGTGCGGGACTGCTACTCGCGCTTCGCCGGACGCGAGCTGGGGGTGAACGACGCTGTGTACCAGTCGGAATCGCGCACCGGGTACCGCAACCGGGCGATCGGGTACATGCTGCGTTCGGTGGGGATCATCGACGTGGACCCCGACGCCGTCGTCGACCGCTACTTCCGCCAGTGCTCGATCGAGGTGACGTGTGCCGACCTGGCGGTGATGGCGGCGACGCTGGCCGACAACGGCGTGAACCCGGCCACCCACGAGCGGGCGCTGTCGACGGCGCTGACCGAACGGGTGCTGAGTGTGATGACCACCTGCGGCATGTACAACGCGGCGGGCGACTGGGTGACCACCGTGGGCCTGCCTGCCAAGAGCGGGGTGGGCGGCGGGATCATCGCGGTGCTGCCGGGGCAGCTCGGCATCTCGGTGTACTCGCCGCGCCTGGACGGTCAGGGCAACAGTGTGCGCGGGGTGGCGGCGTGCCGGGAGCTGTCGCGACGGCTCGAACTGCACTTCTGTCACGTGACCCGGTCCGCGCGCACCGCCATCCGCGCCGAGCACTCGGTGTCGGAACTGCCCTCCCGGATGCGCCGCTCCCCCGACGACGCCGCCGTGCTCGCCGCGCACGGTGACCGCGCCCGCGTCTACGAACTGCACGGCGACCTGCTGTTCTCCGGCGCCGAACGGGGGGTCCGGGCCATCGAGGCCGCCTCGGGCGAGCTTGACGCGCTGGCGATCGACCTGCGCCGGGTAGGTGAGGTGAGCGTGGTGGCACGCGGGATGCTCGACGCGTTGCAAGCCGAGCTCGTACCGGCCGGTGTGCGGGTGGCGCTGGTCGATCCCGATGCCAAGCTCGGCCACGACATGTCGAGCCTGCGGCCCGACGATCCGCGCGGGCGGGTGTTCATCGATCGTGACACCGCCACCGAATGGTGCGAGGACATCGTGCTCGCGCGGCACCGTCCGCCGGGAACACACTCCACCTCGATCACCCTCGACGAGCACCCGCTGCTGGCCGAGCTCGATCCCGACGACCGCGCCCGGCTGGCCGCCGATTTCAGCGAGCGAACCTTCGCCAGGGGCGAGACGATCGCCGAACGCGGCGACCAGCGCTCGGGGCTGTATCTGATCCTGGACGGGCGGGTGCGGCTCACCTTCCCCGGCACCGACGGGCGAATCCACCGGTTGGTGACCTTGTCGGCGGGGATGTCGTTCGGCGAGATACCGATGCTGGTGGGCAAACCGTTCGTCAACGCGGTGATCGCCGAAACCCAGGTCCGGGTGGCGGTACTGAGCCCGGCGGTGTTCGACTCGCTCACCGAGGTGCGTCCGAAGCTCAAACTCGCCCTGCTGCAACGCCTCGCGGCCGGCGCGTACGCGCAGATGGAAGCCACGGTCCGCACCATCTCCGGCAGTCACTGACCGGACCCGGAACCCTCCGGCGATGCGAGACGTTGGGCTGCACAACAGCCCTCGACCGACAGGAGCAGCGGTGAGCGAACGATCCCCTCAGCCGAGCACCACCACCTTCGGACGCGGCACTGTGCGCGCGATCCCCGACCTCATCCGCGTCACCCTGACGGTGGAATCGCGGGCCGCCACGGTAGCGGGCGCCTACGACCGGGCGGGTCAGCGGGTGAACGCGGTGGTCGCGGCATTGCGCACGGCCGGGGTGCGCGACAGCGACATGGCGACCAGCGGTCTCAGCGTGCGCACCGAGACCGTCTACACCGACAACGGACGCAACGAGATCGTCGGCTACCTCGCGTCCACGGGACTCAGCATCGCGCTGCGCGAGGGCAGCGGCGCCGAACCCGCCGAGACCGTGGCCGCCGCGGTGAACGCGGGCGGCGACGACGTACGCCTCGGCGGACTCACCCGCGGCATCGCCGACCCCGCGCCGCTGCTGGTCCAGGCCCGCGACGCCGCCTACGACGACGCGCTCGCCAAGGCCGAGCAGTACGCGGCGCGCGCGGGTGTGCGCCTGGGTGCGGTGCTACAGATCACCGAGGACACCTCACCCACACCCCGCGCCTACGACGTGAGCGCCGAGATGGATTCACCGATCATGTTCGCGCGCAGCAGTTCTCCGGTGCCGGTCGTCCCCGGCGAGACCGAGGTCGGCGCGAATGTGCGGGTGACCTGGGCGCTGGAATAGCCGCGGTGGAACCCGGGGTGCGATCTCTCAGCGGTCGAGCAGCGCGACGCATTCCACGTGGTGGGTCACCGGGAAGGCATCGAAGGCCCGCAACTCGGCCAGGTGGTAGCCCGCGTCGAGATACAAACCGAGGTCGCGCGCGAAAGCGGCTGGGTCACAACCGATGTGGATGATTCGGCGTGGGTCGGCGTCGGTGACGGCGGCCACCACCTCCTTGCCCGCACCCGCGCGAGGCGGGTCGAGGACGACCACATCGGGGGTGGTCGTGGCCTCGCGCGCCCAGCGTTCGACCCGGCCCGCGTGCAACTGCACCCACGGCAGGTCACGCAGCGCGGCCGTACCGTCGGCGACGGCGGACCGAGCCGATTCCACGGCCGACACCGCACCCGTCTGCCCGGTCTGCTCCCCCAGCCGCGCGGCGAAGACACCGACACCGCTGTAGAGATCCCAGCCCGAACCGCCCGGTTCCAGCCCCGACCATTCGGCGACCAGATCCGAATAGCGTTGCGCCGCACCATGATGCGCCTGCCAGAAACCGGTGGCCGACAGTTCCCAGCGACGGCCCGCCACATACTCGACGGCCCGGCCGCTGCCCGCCATCACCCATTCCTCGCGCGGCGCGTTGGTCGCCGACTTGCGGGCGGCGGCCCGGTCGCGCACCGCACCGCGTTCGTCGGCGGCGGGGCGACCCGATTCGCGGTGCCGCGCGGGTCGCTGCCCACGCCCCCGGGTACCGCCGCGCGGGGTGGCAGGGCGGGTGCCCGCACGGTCCGCCTCGGCGGCCGGAGCCAGTTCGACGATATGACGGACGCCGTCACCGTCCACGGCGACCACCAGATCGGCGCCCGGCGTCCAGGACCGCTCGGCCACACCGTCGAGTGCGCCCGCCACCGGCTGTGGGCAGCGCAGATCCGGGATCACCTCGGTGCTGCGGTACCGGTGCACGCCCGCGCGACCGGCCGCGTCGACCACCAGGCGCACCCGGGTGCGCCAGCCGCCGACGACCTCGTCACCGATCGGTTCGACCTCGACCTCACGCTCGACCCCGGCCAGCCTGCGCAACTGCTCGGCCACCACGGTCGCCTTGAGCGCGCGCTGCGCGGCGGGGGTGGCGAAGGAGAAATCACAGCACCCCGCCCCACCCGGCCCCGAAACCGGACAGGTCGTGGGCACCCGGTCCGCGGAGGCCTCGATGATCTCCACCGCGTCGGCGCGGCAGAACGAACCACCACGATCCTCGGTGACCCGGGCGCGCACCAGCTCACCGGGCAGACCGTGCCGCACGAAGACCACTCGGCCCTCGTGGCGGCCCACGCAGAACCCGCCGTGTCCGGGCGCACCGAGGCGCACCTCGAATTCCTGTCCGCGCCAATCACTCACAGCCACACCCACTTCCGTTGTCGGCCGGGCACGCTCACTCGCGCCGCTCCGGCCGGTCGAACCCGCGACGCACCGAGCCCGGTGCGTTCACCTCGGCCGCCTGTTTGGCCCGCGTCGAAGACGACAACTGCCACGGCACACTGGTCACCATCACACCCGGTTCGAACAGCAACCGGCCCTTCAACCGCAACGCCGACTGGTTGTGCAGCACCTGCTCCCACCAGTGACCGACCACGTACTCGGGGATGAACACGGTGACCACGTCGCGCGGCGCGTCCTTGCGGACCCGCTTCACATACTCGAGCACCGGTTTGGTCACCTCGCGATACGGCGACTCGACCACCTTGAGCGGCACGTTGATCTCGCTGTTCTCCCATTCGCGCACGAGCTTGCGGGTATCGGCGTCGTCGACGTTCACCGTCACCGCCTCGAGCGTGTCCGGGCGCGTGGCCCGCGCGTAGGCCAGTGCCCGGCGAGTGGGCAGATGCAGTTTCGACACCAGCACGATGGAGTGGGTGCGGCTGGGCAGCACCCCGTCCCAATCGGATTCGTCGAGTTCGCGGGCCACCGAGTCGTAGTGCTTGTGGATCAGCTTCATCACGATGAAGATCGCGACCATCGTGATGATGGCGATGTAGGCGCCTGCGAAGAACTTGGTGATGAGCACGATCACCAGCACGGTCCCGGTGAGGGTGAGACCGATGGCGTTGATGACGCGCGAGCGCTTCATCCGCGACCGCTCCTGCGGGTCGGTCTCCTTGCGCAGCAGGCGGGTCCAGTGCCGAAGCATGCCGGTCTGGCTGAGCACGAAGGACACGAACACACCGACGATGTAGAGCTGGATCAGCTTGGTGACCTCGGCGTCGAACAGCACCACGAACGCGATGGCGGCACCGGAGAGGAACAGGATGCCGTTGGAGAACGCCAGCCGGTCGCCCCGGGTGTGCAGCTGACGCGGCAGGTAGCGGTCCTGCGCGAGGATCGAACCGAGCACCGGGAAACCGTTGAACGCGGTGTTGGCGGCCAGCACCAGGATCAGGGCGGTGACGATGGTGATGAAGAAGAAGCCGATGGGAAAGCCGTGGAAGACGGTTTCGGCGATCTGGGCGATCAGCGTCTTCTGGTGGTAATCAGCGGGCGCGCCGACGAGGTTCGAGGTGTCGTGCGCGTAGACGACCCCGATCTTCTGCGCCAGGATGATGATGCCCATCAGCAGCACGACGGCGATGGTTCCCAGCATCAGCAGGGTCGTCGCGGCATTGCGCGACTTCGGTTTACGGAAGGCCGGCACGCCGTTGCTGATCGCCTCCACACCGGTCAGCGCCGCGCAGCCGGAGGAGAACGCGCGCGCGATCAGGAAGGCGAAGGCCAGGCCGTAGAGGTGTTCGTCCTCGGCGTGGAGCCCGAAACCGGCGGAGACGGCCTGGATGTCGTCACCGAGCACGTAGGTCCGGAACAGGCCCCAGCCGAGCATCACGAACATGCCGAAGATGAAGGCGTAGGTGGGAATCGCGAAGGCCGTGCCCGATTCGCGCACACCGCGCAGGTTGATGGCCGTGAGCACCGCGATCGCGACGACCGCGAACAGCACCTTGTGCGTGTTGACGAACGGAATGGCCGAGCCGATGTTCGAGGCGGCCGACGAGATCGACACCGCCACCGTGAGCACGTAGTCGACGAGCAGGGCGCTACCGACCGTGAGCCCGGCGGTCGGGCCGAGATTCACCGTGGCGACCTCGTAGTCGCCGCCGCCGGACGGGTAGGCGCGCACGTTCTGCCGGTAACTGGCGACGACCACGGCCATCACCACCGCCACAGCGAGACCGACCCACGGTGCGTACATGTACGCGGAGATGCCCGCCGCCGCCAGCACCAGGAAGATCTCCTCCGGCGCGTAGGCGACCGAGGACATCGCGTCGGAGGCGAACACCGGAAGCGCGATCCGTTTGGGCAACAAGGTATGGCCGAGCGAGTCACTGCGGAAGGGCCTGCCCAGCAGCACGCGTTTGGCCGCCGTCGTCAACTTGGACACCGGGCTGAGCATAGACGGGATCATCGATGTGTTCGCGCTCACCTGACCTGGGCGCCGACCGGGATGTCGAGGTTGTTTGCGCCGCCTCGCCAGGGGGAAACTGGGCGGGGGAAGCTCCGGCGGGTACGGTCCAAGCCGGACGCCACGGGTTCGGCAAGGAACGAGGGTGCACGGTGTACGTAGTGATCATGGGGTGTGGGCGCGTCGGGTCGTCGCTGGCCCGTGCGCTGACCCGGGTGGGTCACGAGGTCACGGTGATCGACCGTGATCCCAGCGCCTTCCGCAGGCTCGGCGAAGGCTTCAGCGGGCAGGAAGTGATCGGCGTCGGCTTCGACCGTGATGTGCTGACCCGCGCGGGAATCGAACGTGCCGACGCCTTCGCCGCCGTGTCCTCGGGCGACAACTCCAACATCATCTCCGCGCGGGTGGCCAGGGAGATGTTCGGCGTGGAACGCGTGGTCGCCCGGATCTACGACGCCAAACGCGCCGAGGTCTACGAACGGCTCGGCATCCCGACCATCGCCACCGTGCCGTGGACGACCGACCGTTTCCTGCGCACGCTGATCGGTGACAACTCCACGACCACCTGGCGCGAACCCACCGGCGCGGTGGCCGTCACCCAGCTCACGCTGCACGAGGAGTGGTTCGGTCGCACCGTGCGCGACCTCGAACGCGACCTCGGCGTGCGGGTGGCGTTCATCCTGCGCTTCGGCCGGGGCCTGCTGCCCGAATCCAAGACGGTGGTCCAGGCCGACGACGTGGTGTACGTCGCGGCGACCTCCGGCAGTGTCGGTGAGGTGGTCGCGCTGGCGGCCAAGGCCCCCGTGAGCGAGGACTGAACATGAAGGTGGCCATTGCCGGTGCGGGCGCCGTCGGGCGCTCGATCGCCAGGGAACTGCTGCGGGGCGGGCATCGGGTGATGCTGCTGGAACGCCAGCTCGACCACATCGACCCACCCGCCATCCCGGACGCGGTCTGGGTGCACGCCGACGCCTGCGAGCTGTCGCTGCTCGAGAACGCGGGGCTGGAAACCTACGAGGTGGTGATCGCGGCCACCGGTGACGACAAGACCAACCTGGTCCACAGCCTGCTCGCCAAGACCGAGTTCGGGGTGCGCCGGGTGGTCGCGCGGGTGAACGATCCGCGTAACGAATGGCTCTTCGACGAGTCGTGGGGTGTGGATGTGGCGGTGTCGACACCGCGCCTGCTGGCCTCGCTGGTCGAGGAGGCGGTGTCGGTGGGTGATCTGGTTCGGCTCATGACATTGCGCCAGGGCCAGGCCAACCTGGTCGAGATCACCCTGCCCGCCGACACCCAGCTGGCCGGTAAACCGGTGCGCAGCCTGGTCCTGCCGCGCGACACCGCGCTGGTGACGATCCTGCGCGGCGGCCGGGTGATCGTGCCCCAGGCCGACGACCCCTTCGAAGGCGACGACGAGTTGCTGTTCGTCACCTCGGTGGAGGCCGAGGAGGACCTGCGGCTCACCCTGGCCGGGCACGGCATCCGGCCCTGAGCCGCCCTCAGGCGGCGGCGAGCTGGGCGCGCAGCTTGTTGAGCGCGCGGTGCTGCATCACCCGGACCACGCCGGGGCTGGTGCCGATGGCCTCGGCGGTCTGCGCGGCGCTCCAGCCGAGCACGATCCGCATCATCAGCACCTCACGGTGATTGGGGGCGAGCACCTGCATCAGTTCGCGGGTCGCGGCCCGCCGTTCGAAGGCGAGCGCCCAGTCCTCCGGGCCCGCTTCGGCGCTGGCGGTGTCGGGCATCTCGGCCATCGGATACGCGGTGTGCTTGCCCCGGCGGAAGGCGTCGGACACCTTGTTGGCGGCGATGCCGTACACGAAGGCCAGGAAGGATTTACCCTGATCGCGGTAGCGCGGGATGGCGGCGACGGTGGCGATCAGGACTTCCTGGGTGACGTCGTCGGCGGTGACCGTGAGGTGGCCGGTGGCACCCATCCGCGCCGAGCAGTAGCGGCGCACGAGGGGGTGGACCAGACGCAGGATCTCGGCGATGGCGTCGCGGTCGTCGCGGGCGGCGGGACCGATCAGGGCGTCGAGTTCGGCGCCGATGCGCTTGCTCTCCGACTGGGCGGGGCCGGGCTTGGAAGCTGCGCTTGCACGGTGCTCGGTTGCCATCATGGTCGCCGGTCCTCTCACGATCACTGCGTAATTCGGTATGCATTGATCGTGCGACGAACAGGCGGCGGCAACCAGGTACCCCAGGGTGGGTAGTTCCCCACCTCCGGCGGTACCCCTGCCCACCCTCAGGCGGAAGCGGAATCCCTTCGGACAGCGGACTTGTCGGCGGGCAGGTGGCCCGCGCGACGCACCGCCCACACGGTGACCACCAGGGCGACCGCGGTCAGCGGCCAACCCATCGCGATGCGGGCGATCGCGAGCCAGGTGGTGTGGTCGGTGTCGTAGAGCTGGGACTGCACCAGGTAGCGGGCACCGAAGACGACGACCCACACGACGGTGGCCAGGTCGTAGAGCTTGCGCACCCGCGGATCGGTGCGCCATGCGGTGCCGTGGCCGTTGAGCGCACCCCAGATCACGCCGACCAGCGGCCACCGGAACAGGATCGACAGCGCGAACACGCCCGCGTACACCAGGCTGGTGTAGATGCCGAACAGGAAGAAGCCCTTGGCCTCTCCCACCCGGTGCGCGATGAACGCGCACAGCCCGACGCCGAGGAAACCGGAGATGGCCGGCTGGACGGGGCTGCGTTGCACGAGCCGCCAGATCAGCACGCCCGCGGCCACACCGAGGGCGGCCCAGATGGCGGCGGTGAGCCCGGCGAAGGTGTTCACCGGAACGAACACGAGCACGGGCAGGGTGGAGTAGATCAGGCCGCTGATACCGCCGAGCTGCTCGAGCAGGGTCTGCTCGGCCTCGGCCGTCTCCTTGTCGACGTCGGGGTCGACGGGGTGGTCGGTGACCACCGGCAGGGCAACGGTGGCTTCAGGGTCCGCGATGGGGCGGTACTCGTCGCTGGAGGGCATACGTCAGCTGTTCCCGCGCAATTCGTAGTAGGGGTTGAAGATCACTTTGCGGCCGTCGCGGTCGCCGACGCGGCCGCGCACCAGGATGCGCCTGCCCGGTTCGATGCCGGGGATGCGCCTGCGCCCGATCCACACCAGGGTGATGGCGTCGGTGCCGTCGAAGAACTCGGCCTGCACCGTGGCACCGGCCGCCTTCGGACAGGCCTCGACGCTGCGCAGCCTGCCGACGATGGTGGCTTCCTCGCCGCGGCAACAGTCCTTGGCTCGCCGGGCGCCCGAGGCGTCGGCGGTCTCGGCCAGTTCCTCGGCGTCGAGCTGATCGATATCGGCCGTCAGGCGGCGTCCGAGTCGACGAAAATATCCCGAGTCCGGGCCCGATCCCGACTTGTGTGAGCCCGTGGATGACGACATGGCACGCTTCTCCCGCTAGTTGGCCTTCAACGCCACTGTAGATGGGCAAACGCCGGGCCGCTACGCTCGGTCCGTGTTGCGCACCCCACCCCAGGTCACCGTGGTCGCCCTGCCCGGAACCGGCTCCGACGCCGATTTCGCAGCCCGCGCATTCGGACCGGCCGCAGCCGCTCACGGCCTGGAATTCCTTGCCGTCGAACCCGACCCGAAGGCCGTGATCGCGAGCTGTACCGCGGCTTTGCACACCGCCGCCGCGCGCGGACCGGTCCTGGCTGCGGGGATCTCGCTGGGTGCCGCGATCGCCCTGCGGTGGGCCACCGGACATCGCGACGCGGTTGTCGGTGTCATCACAGCATTACCCGCCTGGACGGGCCCGGAAACCACCTCGTGCCCCGCCGCCCTCAGCGCCTCGGCAACCGCCGGGCAACTTCGCGCCGACGGTCTGGACGCCGTGATCGCCCGCATGCGCGCCTCGAGTCCGGCCTGGCTCGCCGAGGCCCTCACCCAGTCCTGGCGCGGCCAGTGGCCGGACCTGCCCCAGGCACTGGACGAGGCGGCCGCCTACTCCTGGCCGACCGTCGAGGAACTGGCCGCCTGCCCCGTCCCGGTCGCGGTGATCGGCGCGGGCGACGACCCGGTGCATCCGATCGCCGTCGCCGAAGAATGGGCCGCGACGCTGCCGACGGCCGGATTGTGCCGGATCACGCTGGACGAACTCGGCGCGAACCCGGCGGTCCTCGGACACACCGGGTTCACCGAACTCCACCGTCTCTCGACCGAAAAGGTCTCGGCGACAACCTAGTTCAGGCCCAGTTGCTGCATCGCCGAGCCGTCGGCGCCGCGCCGCGGTTCGTCGGGCAGCTTCGGCGGCACCGCCGAGGGCGGGGTCTGCGCGGCGGCCGCCTGCGCGGCCATGGCCTGCTGCTGGGCGAGCACCTGCTGCTGATGGGCGGCGGCGAGCTGTTCGGCCAGCTCCTGGGGCAGCACCACGGGCAGCGGGTCACGCACCGGCAGCGGCTCGGAGCCGCGGCGCACCACCGCGTCGGCCAGGACGGCCCGGGCGGCGGTGATGAGCGGGCTGCGATCGTCGACCGCGCCCGAGGGGCCCGCCGCGACCAGCCGGATCATCCAGCGCGGTCCGTCGACACCGATGAAGCGCAGATCGGCACCCTCGGTGACCGCCTTCACCTCACGACCCCACGGGCCCTTCTCGATGGCGACGCTCGCACCGTCACCGCGCAGCGACTCGGCCAGATCGGCCGCGACGAGCCGCCACTGCCCGGCCGACTTCGGCGCGGCGTACGCGGCCACGGTGAGCCTGCCGTGCTGGGTGGCCAGATGCACCGCCTGCGGGGTGCCGTCGGGGCTCATCTCCACCTGCAGCTGCCCACCCTCGGGCACCGGGATGACCACCGACCCCAGATCGAGCCTGCGCGCGATCATGTCGTCGGTCACTTCGGTGATGTCGTACGGGCCGGCGGCGGCGTCGGGCGCGTGGTCGAAGTTGCCGTAGATGCGCTCGTCGGTGGGGGCGTCGTCGAAGTCGAGGTGGGCGAAGTCGGGGCGGCGGAACTCGTCGGTGTCGTAGTCGTCGGTGTCGGCGAAATCGTCGTAGTCGTCCGCGGCGTAGTCGTCGCCGTAGTCGTCGTCGTAGACCGCGTCGTCCTCGCGCGGTGCGCGCTTCTTCTTGCCGAACAGACCCATTACGCCTCCTTGCCGGTCAGGCTCGCGTGCCCGCCGCTCGACCCGTAACCACCTGCGCCACGGACGGTTTCGTCCAGGTCGTCGACCTCGGCGAACTCCACCAGCTCCACCCGCTGCACGAGCAGCTGGGCGATGCGGTCGCCGCGGCGCAGCTCGATGGCGGTGCGCGGGTCGTGATTGATCAGGCACACTTTGATCTCGCCCCGATAGCCCGCGTCGATCGTGCCCGGTGTGTTCACCACCGACAGCCCCGCCTTCGCGGCCAGGCCCGAGCGGGGGTGGATCAGGCCGACCGTGCCGACCGGCAGCGCGAGCGCGATCCCGGTGCCGACCAGCACCCGCTCACCCGGTTCGATGATCACATCCTCGGTGGTACAGAGGTCGACGCCCGCGTCACCCGGATGGGCACGCTTCGGCACAGGGATGCCGGGATCGAGCCGCCGCAGCGGAATCGGTGCAAGTGCGTTCACATCGGTCGAGACTACGCGCTCGGAGCCGGACCAGCGCGTCACGACCCTGCCACGATCGCCTAGTCTTGAACCGTGCCCGACCAGTCCCATTCCCCGACCACCGACGCCGCAGACACCGACGCCCGCGCGGCCGCCGCGCCCACCGTGTCGCCCTACCGGGAGCGCCTGTGGGTGCCGCTGTGGTGGTGGCCGGTCGGCTTCGCGATCGCCGGGCTGATCGCCGCCGAATTCCACATGGGCGCGCCCGGGCTGCGGGCCTGGTTGCCGTATGTGCTGCTGGCACCGGTGCCCGTGTGGATTCTGTTGTGGATGAGCCGTCACCGGCTGGAAGTGGCCGTCACCCCCGAGGGAACGGCTGAATTGCGCGTCGACCGCGCCCACCTGCCGGTGAGCTTCGTCGCGCGAGCCGCGGCCGTCGCACCGACGGCCAAGAGCGCGGCGCTGGGTCGTCAGCTCGACCCCGCCGCCTATGTGCAGCACCGGCCCTGGATCGGGCCGATGGCTTTGCTGGTCCTCGACGACCCGGACGACCCGACGCCGTACTGGTTGATCAGCACGCGCAGGCCCGACCGGGTCTTGGCCGCGCTCGGACTCCCGAGCGCGGGCTGACCCGTCTACCTCGCCGTGGAACGCGTCAGAGGGCGCAGTCCATGCAGATCATCTCGCCACCCTTCTCGCTGGCCAGCCTGCTTCGGTGGTGCACGAGGAAACAGCTCGAGCAGGTGAACTCGTCTGCCTGCTTCGGGACCACCCGAACGCTGAGCACCTCGTCGGACAGGTCCGCGCCGGGAAGCTCGAACGATTCCGCTGTGTCGGTCTCGTCGATGTCCACGACGGCGGACTGCGCCTCGTTGCGGCGGGCCTTCAGCTCCTCGAGCGAATCCTCCGACACTTCGTCGGATTCGGTGCGCCGCGGTGCGTCATAGTCGGTTGCCATGTCGTCTTCCCCTCAGTCCTTACTCCGTAAATACCGGATCAGTTCGATTGCCAAGTCCCCGCAGGGAGACGGCGTTCGACCGCCCCGCCGGTGGTGCACCTCACACGTACACCGGTCGACTATCAGGTGGATCGTTGCTCGATCTACTCCGACAGCGTTCGGTTAACGCAGGACATGCCCTTGTTGTTCCCGCGACCGACCACCGTTTCACGGGTGATTATTCGATCTGGGCGGGCAGACAATAGCGGACCTACCGACAAATGTCGCAATCAAAACCCCGCCGCGACGAAACCGACGACGAATCTTCACCTGCCGGGAAACTCGCCGAGACCTCCCGCACTCGCGCATCGGCGGCGGACTCGTAGAGTGAGCGCGTGGTTTCACTGATCACCGAAGGCAGCGCGACCGATCGCGACGGCAAACCCTTTCCGCGACGGCGCCCCGAGCTGTGGCTCGCGTTGGTCCTCGTGCTGGCTCTTGTGGCCCTGTTCGTGTGGGTGGCGGCTTTCCGCACCCGCGAGGACAACAACGAGCCGATGGCGTGCAACGCGCCGAGCACGCCGACCGCGACCAACGCCCCCAAGCCCGCACCGCTCGGCACCCGAGTCGGGCCCTCGCGCCTGGACGAGGTGGATCCGGCGGCGCTGTCGGAGTCCAAGGTGCGGGTGTTCAACGCCAACGGCAAGAGCGGACAGGCGGGCAACATCGCCTCCGCGCTCGGCGACCTCGGCTTCGCCAGCGCACCGGGGACACAGGTCGGTAACGATCCGGTCTATGTCAGCGGCGACCTCAACTGCACCGGCCAGATCCGCTACGGCGTGAACGGCAGACCGGCCGCCGCCTCGGTGCAGCTGGTCGCTCCCTGTGCCGAACTGATCGAGGACCCGCGCACCGACGACTCGGTCGACCTGGTGCTCGGCCTGGCCTTCGGCGAGTCGCTCCGCCCGAGCGCCGACGCCGAAGCGGTCCTGCGCGCGCTGAAGAACCTGGCCCCCGGCGCCAGCTCGTCCTCGATCGACCCCGACCTCCTCGACGCCGCCCGCACCGTCAAGTGCTGAATCATCGGCGGCTGGCGCCGCGGGTTTCTCGGCCCGGGGGGCCTCGATCTTCCCTCCCTGCGGGCACTCCTTCGTCGCACCCTCCGGTCGGTCCAGATCGAGGCGGCCGAGAAACCGACTCCGGCTTCTCAGTCGGGTAGGGGTGTTGTCGCGCCGGTCTCGGTGAGGAGGGCGGCGAAGTCTTCGGCGAGGCCGGGGGCGGCGACGAAGGTCAGTTCGCCCGCGGCACCGCCGACGGTGACCGGTGGGACGTGCACCACCGCGCCCGCTTCGGCGGCGATGAGGGCGCCCGCCGCCCAGTCCCAGGCGTTGAGCCCGTGCTCGTAGTAGGCGTCGAGGTGGCCCGAGGCGACGTGGCACAGGTCCATGGCGGCGGCGCCGAGGCGGCGGATGTCGCGGACCCGCGGCAGGATCTCGGTGAGCAGCCTCGCCTGGTCGGCGCGACGCTGGGTGCCGTAGGCGAAACCGGTGGCGACCAGAGCCACCGACAATGAATCCTCTTGGGTGCAGGACAGTTTCGTGCGGGTGCCGTCGGCGGTGACGGCGAACGCCCCGCCGCCGCGCACGGCGCTGTAGGTGGTCGCGGTCGCCACGTCGGCCACCGCGCCCGCCACCGGGGCGCCGTCGATCACCGCTGCCACCGAGACCGCGTACCCGGGCAGGCCGTAGAGGAAGTTGACGGTCCCGTCGATCGGGTCGACCACCCAGGTGACGGCGCCCGGCGCGGTGGCGCCGACATCGCCGCCGCCCTCCTCGCCCAGGATCGCGTCGTCGGGGCGTCGCTGGGCGAGCAGGTCGCGGATCAGCTGTTCGGATTCGGTGTCGACCACGGTGACCGGGTCGGTGACGTGGCCCTTGGTCGCCACCGCACCGTCGACGGGTCCCCCGTCGGCGAACACCTCGGGTCGGCGGGCACGCACATGCGCGGCGGCACTTTCGGCGAGTTCGACGGCGAGCTCGCGCAGTCGTTCGTCGGCGTCGGTCGTGGCTGGGGCAACGGAACTGTGTTGAGGCACCACGCCATCGGATCATATGCGGCGGCTCGTGCCGGCGGTGACTACCGCTACTCTTTGTCAGGCACATCGACCGCGTCAGGCAAGGGGTTCATCCATGTCCGCTCGGGGGCACGCATTCGGCATCGATATCGGGGGAAGTGGCGTGAAGGGGGCCTTGGTCGATCTCGACACCGGTCTGCTCACCCACGAGCGGCTCAAGATCGCCACCCCGCGCCCCGCCACGCCCGAGGCGGTGGCGGCGGCGGTGGCCGAACTCGTCGCGCTGGCCGGCTGGGCGGGACCGGTGGGGATCACGCTGCCGTGCGTGGTGCTCGACGGACACGCCCGTACGGCCGCCAATATCGATCCCGCCTGGATCGGTACCGACGCGCGCGCCCTGTTCTCGGCCGCGCTCGGCGGGCGGACGGTGACGGTGCTCAACGATGCCGACGCCGCGGGGCTCGCGGAGGACAGCTACGGCACCGCTCGCGACCTGCACGGCCTCACCCTGCTGCTCACCTTCGGCACCGGGATCGGCTCGGCGCTGCTCTACGACGGCACCCTCGTGCCCAACTCCGAGCTCGGCCACCTCGACATCGAGGGGGTGGAGGCCGAGCACCTGGCCGCCGCCTCGATCAAGGACCGCGACGGCCTCACCTACCCGGAGTGGGCGCAGCGGGTGAGCACGGCCCTGATCCACATCGAGAACCTCTTCTGGCCGAAGGTGATCGTCGCGGGCGGCGGTATCAGCCGCGATCACGAGCAGTGGATACCGTTGCTCACCAACCGAACTCCGGTGATTCCGGCCGTGTTGAAGAACACCGCGGGTATCGTCGGCGCGGCGATGGCTATCGCCGGGGGCATCGCGCCGTAGCGCGCGAGGACGACGCCGCAACGCCTGGAGGGCATCGTGGCACTGAGTACCCTGGTTGGATCGTTACAATGGAACACGTCCGGCGGTGAGCCGGTGAAACCTTCCGGCCTCAGCCGGTCGCGAGCGAGCCGGTGAACGAACCGGTGAGCACCCGACCGACGCACCGCCGGTGCAACCCGACCGACCGCTCCGCCGGAAACCACTCTGGCGTGACGCCGCACGAGACCGTCACGAAAGGGCGTACGTGGTAGCCACGAATACCCGTCAGACCGCCGACTCGGCCGACGCCGATGCCGACGACGCCGTAACTCCCGCCAAGAAGGCCCCGGCGAAGAAGGCCGCTGCCAAGAAGGCCCCGGCGAAGAAGGCCGCTGCCAAGAAGGCCCCGGCGAAGAAGGCTGCCGCCAAGAAGGCCCCGGCGAAGAAAACCGCGGCCAAGAAGGCGACCGCGGCCGAGGGGGGCGAGGAGCAACTCGACGACGAGTCGATCGAACTCGACGATCTCGGTGATCTCGAGGTCGCCGAGGACGAACTCACCGACGGTGACGTCATCGTCGAGGAGGTCGCCGACGACACCGCCGATGCCGCCGACACCACCGAGCCGACCGAGAAGGACAAGGCCTCCGGCGATTTCGTCTGGGACGAGGAGGAATCCGAGGCGCTGCGTCAGGCGCGCAAGGACGCCGAACTCACCGCCTCCGCCGACTCGGTCCGCGCCTACCTCAAGCAGATCGGCAAGGTCGCGCTGCTCAACGCCGAGGAGGAGGTCGAACTCGCCAAGCGGATCGAGGCCGGCCTGTTCGCGGCGGAGAAGATGCGTGAGTTCGCCGAGGCGGGCGAGAAGCTGTCGGTGACCACCCGCCGCGATTTCAACTGGATCGTGCGCGACGGCAACCGGGCCAAGAACCATCTGCTCGAGGCCAACCTGCGTCTGGTGGTGTCGCTGGCCAAGCGCTACACCGGCCGTGGCATGGCGTTCCTGGACCTGATCCAGGAGGGCAACCTGGGTCTGATCCGCGCGGTCGAGAAATTCGACTACACCAAGGGTTACAAGTTCTCGACCTACGCCACGTGGTGGATCCGTCAGGCCATCACCCGCGCCATGGCCGACCAGGCACGCACCATCCGTATCCCGGTGCACATGGTGGAGGTCATCAACAAGCTCGGGCGCATCCAGCGCGAGCTGCTCCAGGATCTGGGCCGTGAGCCCACCCCGGAGGAGCTGGCCAAGGAAATGGACATCACGCCGGAGAAGGTCCTCGAGATCCAGCAGTACGCGCGTGAACCCATCTCGCTCGACCAGACCATCGGCGACGAAGGCGACAGCCAGCTCGGCGATTTCATCGAGGACTCCGAGGCGGTCGTCGCGGTCGACGCGGTGAGCTTCACCCTGCTGCAGGATCAGCTGCAGTCGGTGCTGGAGACGCTGTCCGAGCGTGAGGCGGGCGTGGTGCGGTTGCGCTTCGGCCTCACCGACGGTCAGCCGCGCACCCTCGACGAGATCGGTCAGGTCTACGGCGTCACGCGTGAGCGCATCCGGCAGATCGAGTCCAAGACGATGAGCAAGCTGCGCCACCCGAGCCGTTCGCAGGTGCTGCGCGACTACCTCGACTAGGCATTCGCGAGACGAGGCCCGGACCTTATGACAAGGGGTCCGGGCCTTTTCTTGTATCCCACACCGAATTCCGAACGGTCTGTTTACCACAGAAAACTCTCGGTAATCGTTTCGTGATCAAACCCACACTCCTGGATTGCGCTGTGATGGCAACGAATTCGGGGTTTTCGCCGTATCGTCACGTCCAGCTTTTCGTTCTACCGCCGACCGGTCAGCGGTACCGGCATTGAGGGTTTGCGCGGCGTGCTCGACATCTATCACTTCAGCTACGGCTGGATCACCCCTGTCCTCGCCTATTTCATGTCCGTCACCGGTTGCCTGCTCGGGCTGCAGTGCGCCGCGCGTGGACGCAACGCCACCGAGGGACGGGTCGGCTGGCTCGTCGGCGCCGCCATCGCGATCGGCGGAACCGGTATCTGGGTCATGCATTTCATCGCCATGCTCGGCTTCAGCATCCGGGGCGCGGAGATCCGTTTCGACGTCCCCCTCACTCTGCTCAGCGCGATCACGGCGATGGTCGTCGTCGGGATCGGGCTGTTCATGGTGAACAAACCGCAGCCGACCCTGCGCTCGCTGGTGGGCGGTGGCACCATCGCCGGACTCGGGGTGGGCACCATGCACTACGCGGGCATGTATGCGATGAAGTCGACGGCCGCGGTGTCCTACGACGCGATGATCGTCACGCTGTCGCTGGTGATCGCGGTGGTCGCCTCGATCGTCGCACTGTGGTTCACCTTGCGCGTCAAGGGATTTCTGGCCACCATCGGTGCCTCGCTGATCATGGGTGTGGCCGTCACCGGCATGCACTACACCGGCATGGCGGCCATGAAGGCCCACCCCGGCCACCATGGCGGCCCGCCTTCGGGGGCGGGGGCGATGGAACTGCTCGCGCCGCTGATCGGGGTGAGCAGCATCGTCACCATGCTGGTGCTGATCAGTGTGAGTCTCACCGAGATCGAGAACGAGGAGGCGCTGCCGCGCATGTGGCTCACCTCCCGGCACCAGCCGCGTAAGCGTGCCGTACCGCCGCCCGCGATGCCCACGCCGGTGCGCATGCAGGAGCCGATCGAATACCGCACGGAGGAACTGGCCTACGACGTGGCGGGCGCCTGGCCGCGCCGGGTCATCGACTAGTCAGGTCGTCGAAAGACGCCGGCGCCCACCGAGAGTGACGACGGGTTCGATTACGCGGGCGATGACCGGACCGAGCATCGCCATCAGCAGCACATAGGCCGACGCGAGAGCGACGAGGCGGTGGTCGGCGGTGCCGTAGCTCACCGCCAGACCGGCGATGACGATGGAGAATTCGCCGCGGGCGACCAGCGCCGCACCCGCTCGCGCCCGGCCCGCCCGCGCGATGCCCTGCCTGCTCGCCGCCCACCAGCCGACGACCATCTTGGTGCCCGTGGTGACCACCGCGAGCCCCGCCGCCCAGGCGAGCACCGGCGGAATGGCAGCCGGGTCGATGGACAGGCCGAAGGCCACGAAGAAGATGGCGGCGAACAGATCGCGCAACGGTTCGAGCAGCTTGGCTGCCTCCTGCGCGGTCGATCCCGAGATCGCGATGCCGAGCAGGAACGCGCCGACCGCCGCCGACACGTTCAGCGCCGAGGCGGCACCGGCGACCAGCAGCGCCGCGCCGATCAATTGCAGCAGGAACACCTCGCGATCGGTGCTGTCGAGCACCGCCGAGACCACCCGGCCGAACCGCAACGCCACCACGAGCACCACGGTGATCGTCGCCAGCGCGACGGCCAGCGACACCAGCCCGCTGAGCAGGCTCAGGCCCGCCAGCATCATGGTGAGGATGGGCAGATACACCGCCATCGCGAGGTCCTCGAACACGAGGATCGAGAGCACCACGGGGGTTTCGCGGTTACCGAGGCGGCCGAGGTCGTCGAGGAGTTTGGCCACGATCCCCGAGGACGAGATGTAGGTGACGCCGCCGAGCACCACGGCGCCGAGAATTCCCCAGCCCAGGATCAGGGCCACGGCGGCGCCGGGCAGCGCGTTGGCGAGCAGGTCGAGCACACCGGCGGTCCAGGAGCGGCGCAGCCCGGTCATCAGTTCGGGCGCGGTGTATTCGAGCCCGAGCAGCAACAGCAGCAGCACCACGCCGATCTCGCTGGCGACGTGACCGAATTCGATCGCGCCTTCCAATTCGACGAAACCGCCACGCCCGAACGCCAGCCCACCCAGCAGGTACAGCGGGATCGGTGACATACCGAACCGGCCCGCGATCCGGCCGCAGATCCCCAGCGCGAACAAGATCATGCCTAGTTCGAGCAGTGCCAGGGCCTGCGCGGTCACGGCCGTCAGCCGTGCGTGAGAATTTTCGCGGCTGCGTCCAGGCCTTCCGGCGTGCCGACGACCACGAGCTGGTCGCCCTCGGTGAAGGTGAAGTCCGGACCTGGTGAGGGGTGGAGCTGGCCGGCACGCATCACGGCCACGATCGAGGTCTTGGTGCGGGTCCGCATCCCGGTCTCGCCGAGTGTGCGTCCCGCGTACGGTGACTCGGCGAGCAGCACGAGCTGACGGGTGGTGATGCCGGGCAGGTCGCGGTGGTCGTCGTTGAGCTTGGCCACCAGTTGCGGTGCGCCGAGCAGATTGGCGAGCACCGAGGCCTCGTCCACCGACAGCGGCACCTGCGCGGCGATGGCGTCGGGGTCGTCGGGCTTGGACACGATCAGATCGATGTCACCGTCGCGATGGGCGACCACCCCGACGCGGCGCCCCGACCTGACCTCGAAATCCTTACGCACTCCGATCCCCGGTAGCGCTGTGACATCGACATTCACATATCCACGATAGACCCGTCAGAGCGCGGTTGTGTCCTGTGCCACTCCCGGTCGGCGTGGGGTATGGAACACGCCGTCCGGGCCCGGTCGATAGGGCGAGACGTCGAGCACCGCGGCGAGCGGCAGCGGCCCGTACAGGTGCGGGAACAGCATCGACTCCGGGTCGCCTGGCACGCCCGGCTCCCACTTCAGCGGCGACGCGAGCCGGGCGGGGTCCAGCCACAGCAGCACCAGATCCGTGCGACCGGCGAAGAGGCGATTCGCGGGCAGCCGCACCTGTTCGGGGGTGGACAGGTGCACGAAGCCGCTCTCGGCCAGCGACGGCGGGCGGCGTTGCCCGTCGTGCGCAAATTGTTGCCACTCTTGGGAAGAACACAGGTGAACAAGCGTGTGAGTGTCGGATATCACGGGTAATCTCCGGGTAGACAACAGGTTCGGACGGTGAAGACCCTGTCACACGGTGGGCGGTGGGGCCGCACGGTGGTGATCGAGCTCGTGGCGTAACGAGCAACACCACAGCGAGCGACACAGTCGATGAGTGTCAGGATCGAACAGGAGGTGGGAAACGGCGCCACGGGTGATCGGCGGGTGCTCGAGACCGACGACCAGCGCATGTTCGCTTTCAGCGAAACCGCAGGTCGTGTTATCGAAAACACAAAGATTCACTTCCGGGAACAAAGCCTGAACCCCGAACGTCTGACAGAGTAGTCGTACCACTGCTGGGAAGTAGCGGACGCGAGCCACGTGGAGTGACCACGGGGCCCACACCTAGGCGAACGGCCACGCAGCGCCGGGAGCCGGGACGGAGGAGTCATGCCAGGAACCCTGACCAGCACCCCACTGACCGCGGTCGATCGTTGCGATCGTTGCGGGGCGGCTGCCCGAGTGCGTGCCGTTCTTCCCGCGGGTGGCGAGTTGCTCTTCTGCCAGCACCACGCGAATGAACACATGGACCGTTTGCGCGAGCTCGAAGCCGTGATCGACACGGAATCGGCTCCAGCTCTCTGACCACTCCTCTCGCGTCCGAACACAACAACATCCGACAATAGAAAACCCCCGACAGCGGGCGACCGGATTCCGGCGCCCGCTGTTGTGGCGTCCGGGGTCAGGCGGTGTCGGCGAGGATGCCGTCGACCAGGGTCGCGACACCGTAGGCGTAGGCACCGTCCGGATCGGCGGGGGCCTGATAGTGCTCGCCCACCGTGGTGCCCACACGTGCGGCGAGGGGGAACTGGTCGGCGGGCATCACTTCGGCCAGTAGCGGACCGTGTACCCGCCACCAATCGGCATCGCTGAGCTGGTCGGCCGCGCCCGCCGCCGCGACGGCGAGGCGGGCATTGCCGGTGGCGAAATCGGTGAGCACCGCGATGGCGCGGTCCATCGCCAGATCCGACAGGCCCGCGCCGTCGATGGCGCGCAGCTGGTTCTCGTAGCGGCGCATCCTCGCCGGGCCGAGGACCTGGCGCCACGGCGACACCTCGAGCAGCCACGGGTGGGCGAGGAGCTCGGTGCGGACACGGTCCGCGACGGCGATCATGCGCTCGCGCAGCGGCAGCTCGGCGGGGATCGGCTCGTCCTCGGCGGCCACGGCGTCGACCATCAGCACCAGCAACGCCTCCTTGCTCGGCACATAGGTGTAGAGACTCATGGCACGCACGTCGAGGGCGGCGGCCACCGCGCGGATGGTCAGCTTGCCGATGCCGTCGCGATCGGCCAGGGCGATGCCCGCCGCCACGACCGCGTCGACGGTGAGGCCGGGTTTGGGACCGCGCGCGCCGGGCTTGGCCGGCAGGGCATGACGCCACAGCAACTGCACGAGCTGGGCGGCCTGGTCGGTGGATCTGCCGTCGGTCGGCATGCGCGGAACCTTTTCCGGTCGGTCGGGAACAAATTCAGTACAGTGTACGTTATTAGCCTGTTCGCGCTGCCCGATCAGAGGAGAATGTTCTGCCCGCCATCCAGGCCACCTATCTTCCCGATCGTCACCTGTTCGCCCTGTGGACCTGGAGCGGACTCGGCGCCGGGCGCCCACCACGCGACGTCGGAGACCCCGAGACGTTGACGCTGGCGCTGCCGGTCGGTGAGCGCAGGGCGCTCGAGCCGGTCGAGGTACCTGCTGCCGTCGTGACCGGTTCGGAGTTGCTCGAGTTGCCCGTCGCCGAGCTGGGCCCTTCGGCCCAGGCCTGGCGCATGCTCCTCGACGACGCCCGCACGGACGTCGACCACCGGCATCGGGAAGCGCCCACCGCCGGTGAGGCTCGTGCGGACGACGGGCGGCCCTCGACAGACCGCGGCGCGGGCGGGCTGCCCACCGCGAATACACGGGCGGCCGCGAACGCGCCGGTCGAGCTGCCCATCGCGGCGCATGCGGTGCCCAACGCCGTGGGGACGGCGGTCGTGTCGGCCGAGCGGGCGGTGCGGGTGGTGCGGGAGACCGAAGCCGCGGCGGCGGAGCTCGCCGGGGCGCTCGAGGCGACCCTTCGCCCCTATCAGGTGCGTGGGGTCGGGTGGTTGCGGGAGACCGTGGCCGCGTACGGCGGGGCGGTGCTCGCCGACGAGATGGGCCTCGGCAAGACCGTGCAGACGATCGGGTTCCTCCAGGGGCGGGCCGCGGGTCCGCAGCTGGTGGTGTGCCCGACCTCGCTGGTCGGGAACTGGGTGCACGAGATCGCACGGTTCGCACCCGGGCTGACGGTGGTGTCGTGGCGTGGCGGTGAGGTGCCCGCCGACGCCGGGACCGTCGTGGTCACCGGGTATCCGACGCTGCGTCTGCACGGGTCGGCGCTGACCGAGAAGCACTGGGCCACCGTCGTCTTCGATGAAGCGCAGGCGTTGAAGAATCCGCGTACCCAGGTGTCGCGGGCCGCGCGTGCGGTGCCCGCCGACGCCAGGGTCGCGCTCACCGGCACCCCGGTGGAGAACCATCTCGACGAACTGTTCGCCCTGCTCAACCTCACGACGCCCCGGTTGTTCGCGCACCGCACCCAGTTCCGGCGCCGGTTCGTGCGGCCGATCGAAGAGGGCTCGGCCGATGCGGCCGCGCGCTTGCGTGATGCGGTGGAACCGGTACTGCTGGGCCGCAAGAAGATCCAGGTGGCGGCGTCGTTGCCGGCCAAGATCCACAGCGACCTGCTGTGCGACCTGACCCCGGAGCAGGAAAAGGCCTACGACACGGTGCTCGCCGCATCCCTGGACGAGGGTTTCGGGTCGGGTCTGCAACGACAAGGCCGGGTACTCGCGGCCCTCACGCACCTCAAGCAAGTGTGCAACCACCCCGGATTGGTCACCGGTGACCTGGGCGAATTGGCCGGGCGCTCGGGCAAACTCGATCTGTGCACCGACATCGTGGCGACCAATCTCGACACCGGTGACCCCACGCTGATCTTCACCCAGTACCGGCAGACCGGTGAACTGCTCGTGCGCCACCTCGCCGAACAGTTCGGGGTGCGGGCACCCTTCTTCCACGGCGGACTCGACGCCGATCAGCGTGCGGCGATCGTTCACGAGTTCCAATCACCCGACGGCCCACCGGTTCTCATCCTGAGCCTGCGCGCCGCGGGCACCGGCCTCACCCTCACCCGCGCAGCCGACGTGATCCATTTCGACCGCTGGTGGAATCCGGCGGTGGAGGCCCAGGCCTCGGACCGGGCACACCGCATCGGGCAGACGCGCACGGTCACCGTCACCACGCTCACCAGCGCCACCACGGTGGAGGAACACATCGCGGGCATGCACACCCGCAAGTCGGCCCTCACCGACCTGTCCGATGCCGCGGGCATCGCCGAACTGGCCCGACTCGACGACGACGCCCTGGTCGACATCCTGCGACGGAAGCGAGAGAACTGATGCCAGACAACGAGTTCGGGTACACGCCGTGGGGTAAGGACTGGGTGCGACTGGCCGAACCGCTGCGCCAGACCCGCCCCGAACCGCTGCTGCCGCGCGCCCGCAGCGTCGCCCGCAACAACGGGGTGCGCACCGAGATCGAGGGCCGCACGGTGCGCGCGCACCTGCACCGGGGCGGGCAGGCCTCGATCGCACACGTGGAGGTGGCGCCGCTCTCCCGCGCGGCGGTGACCGCGATCGAGCAGGTGATTCCCGACGCGACCGTCGTCACCGACGACATGCACCGAGCCCTGCTCGACGCGGGCCACTCCCCCGCCCCGACCCTGGTGAGCACGGACTGCTCCTGCTCCGCCCGCACACCCCGCTGCCTCCACGTGCTCGCGGTGCTCTACACGATCGCCCGTCAGGTGGACGAAAACCCCCGCCTCGCCCTGGAATTGCAGGGTTACTTCGACACCGCCCACGACCCCGAAGCGCCCGTAGCAGAGTCACCCTGGACCCCGATCCACACTCTCGACCCTGCCCACTTTTTCTCCGTCACCGGCTGAACCCACTCCAGTCGGCTCCGCATCGGCCGTGCCGCGTGACGTCGGCCGTGCCGCGTGACATCAGCCGTGCCGCGTGACATCAGCCGTGCCGCGCCTGCAAAACCGCCGGGCGCGAGTTCGGTGCGCGCATGTGCGCGTGGCATCAGCCGTGCCGCATGGCATCAGCCGTGCCGCGCCTGCAAAACCGCCGGGCGCGAGTTCGGTGCGCGCATGTGCGCGTGGCATCAGCCGTGCCGCATCGCACCAGCCGTGCCGCATCACACCAGCCGTGCCGCTTGGCGGGGGCCGTGGCCCGTGGCGTCTGTGGTGCGGTTGGTGACAGCGAGTGCGGCTTAGGGGCGTCGTCGGTGCCGTGGAGTACCAGGCTGCGTGGCGTGTGCCACATGGGCGCCTGATGGTCGGCGGCATTCGGAGCCGGCCGGGTCAGGCGTTGGTTCCGCCGTCGACGGTGATGATCGCGCCGGTGATCGTGCGGGCCGACGGGCCCGCGAGGAAGGCGACCAGGTCGGCGATGTCGTCGGGGGTGCCGAAACGGCCGAGCGCGTTGAACTCTCGTTGAGTGGGTGCGTGCTCGCCCGCCGCCGGGTTCATGTCCGTGTCGGTGGGGCCGGGTTGCACGAGGTTGACCGTGATGCCGCGAGGGCCGAGTTCCCTGGCCAGCGCCTTGGTGTAGCCGTTGAGGGCCGACTTGCTCAGGTTGTAGAGGGCCAGGCCGCCGAACAGGGCGCGGTCGGTGAGGTTCGATCCGATGGAGATGATGCGCCCACCGTCGCCGAGGTGGGCCAGCGCGGCCTGACCCGCGACGAACGGTGCCTTGGCGTGGATGTCGAGCGCCCGATCGATCTCGGCGAGGGTGAACTCCTCGTAGGGCTTGGCCGGGAAGATGCCCGCGTTGTTCACCAGCACGTGGAGGCCACCCAGTTCGCGAGCGGTCCGGTCGACGGCCGCGATCACGGCGGCGGCATCGGCGCTGTCGGCCTGGATCGGCAGCGCACGCCTGCCGAGGGCCTCGATGTCGGCAGCGACGGACTTCGCGGCGACCTCGTCGCGCTGGTAGGTAAACGCCACATCGGCACCGGTGGATGCCAGTTTCCGGGCGATGGCGGCGCCGATTCCCCGGCTGGCGCCGGTCACCAGGGCGACGGTGGTGCTGTGCGACATGAAGACTGCTCCAATTCTGTAGTGATCGATACATAAAGAGGTAAGCGCATCCGACCGGCTCACGTCAAGGCTTTTCTTATCGACCGATACAGAAATAATCGCCGGCGACGGTCGCGGTATATTTACCGATCGGCACAGAAAGGTTTCTTATGGCAGAACGTGGTCGCCCCCGCGCCTTCGACCGGGATGTCGCACTGCGCCGGGCCATGGAGGTGTTCTGGGAACGCGGCTACGAGGGCGCGTCGATGAGCGACCTCACCACCGCCATGAGCATCAACTCCCCCAGCCTGTACGCGGCCTTCGGCGACAAGGAATCCCTGTTCCGGGAAGCCGTGGCACTCTACGGCCGCGCCGAAGGATCGCGCACCGCTCGTGCGCTGAGCGAGCAACCGACCGCCTATGCCGCGATCGCGGCCATGCTGCACGACAACATCGCCATGTACACCGACCCCGGCCTGCCCCAGGGCTGCATGGTGGTCCTCGCGGGCGCCACCTACACCACCCGCAACGCCTCGGTGCGCGAGTTCCTCACCGAGGCACGCCGCCGCACCACAGCCGACATACAGGCCCGGCTGGAGCGCGGCGTCGTCGAGGGCGATCTGAAACCCGGCACCGACACCGCCGCGCTCGCAGCCTTGTTCAGCACGGTCCTCTACGGACTGTCCGTCCAGGCACGAGACGGCGTGGGCCACACCGAACTCACCGCCGCCGCCGACTCCGCGCTGGAAATCCTCGCCGCCGCCCGAACCGCTTGATCAACCGGATCCAGCGCACGCACCTGCCGGCATCGGCCACACCGCGCGGCTACTCGCACGACTGCCGACGTGCCCAGACTGCGCGTACCCACCTCGCCGACAGCTGTGTTCGCGCACGTATCGACGAACCGTGTATGCCTCACGCGCGCCTCACTTGCCCGCCCAGATCGCTACTGCCGATCCACAGACACTCCGGCCGCCGCGACAGCTACCCGCTCATGTCCGAACGACTATCGCCGGCGCAGCGCCGCAATTCGTTCGGTGAGTTGATCGGCGGTCGCCAAAGCGGTTGGCGGACCACCGCATTCGCGGCGGAGTTCGCCGTGGATGACGCCGTGTGGTTTCCCGGTGCGGTGGTGGTGCATGGCGACGAGGCTGTTGAGTTCGCGGCGCAGTTCGCCCAGCTTGTCCGAGGTCGCGACCCGTTCGGCCACGGCGGCGGGCTGGGGCGCGGCGACGGCGGCGCTGCGCTCCGACAGCTGACGCGACTGCCGGTCGCGCAGCAGCGCCCGCATCTGATCGGCGTCGAGCAGACCGGGGATGCCCAGGTAGTCGGCTTCCTCGTCGCTGCCCGCGAACGTGGCGGTGCCGAAGGAGGATCCGTCGTAGATCACCTGGTCGAGCTCGGCGTCGGCGGCCAGGGCGACGAAGGACTTCTCCTCCTCGCCCGGCTCGTCCTTGGTCTTGTTCGCCTCCGTGAGCAGTTCGTCGTCGAGAGCGTTCTTCTCGCGGTGCGGCTTGCCGATCACGTGGTCGCGTTGCAGCTCGAGCTGCGCGGCCAGATCCAGCAGCACCGGCACCGACGGCAGGAACACGCTCGCGGTCTCCCCCGGCTTGCGGGCACGCACGAAACGCCCGATGGCCTGGGCGAAGTACAGCGGCGTCGACGCGCTGGTGGCGTACACGCCGACCGCGAGGCGCGGCACGTCGACACCTTCGGACACCATGCGCACCGCGACCATCCACGGCTGGGTGCTGCTCGCGAACTCGCCGATGCGCTGCGAGGACTGCGGGTCGTCGGAGAGCACCAGCGCGGGTCGCTCACCGGAGATGTGTTCCAGCAGTTCGGCGTAGTCGCGGGCGCGTTCCTGATCGGTGGCGATGACCAGGCCACCGGCGTCCGGGATACCGGAGGACCGCAACTGCCGCAGCCGGGTGTCGGCCGCGCGCAGCACCGCCGAGATCCAGTCACCCGCGGGGTCGAGCGCGGTCCGCCAGGCGCGGGCGGTCTGTTCGGCGCTGAGCGGTTCGCCGAGGCGGGCGGTGTGTTCCTCGCCCGCGCTGTCGCGCCAGTGCGCGTCACCGGAGTAGGCCAGGAACACCACGGGACGGACGACGCCGTCGGCGAGGGCGTCGGCGTACCCGTAGGAGTGGTCGGCGCGGGAACGCGGGAAACCGGACTCGTCGGGTTCGTAGGTGACGAACGGGATCTTGGAATCGTCGCTACGGAACGGCGTACCGGTCAGGGCCAGGCGGCGGGTCGCATCGCCGAAGGCCTCCTCGGTGGCCTCACCCCAGGACTTCGCGTCGCCCGCGTGGTGGATCTCGTCGAGAATCACCAGGGTGCGGCGGTTCTCGGTGCGCACCCGGTGCCGGGTGGGGTGTGCGGCGACCTGGGCGTAGGTGACGACCACACCGTGGTAGTCACCGGAGGTGCCGCCGGTGGAATTGGAGAAGCGGGAGTCGAGCTGGATCCCCGAGCGCGCCGCGGAGGCGGCCCACTGGTGCTTGAGGTGCTCGGTCGGCGCGACGACGGTGATCTGATCCACCGTCCGATCCGCCAGCAACTCGGCGGCAACCCGCAGCGCGAAGGTGGTCTTACCGGCGCCGGGCGTGGCGACCGCGAGGAAGTCGCGTGGCTTGGTGGCCAGGTATTTCGTCAGGGCGCGGCGCTGCCAGGCGCGCAGGGAACCGCCCGACGCACCACCTGCCGCCGAATCGACCGGTGTACCCGCTTCTCTCGCCGCAGCGACGCCACCCGACCCAGTCACGCAGACGACCCTAGCCGCCCGATGCGGCGTGTCGCCAACACCGACGCGGCGCGCGCGACGGGCGTCACATCCCGGCCGAGGTCACCGGCCATTTACCTGTTACCCACCGACACGATGCTCGTCCCGCACCCCACGGTCGCCATCGGTGCGAGATGCTGGACAACGACATGAGCAACAACGAGGCCCACGCGACCGATGCCGCGTATCCGCCGCCCACCCCGGGGCCGGGCGGAGCCGTGGCCGTGCCCGTCCCCACCGGGCAACATCCGCGCGAACGCGCACGGTGGCTGTCGTGGTTGCGGACGGCGTGGCAGCTGGTCGTGCGGGTCTCGCACAAGTGCTGGGACAACTCGATTTTCGCCAAGTCGGCGGCGGCGGCGTTCTGGCAGACACTGTCGCTGGCACCGCTGCTGCTCGGCCTGCTCGGCAGCCTCGGCTACGTGGGTGGGCTGTTCGGGCCCGACACCGTGCAGATCGTGGAAGCCAAGATCATCGCCTTCAGCCGGGACTTCTTCAGCCCGTCGGTGGTGTCGGATCTGATCGAACCCACCGTCGACGATGTGCTCGGCCGTGGTCGTGGCGCGGTGGTGTCGTTCGGTTTCGTGCTGTCGCTGTGGGCCGGGTCCTCGGCCATGGCGACCTTCGTCGACGCGATCGTCGAGGCGCACGGTCAGCAGGACGCCCGCCACCCGGTATGGCAGCGGATCTTCGCGTTGCTGCTGTATGTGCAATTCCTGGTCGCGGCGGTGTTGTTGCTACCGATGATCGCGCTCGGACCCACCCGGATCGGGCGGGTACTGCCCGATGCCTGGCGCGAACCGGGGCTGCGGGTGATCGACACGTTCTACTACCCGATCGTCGGGTTGCTGCTCATCGTCGGACTCACCACGCTCTACAAGCTCGCGCTGCACAAATCGCTGCCGTGGCACCGGTTGTTCGCCGGGGCACTGGTCGCGGGAGTGTTCTTCATGGCCGCCAGCGACCTGCTGCGCCGCTACCTGTCCTGGATCACCGAGACCGGGGTGAGTTACGGCGCGCTCGCCACCCCGATCGCGTTCCTGCTGTTCACCTATTTCCTCGGCTTCGCGGTGATCCTCGGTGCGGAGTTCAACGCGGCGGTGCAGGAGTTCTGGCCCGCGCGCGCCACCCGCATCGAGCAGGTGAAGGAATGGATCACCAGTCAGGTGCTGGGTGACGACGAAACCGACAGCGAACACGACGAAAGCGCCGACGCCTCGACGGAGGCGCCGGCGTCATCGCCGACGGTGGAACCGGCTCAGTCGCCGCCCTTGCGCAAGCGCTCGTAGACCTTCTTGCAGTCCGGGCAGACCGGTGAGCCGGGCTTGGGCGAACGGGTCACCGGGAACACCTCACCGCACAGCGCGACGACCATGGTGCCCATCACGGCACTCTCGGCGATCCGGTCCTTCTTCACGTAGTGGAAGAACTTGGGGACGTCGTCACCGGTCGTCTCGTCGGTCGTGGTTTCCGGGCGTACCAGAGTGTCCGTACTCATGCCTTCCATGATGCCGCATCCGGGCGGTGGCTCGCTGACCAGCCGCGTGTGCGCCCGGCGACGGCAAGTGGAAGACTCGGGAGCATGCAGTCCAACGGCGAGTCCCCCGGCGCCGGCGATCCGACCCCGGAACCCGAAGTGCACCTGCCGGGCAAAGGTGCCTCGCGGGGGTTCTTCCGCGACTCCGGTGAGCACCCGGTGCTCATCACCGAGGCCGCGACCTCGCTCGACGAGCAACACCGCGCCCGGGTACGCCGCTACATGATCATCATGGGTTTCCGGATCCCGTGCCTGATCCTCGCGGCCATCGCCTACAGCGTGTTCGAGAACCCGCTCGTCTCCATCCTCATCATCGCCGCGTCGGTACCGCTGCCGTGGATCGCGGTGCTGGTCGCCAACGACCGGCCGCCACGCACCAAGGACGAACCGAGCCGCTGGGACGGGCGCCGCGAGGAGATCGCCCTCGAGGCGCGCTCACGCAAAGCCCTCGAGTGAGCGCCGCGGCCGCCTGATCAGGATCGACATCACCGCCGCCGCACCGCACAACCCGCCGGCCAGGTACCAGGCCAGGTCGTAGGAACCGTTGAGGTCGCGGATGAAGCCCGCGCCGGTGGCCGCGATCGCCGCACCGACCTGGTGGGCGGCGAACACCCAGCCGAACGCGATCGGACCGTCGGCACCGAACAGTTCCCGGCACAGCAGCACCGTCGGCGGGACCGTCGCGATCCAGTCCAGGCCGTAGAAGATGATGAACACCCACATGCTCGGCTGGGTGTGCGGGCCGAGCAGCGACGGCAGGATCAGCAGCGACAGCCCGCGCAGCGAGTAGTAGCCGAGCAGCAGATAGCGCGGGTCCACCCGGTCCGACAGCCACCCCGAGGCGATGGTGCCCACCACATCGAAGACCCCGACCAGGGCCAGCAGTCCGGCGGCCGTGGTCGGTGGCATGCCGTGGTCGTGCGCAGCGGTGACGAAATGGGTACCGACCAGTCCGTTCGTCGATGCGCCGCACACCGCGAAACCGCCTGCGAGCAACCAAAATCCGGGCCTGCGGGCGGCGGTGGCGAGTACCCGAAGCGCCCGGCCCGCTCCCCCGGCGACCGGCCGCCGCACACCGACGTCCGAACCAGGTTCGGCACCGTAGGCGCGCACGCCCGCGTCGCTCGGATAATCACGCACGAGCAACCACACCAGCGGCGCCACCGCCAGGGCCACGGCCGCGACGATCACCGAGGGCAGGCGCCAGCCGTGGTCGTGGGCGAGCATCGAGACCAGCGGCAGGAACACCAGTTGCCCCGTCGCGCCCGCCGCCGTCAGGATGCCCGTCACCATGCCCCGGCTGCGGACGAACCAGCGACCGGTGATGGTGGCGACGAACGGCATGGACATCGAACCGACGCCGATACCGACCAGCAGACCCCAGGTCATCAGGAGCTGCCAGGCCTGGGTCATGAACACCGTCAACCCGGCACCCGCGGCGATCAGCACCAGCGCCGCGCACACCACCCGGCGGATACCGAACCGGTCCATCAGCGCCGCGGCGAACGGCGAGATCAGGCCGTAGAGCAGCATGTTCAGGGAGACGGCGGCCGAGATCGTCGCGTGTGACCACCCGAACTCGTCGTGCAACGGCTCGATCAGAACGCTGGGGACCGAACGGAAGGCCGCCGCGCCGAGGAGCGCGACGAAGCCGACGCCCGCGACGATCCAGGCGGGGTGCAGGGTTCGGCGGGGCTCGTCGACGAGCCGGTCGGCTACCCCTGGTTCGGGTTCGCTCGGGACTTCACCGGCGGGCGGAGAGAGTGGGCGCAGGTCGGTCACCCTGGTGATCATGATGGATGTTGCCGTTTCGAACGAGTGGCCGGAGTGACACGTTTCGTCGATATCCGGCCAATTCGATCGGCCGGGTGAGTCGCGGCGACCGAAGCCCGCACCGGACGCAGCATTTCGGTCGACAGCGCGGCTTGTGCGGCATACCGTGCGAAAGGAGCCGCCGCTGCCCGTGCCGCGCGGGTTCGCGACGGTCGGGCCTTGCTTTCGTGGTGATGTCTCGAACCTCCGATCTACCAGGGAGACACTATGATTCGCTGGACCTGGGCGTTCATCGACCGGCCCGCAGCCAGTTTCGACGAGTGCGTACGGTTTTGGGCCGCGGCGACCGGGTCGACGGTGTCGCCGCCACGTGGGGCGCACGGTGAGTTCGTCACGTTGCTGCCGTCGACCGGACCCGCGTGGCTGAAAATGCAGCGGGTGGGCGGCCCAGGCGGGATCCACCTCGACCTGGATGTCGATGACATCCCCGCCGCGGTAGCCGAGGCGACGGCACTCGGGGCCCAGGTGGTCCTGGTCGATCCCGACTACACAGTGATGGAATCACCTGCGGGACAGACCTTCTGCTTCACTGCCGCGGGCCCGTCCGCCGCTACCGGTGCGATGACACGGGTCACGACGCCCGATGGAAACGTCGCGGCACTTGATCAGATCTGCCTCGACCTCGCACCGACCGACCTCGACTCCGACACCTCCTTCTGGCAGGCGCTCACCGGGTGGTCCCCCGAATCGACCCGGCGCCCCGAGTTCACGCGCCTGCGCGATCCCGGACAACCACTGCAGTTCCTGCTGCAACGCCTCGACGAGCCTCGGCACCCCGGCGCCCACATCGACTTCGCGGCCACCGACATGTCCGCCGTCGCCACCTGGCACGAATCCCTCGGCGCCACCCGTCTCGTGGACGAGGAGTTCTGGATCGTCCTCGCCGACCCCAGTGGCACCCCCTACTGCGTGACCTCCCGCAAGCCTGCCTGAGCTGGCCGAGGCGCGGTTCGCCGAGGCTGGCAGAGTGGTCGGGTGCCTACGAACCACACCACCACCGGTTCCCTGCTCACCGCACTGTGCCCGGATCTGCGCGCGGCGCTGACCAGGGTCGACTACACCGCCGACGGGCTGGTCGACGCGCTCGGCCCGGATGTGCATGCGGCACTGGGTCGTTCGGAGCCGGTGCCGGTGCGCCGTGCCGCGCGCGACGCCGGTGAACTCGGCACACTGATCCGGTTGCTGCTGCTCGGCGACGCATTGCCCGAACCCGACGTGGCCGCGGCGCTGGCACCGGTCCGTGTCGACGACGCCGTGGCCGCCGGGCTGCTCACCAGAGACGGCGACGAGGTGAGCGCCGCACTCGATCTGCGCCCGCTCGACGCCGGACACGGGAACCGCTGGATCCTGTCCGATCTCGACGACTCGATGCGCAGGCGAACCCTCACCGAGGAGCACGTCCTCGGCGTCGGCCACGCCTCGCTCTCGCTGCTGCGGGCCACCCCGACCGAACCGGTGGGCACCGTACTCGACCTGGGCACCGGCTGCGGCGTACAGGCCGTGCACGCGGCCGCCTACGCGGACAAGATCACCGCCACCGACGTGAACCCGCGCGCGCTCTGGCTGGCACAGGCCACCGCCGCGCTCAACGAACTCGAGATCGAGCTGCTCGAAGGGTCGTGGTTCGAGCCGGTGGCGGGCAGGCGGTTCGATCAGATCGTCGCCAATCCGCCCTTCGTCGTGGGACCCGCACGCATCGAACACACCTACCGCGACTCCGGGCTCGCGCTCGACGGAGCGAGCGAGCTGGTGATCGGGCAGGCCGCCGGACTGCTCGCACCCGGCGGTACCGCGGCCATGCTCGCCGCCTGGGTACATGTCGAGGGACAGGACTGGCGGCAGCGGGTGTCGTCATGGTTGCCGGAACACGGCGTCGACGCCTGGGTGGTGCAGCGCGATGTCGCCGATCCCGGGCTGTACGTGGGCACCTGGTTGCGCGACGCGGGTCTGGACCCGCGGGATCCGGAGGCGCAGGAACGCGCGGCACGCTGGCTCGATGCCTTCGAGGCCGCCGACGTGACGGGCATCGGCTTCGGCTTCGTCTACCTGCGGGCCATCGACGGGCCGACCGAACTGCTGGCCGAGGACCTCACACACGGCTTCGACGACCCGCTCGGGGCCGAAGTGGGCGACTATTTCGCCCGTTCGGCCTGGTTGCGAGCGGTGGCCGCCGACGAAAACCTCGCGTGGCGTTCACGTTTCGCGCCGAGCCCGGCCACTGCCCTGGAACGGGTGTACCTGCCGGGTGAGGACGGCTGGGCCGAGCAGGTGGCACGGTTGCACCGCGGCGACGGTCCGCGCTGGCAGCACGAGGTCGACGAGACGACCGTCGCGCTCGTCGCGGGAATGCGGGCCGACGGCCTGCCGTTGTACGAACTGATCGAACTGCTCGCGCTCGCCGACGGAGCCGAGCAGGTGACCCCCGAGTTCGCGGCCCAGGCTCTCGGCGTGGTCGCCGGTCTCGTCCGCCACGGATTGATACGGCCGGTGTAGACCGGGCTGGACGGGGCACGCGTTCCACGACGGCGTCCTTCTCAGGAACTTCTCAGCCGTGCACGGATAAATCCGCAGCTCAGAGCGGTTTATTACGCACGGGATCGGGAACTTTCTCTAAGTCGGGTCCGTTGATCGGAGTGAGACACCACCGACAGGAGGCAAGTCATGACAAGCCCCGCCACTACTCGAGTGCGCCCCAGCGAGTCCGATATCGACGCCCAGAGCCCCGCCGCCGACCTGGTACGCGTGTACCTGAACGGGATCGGCCGCACGGCACTGCTCACGGCGGCCGACGAGGTCGAGCTGGCCAAGCGTATCGAGGCGGGCCTGTATGCCCAGCACCTGCTCGAGACCGGCAAACGGTTGTCGGCGGCCCGCAAGCGTGATCTGGCCGTTCTGGTCCGCGAGGGGCAAGCCGCCCGCTCGCACCTGCTCGAGGCCAACCTGCGTCTGGTCGTTTCGCTGGCCAAGCGCTACACCGGCCGCGGCATGCCGTTGCTCGATCTCATCCAGGAGGGCAACCTCGGCCTCATCCGCGCGATGGAGAAGTTCGACTACGCCAAGGGCTTCAAGTTCTCCACCTACGCCACCTGGTGGATCCGGCAGGCCATCACCAGGGGTATGGCCGATCAGAGCCGCACCATCCGGCTGCCCGTGCACCTGGTCGAACAGGTGAACAAGCTCGCCCGGATCAAGCGCGAACTGCATCAGCAGCTCGGTCGCGAGGCCACCGATGCCGAACTGGCCAACGAGTCGGGCATCCCGGTGGAGAAGATCGCCGACCTGCTCGACCACAGCCGCGACCCGGTGAGCCTCGACATGCCCGTCGGTAACGATGAGGAAGCCCCACTCGGCGACTTCATCGAGGACTCCGAGGCCACCTCGGCCGAGAGCGCCGTGATCGCGGGCCTGCTCCACCACGACGTCCGCAGCGTCCTGGCCACCCTCGACGAACGCGAACAGCAGGTCATCCGCCTGCGCTTCGGGCTCGACGACGGGCAGCCCCGCACCCTCGACCAGATCGGCAAGCTGTTCGGCCTGTCGCGCGAGCGGGTGCGCCAGATCGAGCGCGAGGTCATGTCGAAGCTGCGCAAGGGTGAGCGCGCCGACCGTCTGCGTGCCTACGCGAGCTGATGCCACTGTCAGCGCCGTGCTGATCCGCCGCCATCGTGTCGACGGTGACTTGCCGGCGCTGACCAAGACCTGACGGCCCTCAGGGGTCGTCTTCCGAAACGCCGACCGGTGTCCGTGACTCCATCCCCCTCCGGGGTCGCGAACCGGTCGGCGTTGTCCGTCCACCACCACGCCTGTGGCATGGACCGCCGCCGCGCGGGCGCCGGGTGGGCCGACGCGGCCGTGTGGTCGTTCATGCCAGGCGTCGGGGGCCGGTGTCGAAGCGGGTGGGTTGGGGGCCGATGCGGGCGCGGGCGTAGATGATCTCAGCCGAGCCGGGGGAAGCCAGGACGGGGTCGCAGGACAGTTCGCGCATCTGGGGGATGTCGTCGAAGAGAGCCGAAATGCGTTGGGCCAGTTCGATGAGCGCCGCCTTGTCGACACCCGGGCCCGTTGGACCGGGCGAGAGCAGCGGTGCGGCGCGAGGTGCGTCGATCAGGGCGGCGGCCTCGTCGGCGGTCAGCGGTAGCGCGCGGTAGGCACGGTCGCCGAGCAGGTCCATGATCATGCCGGACAGGCCGAACTCGATGACCGAACCGAACGACGGGTCGTCGGTGACGCTCAGCACGCACCCGACGCCCTTGGTCGCCATCTTCTGCACGTGCAGCAGGGGATCGCCACATATCGCAACAAGATCGGAGTACGCCTGACGGACCGCGTCGGGCCCCCACAGATCCAACCGGACCCCGATCAGATCCGGTCTGCGCCGCCACAGCTCACCGGTGGCCTTCGCGGCGACCGGGTAGCCCAGTTCCTCGGCAGCGGCCACCGCCTGCTCCGCGTCACGCACCGCCCGGAAGTCGACGATGTCGATGCCGTAGCACTCGAGCAACCGCACCGCCTCGTCATCGGTGAGCCACCGCCCCGAAGACCCGGCCGACCACTGCTCCACCATCGCCGTCGCCGCGGCGGTGTCGATCCCGGGAGGACGAACGACCGGCGAGACGGGCCGATCCCGCCAGCGCGCGTAGCGATCGACCCTGGCCAGCGCACGGGCGGCACGTTCCGGATCGGGATACGACGGGATGGACCCGCGCCCCGGCGCGCCACCGGTCGACCGCACAGCGAGCAGATCAGGAATTCCGGATTCCGCCACAAAGGTGGTGAGCACCGGTTTGTCCCGGTCGGGTGCGGCGGCCGCGGCCGCACGCAGCGCATCGGCGAACCCACCCATATGCACCGGCACCGGTGGCGCGACAACCACGATCACCGCATCGACTTCCGCACTGCGCAGAGCCGCGAGCACAGCCTCCCGGAAGTCGGCAGGGGTCGCTTCCGGTCCGAGATCCACCGGCCCGTCAGCCGCCACGCCCCCGATGTCGCTTTCCGGACCGCCCGGTCCGCGTTCGGTGGGCCGGGCTCCGGGGCCACGGTCGACGGCTGTGGGCGGGCGGTGGATACGTAGGCCTTCGCTGGTGGCCGCATCGATGGCCAGCCAGTTCAGGGCAGCGCTGTTGCCGACCACCGCTACCCGTGGTCCGCGCGGCAACGGCTGACACGCCAGCAGGGCGGCGCAGTCGAACAATTCGGAGATGGAGTCCACCTGGATGATCCCGGCCTGGGCGAACAGGTCACGCACCACTGTGCGATCCATATCGGCGCCGGCGGCCAGCCTGCCACTGCTCACGGCCACGATCGGTTTGCCGCGCGCCACCCGCCGCGCGAGCCGGGAGAACTTGCGCGGATTACCGAAACTCTCCAGGTAGAGCAGGATCACCTCGGTGTCGGCGGCGGTGTCCCAGTACTGCAGCAGGTCGTTGCCAGACACATCGGCCCGGTTGCCCGCCGACACGAATGTCGACACCCCGAGATTGCGGGTGGCGGCCTCGGCGAGAATCGCGGCGCCGAGCGGCCCGGACTGGCAGAAGAACCCGATCCGCCCACGCTGCGGCAGTACCGGGGCGAGGGTGGCATTGAGCCCCACGGCCGGGTCGGTGTTGGCGATGCCGAGCGCGCTCGGACCGACCACCCGCATCCCGTGCCCCCGGGCGGCGGCGACCAGGTCCTGTTCGGCGGCCAACCCCGCGGGCCCGGTCTCCCCGAAACCGGCGGTGAGCACGATCAAGCCTTTGACGCCCTTGGCCATGCAGTCGTCGAGCACCGGTCCGATCGCGGCGGGCGGCACCGCGACGACGGCGAGGTCGACCTCGTCGGGAATCTCGCGAACGGTGGCGTAGGCGCGCACCCCGCGCACCGACCGGCGATGCGGATTCACCGGGAACACCGGGCCGGCGAATCCTCCCGCGAGCAGATTGGCCAGCACGGCGCCACCGACCCGGGTGCTCTCCGGCGACGCGCCGATCACCGCCACCGAACCGGGTGCGAGCAGATTGCCGACGCTGCGCGCCTCCGACGCGGCCTCCCGGGCATCCCGAACGGTGCGCAGTGCCTCGGTGGGGTCGATCGCGAACTCCAGGTGCACCTCGGAGCCGTCGCGGCTGCGCTGCAACTGGTAGCCGGCGTCACGGAACACCGTGATCATGGCCTCGTTCTCGGCCAGCACCTCCGCGGTGAACGTTTCCACCTCGTTCTCGGCAGCGGCACCAGCGAGATGCTCGAGCAGGATCGACCCGAGTCCGCGCCCCTGGTGTTCGTCGGCGACGACGAACGCCACCTCGGCCGCGCGCGGCCCCGGCCGGTCGAGCAGTTCGTAGCGGGCCACCGCGATGATCGCGGTACCGAGCACCGCGACCAACCCCACCCGGTCGTGATAGTCGACATGGGTGGTGCGGTACATGTCCTTGGGCGAGATTCTCGGGTAGGGACCGAAATAGCGCAGGTAGCGCGTGCGATCCGAGAGCCGGGCGTGGAAATCCGCCAGCGCGTCGGCATCGGCGGGCACGATCGGACGGATCCGCACCACCCCGCCGTCGGCCGCCAGCACATCACCGAACAGCTGCGGCGGCGGCTCGGGCGGGTTCGCGGGCGTATCGGGAGTGTCGGGCAGCAGTGGTTCAGTCACGGGGATCCTCCGGGTCGAGACCGAGCAGCGAGAAACTGGCCCGTCGGGTGGCCGAGATGGCGGTGTCGACCGCGCGCTGGGCTCGGACCTCGTCGGCGTCACCGATCTCGGGGGTGCCGCCCGGCCCGTCCCACGGGCGGTAGGTCGCGTCGCCACCGTCGCTCATCGTCGTCGGCGGGGTGATCCGCGGCGCCGACGCGCGTACCTGCTCGCGCCAGCTCTCGGGAATCGGGGTGTCCGGCGCCAACGGACGGTCCAGCGCCGCCGCGAGCAGGTGGGTCCACGCCCGTGGCACCACTCGCACCACCCCGTAACCGCCGCCACCGAGCGCGAGCCATCTGCCCTCGGCGTGGCGGTCGGCCAGCTCGCGCATGGCGAGGAAGGCCGCGCGCTGACCGTCGACGGTCAGTTCCAGATCGGCGAGCGGGTCCTCGCGGTGGGTGTCCACCCCGCACTGGCTGACGATGATCTGCGGCCGGAACGCGGCGATCGCACCGGGCACCACCGCGTGAAAACCGCGCAGCCACTGCGCGTCCCGGGTGCCGGGCAGCAATGGCAGGTTGATCGAGGTGCCCTCGGCGCTGCCGAGCCCGGTCTCCTCCGGCCACCCGGTATTGGGCCACAACGTGGCCGGATGCTGGTGCAGCGACACCGTGAGCACCCGTGGATCGGCATAGAAGGCGCGCTGCACACCGTCGCCGTGATGGACATCGACATCCACATACGCGATCCGGTCGAATCCGTTGTCCAGCAACCAGGAGATGGCGATCGCGGCGTCGTTGTAGATGCAGAACCCCGCCGCCGAATCCGGCATGGCGTGGTGCATGCCGCCACCGATACTCACCGCGCGCCGGGTACGCCCGGCCGCGATCTCCCGCGCCGCGGCCAGCGTGCCGCCGACGATCACCGACGCCGCCTCGTGCATGTGCGGGAAGACCGGATTGTCGGCGGTTCCCAGGCCGTAGAGCGTGTCCTCAGGGGTGGCGGGTCCCGCTCCGGCTCGGCGAACCGCCTGGATATAGGCGCTGCTGTGCACCCGCATCAACTCGCCCTGGGTAGCCTCGGCGGGGGCGAGCGGTTCGATACCGTCGAGCAGACCGAGACTTTCGGCCAGCGACATGGTGAACCGCAGGCGCGCCGGTTTCATCGGATGTTCGGGGCTCCAGGTGTAGCCGAGGAATCGCTCGGTCCATACGAGAGTTCCCGGTGCTCGGCTCGGTGGCACAGTGACCATGCTCGCCACGCTAGCCGGAAGCAGCGGGCCCCGTGAGACGTTGACATGCAGTAGAAATAGGGCCGCCGGTCCAGCGCACGGACCGGCGTTCGCCCGTGGGTAGAATCGTGCCGACGAAGGGGTTATCAGGTGAAAGATCTGGTCGACACCACGGAGATGTACCTCCGTACCATCTACGACCTCGAGGAAGAGGGCGTGGTGCCCTTGCGGGCACGAATCGCCGAGCGGCTCGAGCAGAGTGGTCCGACGGTGAGCCAGACTGTCGCGCGGATGGAACGCGACGGCCTGCTGCTCGTCGCGGGTGACCGCCATCTCGAGCTGACCGACAAGGGCCGCTCGATGGCGGTCGCGGTGATGCGCAAGCACCGGCTCGCCGAGCGGTTGCTGGTCGACATCATCGGGCTGGACTGGCAGAACGTGCACGCCGAGGCGTGTCGCTGGGAGCACGTGATGAGCGAAGAGGTGGAGCGACGCCTGATCGAGGTGCTCAACCACCCGACCACCTCGCCCTACGGCAACCCCATCCCCGGCCTCGACGAACTCGGCCTCGCCGACCCGCCGCCGATGGAGGAGAAGCTGATCCGCCTCTCGGACCTGCCCAACGGCGCGCTGCACGCGGTGGTCGTGCGCAGGCTGGCCGAGCACATCCAGACCGACCCCGAGGTCATCGGCCGGTTGCGGGAGGCCGGTGTCGTTCCCGACGCACGCGTCACCGTGGAAACCAAGCCGGGTGCGGTGCTGATCACGGTGCCGGGGCACCACGGTTTCGAATTGTCCGAGGAGATGGCGCACGCCGTCCAGGTGAGGCTGGTCTGATTCGTGAAACTTCTGGTCACCGGCGGCGCCGGCTATGTGGGCGGCGTGTGCGCCGCGGTGTTGCTCGAGCAGGGCAACGAGGTGGTCGTCGTCGACGACCTGTCGACCGGTAACGCCGACGGTGTCCCGGCGGGCGCGCGATTCGTCGAAGGCGATATCGCCGAGGCCGCCCCGGCTCTGCTGCGTGCCGAATCCTTCGACGGTGTCCTGCATTTCGCCGCCCAGTCGCTGGTGGGCGAGTCGGTGGAGCAGCCGGCCAAGTACTGGCACGGCAACGTGGCCAAGACGCTGACCCTGCTCGACGCGATGCGCGAGACCGGCACCGGGCGCCTGGTGTTCTCCTCGACGGCGGCGGTCTACGGCGAGCCCGAACAGGTGCCCATCACCGAGGACTCGCCCACTCGCCCGACCAACCCCTACGGCGCGAGCAAGCTGGCGATCGACCACGCCATCACCTCCTACGCGGTGGCCTACGGGCTGGCCGCGACGAGCCTGCGCTACTTCAATGTGGCCGGCGCCTACGCCGGGCTCGGCGAAAACCGTGTGGTGGAAACCCATTTGATCCCCCTCGTGCTGCAGGTGGCACTCGGTCATCGCAAGGCGATCTCGGTGTACGGCACCGACTGGCCCACACCGGACGGCACCTGTGTGCGCGACTACATCCATATCCGCGATCTGGCCCAGGCGCATCTGCTCGCCCTGTCGTCCTCGCAGCCGGGCAGTCACCGCGTTCTCAATCTCGGTTCCGGCACCGGTTTCTCGGTGCGCGAGGTGATCTCGGCGTGCGAGCGGGTGACCGGTCTGCCCATCGAAGCCATCGACGCGCCCCGCCGCGCGGGCGACCCGGCCGTCCTGATCGCCTCGAGCGAGAAGGCGATCGCCGAGCTGGGCTGGACGCCCGAGCACAACGACATCGACGAGATCGTCACCGACGCCTGGGAATTCCTGCGTTCGCTCGGCGACAAGGCGCACAGCGCCCGCTGACACGGCCGACCGGTGCGGCCCGCTCACGGCCGCACCGGCCCCAGGTCGACCCCGAGATCGGCGGCGACCTGGCGCCCGCAGTCGGCCAGCGTGCGCAACCGTTCGGGCCGAAGACCCGACTGCAGCGACGTTTCCAGCAGGACCGCCATCGGATGGTCACCGTCGGCATCCACGGCGGCGGCCAGCGCGATGCCCGCGAACGGCCCGTCGCCGCGCACATAGGCACTGAAGCCGAGCAACGCGGCGGCCTCGGCGCGGTCGCCCGCCGGGGTGGCCCTGGCCAGCTGTGCCCACAACCCTTCGGCGGCTTCGGCGTGGTCGGTGACGGCCAGCCCGTAGAGCGCGTCCCGAACCGCCCGATCACGCAAAGTGGCAGCCAGCCTGGCGAATTCACGATCGGCACGTGGCAGTCCCGACGTGGCGTCGGCGATCTGCCACAGCACCCACTCCAGCGCGCGACGCTGAAACACCGCGCCCTCCCCCACCCGTTCGGCCGTCGCCAGCCCGCCGCGGTAGCGGGCGACTGCCGGTCCGAGCTTGCGCCGAACCCGCGCGCACAACTGTTCGTCGGGTTCCACGAGTGCGGTGAGTTCGCCGCGGGAGCGCCGTATCTGCCTGCCGTCGAGCACATGCGACAGCGAGACCATCGAGGAGTCCGGGTCGGCGACCAGCCCGCCGCCGGTCCCGAGCAGACTGCGGTACCGCGCGCCCGCGGCGACGGCACGCACCGTCCACGCCCCACGCACCTCGATCCCCTGCGCACCGATCGCGGCGAGCAGCGCGTCGGCGCGCGCGGCGGTGGCCGAAAAGGATCGCTGCCGGTCGTCGATGAAGACAGCGAACACCCCGCTGGCCTGTTCGCGCAGGCAGATCGATCCGAGACAGCCGAGGAAATGCTCGTAGTGGTCGGGATCGGTGACGGCGTCGAGGTCGAAACGCACCACCGCGTCGATCGCGGCGGCGGCCGTGGGGTGCGGGTGCAGTACGGCGACGACGAGGGAGCGTTCCGGAACGAAACCGAGCATGGCCGGAAGCGCGGCGATGAGATCGCCGGGCTCGTCGACGCGGACGGCAGGGGTAGGCAGATCCCGGTAACCCGGGCCTGTCTCTGCGCAGGTGAGCGCCCGGGGAAAGGGTCCTGTACGGGTGGCCCGCCGGGTCGGGTTGGTCGAAGATGTCATGGCTCGAGCGTCCTCGCCCGCCGTCCCGGCACCGATGGCGCGACCTGGGCTTATCGCCGCCCTGTGCACAGCGGCAAACCTGTGCACAACCACCGCAGGCGCGGGTCCGGGCGCGCCGAAAATGTCGGTGCCGAGTGGTAGCGGCCGATCAGCGCGTGCGTACGGAGCGCACGGCCGTGGCGAACAGCTCGTCGACGGCGGCTTTGTCGGGTTCGCCCGCACCGAAGGTCATCGAGGTGACGGTGATCCTGATGTCGCCGACGCGCCCGACCGAGGTGTACATGGTCTGCGTCAGCCCCGCCCCACCGACATCCGGAATCACGCTGCGCCGCAAGGTCATCGCCTCGTCGGCACCGGCCGGTACGTGCGCGGAGACCTCGGTGGTGACGGTCGACCCCGCTCCCGCCCGGCTCACCCGGATCTGTTCGCAGGCCCGCAACCGGTCACGCACCCGCGCGAGCAGTTCGGTTGTCCGCGACAGTTCGACGGTGAGACTGGCCCGGCTCACCTCGTCGGTCCCCACCGCCACCGCGGGCGGTTCGGCACCGGCTTCGGACTCCGGCGGCGTGCATTCGACCGGGCTAACGGTCGCACCCATCCCGACGCCGTCCAGATCCTCCGCCGCGGCCGAGGCGGCCTGCGGCGTGAGCACGACAGCCGGATAGGCGGCCGGGAACTCGTGCGGGGCGGGCAGCAGATCGGCGGGCGCGGCCTCGACATGGTGCATCGAGGTGGCGCTCTCGGCGACCGGGATGCCGCTCACCGCCTCGGCACACCCGGTCAGCGCCCCCGCCATCAGCACGGCACAGGCCGCGACTCGCCGACGACCCGCCGTCGTCGGAACGGCCCTGCCGAGCGAGGTGCGCGCCACGTTCACACCCTTCACTGTGCCCCACCGGACCGAGCGGTCGCCGCGCGCCACGCCGGAGGGAATGCTGGGGCGCGTGCGGCTGTTGGAAGCAGGACGAGCCGTCCTCCGGCCGTGTGCGTCGGTCGTGCTCGCATGGGGGACAATGGACGAGCCTCCCCCGCCGCGAGCGTTGGTGGACCGCGCAGGAAGGAGAAACGCGATGGATGACCAGTCGCATATGTACGAACTGGAGTTTCCGGCACCGCAGTTGTCCGCGGACGACGGCGCCGGTCCCGTGCTGGTGCACGGGCTGGAAGGTTTCACCGACGCCGGCCACGCGGTGCGCCTGGCCACGACGCACCTACGCGAGAGCCTGGAATCGGAACTGGTCGCGTCGTTCGACGTGGACGAGCTGCTCGACTACCGGTCGCGCCGTCCCCTGATGACGTTCAAGACCGATCATTTCGCCGATTACGCCGAGCCCGAACTGAACCTGTGGGCGTTGCGCGACACGGCAGGTACACCGTTCCTGCTGCTGGCCGGTCTCGAGCCGGATCTGCGCTGGGAGAAGTTCACCACCGCCGTGCGGCTGCTGGCCGAACAGCTCGGCGTGCGCCGCACGATCGGCCTGTCGGCGATCCCGATGGCGATCCCGCACACCCGCCCGCTCGGTGTCACCGCGCATTCCTCGGACCGGTCGCTGCTCGGTGAGCATCAGCGTTGGCCGGGTGAGCTGCAGGTGCCCGGCAGCGCCTCGTCGCTGCTCGAGTTCCGGATGGCACAGCACGGCCACGAATCGCTCGGGTTCTCCGTGCACGTTCCGCACTATCTCGCCCAGACCGACTACCCCGAGGCCGCTCAGACCCTGCTCGAGAGCGTCGCCGACAACACCGGTCTCGAGCTGCCGCTTGCCGCACTCGGTGAGGCGGCCGCGCGGGTGCGCGAGCAGGTCGCCGAGCACATCGCCGGCAACGAGGAGGTGGAGACGGTCGTCGCGGCGCTGGAACGCCAGTACGACAGCTTCGTCACCGCCCAGGAACGCCAGTCCAGCCTGCTGGCCAGTGACGGCGAGCTGCCCAGTGGCGAGGAGATCGGCGCCGAGTTCGAACGGTTCCTGGCCGAGCAGGGCGGCTACGACGACACCGGACGGGACTGACGCACGGTCGCACCGCACCCGCCCACTAGGGTGGTCGGAGTGGATCTGACCGACCTGCTCGAAATTCCCGGTACCGACGCCGACGCGCTCTACGAGTCGTTCGCGCTGTGGGCCGCCGAGCAGGGCACCACCCTGTATCCGGCGCAAGACGAGGCGCTGATGGAGCTGGCGTCGGGGTCCAATGTCATTCTGGCGACCCCGACCGGCTCCGGTAAGTCCCTGGTCGCGGTCGGCGCGCATCTGTTCGCCATGGCCAACGGGCAGCGCAGCTACTACACCGCGCCCATCAAGGCGCTGGTGAGCGAGAAGTTCTTCGCGCTGTGCGAGGTGTTCGGCGCCGAGAACGTCGGCATGGTCACCGGTGACGCGGCCGTGAACGCCGACGCGCCGATCATCTGCGCCACCGCCGAGATCCTGGCGAATCTGGCGCTGCGCGAGGGCGCCGCCGCCGAGGTGGGCCAGGTGGTGATGGACGAGTTCCATTTCTACGCCGACCCGGACCGTGGTTGGGCCTGGCAGGTGCCGATTATCGAGCTGCCGCGCGCCCAATTCCTCCTGATGTCGGCCACGTTGGGCGAGGTCGACTTCTTCGCCACCGACCTCGAGCAGCGCACCGGCAGGCCGACGGCCGTGGTGGCGGGCACCGAACGTCCGGTGCCGCTGACGTTCTCCTACGTGCGCACCCCCATCACCGAAACCCTCGAGGAACTGGTCACCACCCACCAGGCCCCGGTGTACGTAGTCCACTTCACCCAGGCCGCCGCCCTGGAACGCGCGCAGGCGCTGACCAGTGTGAACTTCGCCTCCCGCGCCGAGAAGGACGCCATCGCCGCAGCGATCGGCGAGTTCCGGTTCGCGTCCGGTTTCGGCAAGACCCTGTCGCGGCTGATCCGTCACGGTATCGGCGTGCACCACGCGGGCATGCTGCCCAAATACCGCAGGCTGGTGGAGAAGCTCGCCCAGGAGGGCCTGCTGAAGGTGGTGTGCGGCACCGACACCCTCGGCGTCGGGATCAACGTGCCGATCCGCACCGTGCTGCTGACCGGCCTCACCAAATACGACGGCGTGCGCACCCGCAGACTCAAGGCCCGCGAGTTCCATCAGATCGCCGGACGCGCCGGACGCGCCGGATTCGACACCATGGGCACCGTCGTGGTGCAGGCGCCCGAGCACGAGGTGGAGAACGCCCGCCTGATCGCCAAGGCGGGCGACGACCCGAAGAAGCAGCGAAAGGTGCAGCGCCGCAAGCCCCCCGAGGGGTTCGTGTCGTGGAGCGAGGAGACCTTCGACCGGTTGGTCGCCGCACAACCCGAACCGATGGTGTCGCGTTTCGCGGTCACCAACTCGATGCTGCTCAATGTCATCGCCCGGCCGGGCAACTGCTTCTACGCCATGCGGCACCTGCTCGAGGACAATCACGAACCGCGCCCGGCCCAGCGCAAACACATCCTGCGCGCCATCCGCCTCTACCGTTCGCTGCGCGATGCCGGTGTGGTGCAACAGCTCTCCGAGCCCGACGCCAAGGGCCGGATGGCGCGGCTCACCGTCGACCTGCAACGCGACTTCGCGCTCGATCAGCCGCTGTCGCCGTTCGCGCTGGCCGCGTTCGAGCTCCTCGATCGCGAAAGCCCCACCTACACACTCGATGTCGTCTCCCTCATCGAGGCGACGCTCGAGGACCCGCGGCAGCTGCTGATGGCCCAGCAGCACAAGGCGCGCGGCGCCGCCGTGGCCGAGATGAAGGCCGAGGGCATCGAATACGAGGAGCGCATGGAGCTGCTCGAGGAAGTGACGTGGCCCAAGCCGCTCGCCGAGCTGATCGAGCCCGCGTTCGAGACCTACCGCGCGGGACACCCGTGGGTGTCGGAGTTCGCGCCGTCGCCGAAGTCGGTGGTGCGCGACATGATCGAGCGCGCGATGACCTTCGCCGAGCTCATCTCCTTCTACGAGCTCACCCGCTCCGAAGGTGTGGTGCTGCGCTATCTGGCCGACGCCTACCGCGCGCTGCGCCGCACCGTGCCCGACGCGGCGCGCACCGAGGAGCTCGACGACCTCACCGAATGGCTCGGCGAACTGATCCGCCAGGTCGATTCGAGCCTGCTCGACGAATGGGAACAGCTCACCAACCCCGGCGCCGAGATCGACACCGACCAGGTCGCCTTCGGTGCCGAACAGGTGCGCCCGATCTCGGCCAACGAACGCGCCTTCCGGATCATGGTGCGCAACGCCATGTTCCGCCGCGTGGAGCTAGCCTCGCGACAGCGCTGGTACGAGCTGGATCAGCTCGGGACGGGCCCCGACTGGGCCGAGGAGTTCGCACCCTATTTCGAGGAGTACGAGACCATCGGCACGGGCCCCGACGCGCGCGGCCCGCAGCTGTTCCGGGTGGAGCAGCGGCCCGGTTTCTGGCATGTGCGCCAGGTGATCGACGACCCGGCGGGCGACCACGGGTGGGCGCTGACGGCGATCGTGGATCTCGAGGAGTCCGACGCCGCGGGCGAGGTGGTGTTCGACGAGGTCACGGTGGCGCCCGGCTGAGTCATACCCGATCGGTATGACGTATGTGACGAATGTTTGACGGATTCGTTGTTGGGTAGTGGCCGCTGATACTCTCTCCCGGCCGCCGACCGAAAGTTCAACTATGCCCGAATCCCCGTACCTTGTCATCTACCCCGAGCGGGTACGTGCCAATTACCGAACCCTCGCCGCGGCCGTCTCGGCGCAGCGCGAGCAGGGCACCCGGATCAGGTACGCGGTGAAAGCGGCTCCCGTCGACGAGGTGCTCACCCTGCTCGATGCCGAGGGCGCCGAGTTCGACGTCGCCAGTGTCGGGGAGATCGACCAGTGCGTGCGCCTCAGTATCGCGGCGGACAAGCTGTGCTACGGCAATCCGATCAAGAAGGCCGCCCACATCGCCTACGCCCACGCCGCCGGTGTGCGCCGGTTCGCCTTCGACACCGAAGACGATCTCGAGCGCATCGCCGAGCACGCGCCGGGCGCGGAGGTGGAGTGCCGGTTCCTGTCCTCGGCACCGGAGTCGCGCACCCCGTTCGGCACCAAGTTCGGGTGTGCGCCGGGCGAGGCGCTGCGGTTGCTGGTGCGGGCCCGCGATCTGGGCCTGCGTGTCGGTGGCCCGTACTTCCATGTGGGCTCCCAGCAGCTCGATCCGGCCGCCTGGCGGATCGGCATCGAGCAAGCGGGTGAGATCGTGAAGGCCTTGGCGGACAAGGACATTCATGTAGCCGCGGTGAACATCGGCGGCGGCCTGCCCATCTCCTACGCCGAGTCGGCGCCCGAACCGGGCACGATCGCGGCCGCCGCGGCGCAGGCCGCGGCCGAATTCCTGCCCGCGTCGGTCGATCTGATCGTGGAACCGGGGCGTGCCCTGGTCGGCAACGCGGGCACCATCCACGCCGAGGTCGTCGGCGTGCGTTTCGCGCCGGACGGGCGGCGCTGGGTGTATCTCGACATCGGCCGATACAACGGTATGGCCGAGACGGAGAACGAGTACATCGCCTACCGTTTCGTCACCGATCGCGACGGCGATCCGGTGGGCGAGGCGGTGGTCGCGGGTCCGACCTGCGACGGCGACGATGTACTGTATCAACGCACGAAGGTCCTTCTGCCGACCACGTTGCGAGCCGGTGATCAGATCCAGATTCTCGACACCGGCGCCTATACCGCGAGTTATTCGTCGGTGTCCTTCAATGGTTTTCCGCCCTTGACCGTTCATGTCTCGGGCGCTGAGCGAGAGTGAGTTTGCCCATGACGGCGGAATTCACCGGCTGGCATGTGCTGGCCGAGTTCGGTGGTGTCGACACAGACCTGTGTGACGATCTCGAACGACTCGAATCGGCGTTGCGTGAGTCTCTGATCGCGGCGGGCGTCACCATCTGCGATGTCGTTCACAAAAAGTTCGAACCGCAGGGGGTGACCGTCCTCGCGCTGTTGTCGGAGTCCCACGCCTCGATTCACACCTATCCGGAGTCCGGCGAGATCTTCGTCGACGTCTTCACCTGCGGCAGCATCGGTGCGGGCGCGACGAAGGCCGTGGAACTTCTGCGAGACAAGTTGTCTCCCAAGGAAGTTCGGATGAAGGTTGTCCAGCGCGGCCACGGCGCCGAGAAGATCTACGAACCGGTGGGCGACGGCCTGACCCGGATCTGGGATCTGCACGAGGTGATCGTCGACACCAACACCCCGTACCAGCACATGGTGATCGCCCGGACCGACCAGGGCATCTCCCTGTTCTCCGACGACGACCGCCAGTCCACCGAGTTCTCCCAGGTCACCTACCACGAGGCCATGATGGTCCCGGCGTTCGTGCTGGCCGAGAAGCTGGACCGGGTGCTCATCATCGGCTCCGGTGAGGGTGTGGCCTCGCAGATGTCGGTGGCGGCCGGGGCGACCCTCGTCGACCACGTCGACATCGACCAGCGCGAGGTCGAACTGTGCGCCCGGCACCTGCCCTACGGGTACACCCCCGAGGAACTGGCCGCCGCCGTGCGTGGCGAGGGCCCGGTGCACGTGCACTACGCCGACGGCTGGGACTTCCTGGCCAAGGCGCAGGAGGCGGGCACCCGTTACGACGTGATCGTCATCGACCTGCCCGACGAGCGCGTCGAGGACGCCCAGCACAACCGCCTCTACGAGTCGGAGTTCCTGTCCCGATGTAAGGCACTGCTCGCGCCCGGTGGTGTGCTGTCGGCCCAGGCCGGCTGCGCGACGATGTGGCGCAACGAGACCCTCAAGCGGTCGTGGGGACGGTTCCACGAGCAGTTCGCCACCGTGGTGCCCTACGGCAGCGACGAGCACGAATGGACCTTCCTGTTCGGTCTGAACGAGAAGATCGAGGACCCGGTGCGCGGCATGACCGATCGCCTGGCCCTGCTCCCCTACAAGGCCGAGACCATCGACGCCCGCGCCCTCGAGCGCGGCGCGATCGAGCCGTACGCCTTGCGTCGCTGAGCACACCACCGAAGGCGGTGATCCGGTTCGTCCGGGTCACCGCCTTCGTCGTTCCCGAAACCGGTGTCGCGCCGCGGCCCGCCTTGGCACCATGCGAGGTGAGTTCCGAACAGAATCGAGTCAGCACGTGACGCACACACCGTTGCCGACGGACGGCCTGATGCCGCCGCGCCGCCCGTCGGCGCACCGCCCGCGCCTGGACCGCCTCTCGGCCGCCGGGGCCGCCGAACTCCGACGCCTGTTCACCGGGGCACCTGCCGTGACGGCCGAGGATTTCGCCCGGCTCGACGGCGACCTGGTGATGCGGACGTTTCCGGCGCCAGGCGCGTCCCTGGGGCGCCTGATGGCACGCCCCTCCTACTTCTGGACCGGCAAGTCCTTCCGGCACATCGACGACCGAACCGCCTTCGGCCACAACTTCTTCCAGCTCCTCGGCGGCCTACGCGCCTTGAACTTCGTTGCCACCGTGGGCGATTCGGTTGTCGACCACAGGCCAGCGGTCCGCCTGGACTACAACGACCCGCGCGTGGGTGCCCGCCGACCGGCCCGCCGCATCTACGACGAACTCCGCGAGATCGAACCGGACCTCTGGCTCGGACCCAGCTTCCTGCTGATGGGCGGGAAGCGTCAGTCGATGGGATGGTTCGCGCTCGACGCGACCGTCCCGTTCCGCGAGATCGGTTGACGGGGTCAGCCTTCAGCCCTGTGTCGAGCGTCGAGCCCGATACTCGGCGACGTTCACGCCACCCACACCCCAGTCGGTCAGCGGCACTTCATCGATGACCACGTAGGTGCTGTCCGGTGCCTTTCCGAGCACATCGAACAGCAGGTCGGTGACACCCTTGATGAGCTGCCCCTTCTGCTCCGGGGTAACCCCTTCGTCGGTGACCTTGATATTCACATACGGCATGACCCGATTCCCTTCTACGCTGCTCGACCGGAGATGAACCCGCCGTCGACGGGGAGGATGTGGCCGGTGACGAACTCGGCGTCGGCCAGGTACAGCACTGCCGTGGTGGTTTCGGTGACGTGGCCCATGCGATCGAGCAGGGCGAGGCGGCCGAGTGCCGTTTCGTCGGCGCCGGCGATGAGCGGAGTGCGGATGAAACCGGGTGCCACCGCGTTGACGCGGATGCGATCGACGGCCAGTTCGGCCGCCAGGCTGGTGGTCAACGCGTGGATCGCGCCCTTGCTGACCAGCGGCGCCGAGGCGGGAGTGCCGGAAAGGGCATGGTTCACCAGCACCGTGCCGATGTTGACGATGCCACCGCCGTCGCCCTGCTCGCGCAGCCGGCGAACGACCGCCTGGGTGGTGAAGTAGGTGCCCTTGAGGTTGCCGTCGAGATAGCTGTTCAGTTCCTCCTCGGTGACATCGGTGAACGGGGTCGCCGCGAACGTCCCGGCATTGTTGACCAGCACGTCTACCCGCCCGAAGCGCTCGACGGCGGCCGAGACCAGGGCCGAACCGGTGGCGGGCGAACCGATGTCGCCCACCACCGTGGCGGTGCGTTCGGGGGCATCCAGCTCGGCGGCCACGGCGGCGAGCTTGTCCGGGTCACGCCCGTTGAGGACCACATTGTCGCCGCGCGTGAGGAAGGCCCGGGCGATATCGCGCCCGATCCCGCTGGAGGATCCGGTCACGATGACCGTCTTGATAGTGGACATGACTTCCCTTTCAGTTGATACGACCGGTCGTCTTGGAATGGGTACACGACAACCAGCCGGTAGATCCGGTCCGCTCAGGGCCGGAAGTAGTCGTCCAGCAGGCGCCGCAGACATTTGCGCAACGGCTCGACGGTGCGCTGGAGTTTCATGCGGATCACCGCACCCTCCCACGACTCGAGCAGCAGGTCGGCCAGGTCGACCGCGTCCACATCGGCACGGACGGTGCCTGCCGCCTGGGCCGCGCGCAGGGCTTCGGCCACACCGTCGCGCCAGGCGGTCCAGGCGGCCGAAAGCTCTTCCCGCAGCACGTCACTGCCCTCGAGTTCGGCGGCCAGGTTCGCCAGCAGACAGCCGCCGGTGAAGTCGGTGCGGACGAACTCGGCGGTCTGGCGTTCGAAGAAGGCACGCACACCGGCGAGCGGTTCGTCGGTGGAGCCGAAGGCATCCGCGAGGTTGCGCTGAATACACAGCGAGTGGTGTTCGATGACCGCCTGGGCGAAGGTTTCCTTGCTGTCGAAGTAGTTGTAGAACGACCCCTTGGGGACCCCGACCTTGTCGAGCACCTGCTTGATGCCGGTGCCGTGGTAGCCGTGGGACAGCAGATCGGCCGCGCCCTCCTCGATGAGAAGGGCGCGCGTGTCGTCGCTGCGCCTGGGTCGTGCCATGCGATGAATATACGACCGGTCGTCTACTAATGCAACCCGAGCGTTCTCAGTCGTCGACCCCGCGGGCGGCGAGCGCGTCACCCATCGCGTCGGCCGTACGAAGGGCACGTACCACGACCGGCGTCACGAGGGCGGTGGCCGACCAGGAGACGCCGCGCGCTCGTCGCGCCTGGGCGACATCGTGAACGATGCCGGCCAACAGCGGGACGCACCGGATCGCCAGGGCCAGCAGCAAACTCACGCGCTCGGGGTCGACGCCGACCCGGCGCAGCGGGCCCAGGGCGCGGACGAGCGCGTCGAGCATCGCGGTGACACGGGTGGTGACGGTGACCAGCGCGGCGAGGGCCACCGAGACGAGCAGGACGCCGCAGACGGCGACAGCCCGGGTGGGGGTGGTGGTGAGCAATTGGAAGACGCCGATGATCAGGGTCATCCACAGCACCGGGCGGATCTGCGCCACCGCCACCCGCCAGGAGATGCGCGCCAGGGCGAACAGCAGGGCGACCGTCACCGCGGCGCCCGCCACGGCCAGTGGCGTGCGGGCGAAGACCGTCATCGCGACGATCGCGAGAACCAGCAGCAGAAGTTTGAGACCGGCAGGCATGCGGTGCACCAGCGAGTCGCCGGGGCAGTACAGGCCGATCATTCGACCAGGCGCCGGTATGCGCCGACGGCGTCGGCCGGGGCACCGTCGAAGGCGACAGAACCGTTGTCCAGCACCACGACTCGATCGAAACCGTCGAGCAGGGCGAGCTGGTGGGTCACCACGATCACCTGCTGGTCGAGCGAATTCAGGGCCCGCGACACCAGGCGGGCGTTGCGCAGGTCGAGCAGGGTGGTCGGTTCGTCGGCGACGATCACCTCGGGCTCGCGGATCAACGCCGAACCGAGCGCCAGCAACTGCTTCTGCCCACCGGAGAGCAGGTGCGCGGGATGGTCGGCGTGCCCGGCGAGACCGAACCGGTCGAGCATGCGCCGCACTCGGTCGGCGATCTCGGTTCGGCTCAGCTCGCTGCGCCGCAACGAGAAGGCCAGGTCCTCACCGACTGTCGGCATCACGATCTGGGTGTCGGGATCGGTGAACACGAACCCGACTTTGCGCCGTACCTGGGCGCCTTTGCGGGTGGCGTCGATCCCGTCGACGGTGACGGTGCCGGTGGTCGGCTTCAGCAGGCCGTTGAGCATGCGGGCCAGCGTCGACTTCCCGGAACCGTTGGCGCCGATGAAGCCGACACGTCGTTCGGTGATGGTCAGGTCGATATCGCGCAACACCACCCGGTCACCGAACCGGTGGCCGACCGAATCGACGACGATCTCACTCATCGGCTCACGCGCGGATCAGCCCCGGATACGCCCGGTGCACACCCTTGGCGACCACCGTCGCGATGACGACCTTGGCCAGGTCGCCGGGCAGGAATGCGAAGTTGCTCGAGATCGCGGCCCACAGATCCAGTTCGGTGCGGACCAGCAGGCCCGCGGTGCCGAACAGGTAGATGACCACGATGCCGCCGAGGGCGTTGATCAGCAGACCGAGCGCGAGCGGGTATTTCGGCAGGATCCGGGCGGTGAGCCAGCCGATCAGCAGGGTCGCCGGGATCCACCCGATCAGATAGCCCGCGGTCGGCGAGGCCAGCGCGGTCAGGCCGGTGCGCCCACCCGAGAGCAGCGGCAGACCGATCAGCGTGAGCGCGATGAACACGGCGACCGCCGCGGCACCTTTGCGCGCGCCGAGGATCGCGCCGGTGAGGATCACGCCGAGGGTTTGCAAGGTGATGGGGACGCCGCTGAAGCCGACGGTGATCGCGCCCGGCAGCCCGAGGGCGGCGATCAGCGCGGCGAACACCGCGATCTGCGCCAGGTCCCGGGCGGCGAAGCGGCCGGTACGCGTGGCGGTGTTCTCTGGATCGGGCACGTCGGACTTCCTTTGCACAAGCAATTGAACGATGTTCAAAATAGCAGTCGAGCTGGGCGGCGGTTCGAGTGGTTCGGGGCTCAGAAAGGCCGCTTCGAGCGGATCACCGCCGCCAGGTACTCGTAGTCGTCGGCCCGGGCCGAGGACGCGCGGTAGGCCAGGCCGATCGTGCGTCCCGGCGCGGGATCGGCGAACCGCGCGGTCTCGAGGGTGCCGCGCGCGGTTTCGGCCGGCACCGCCATCTGCGGGATGAGCGTCACCCCGAGCCCGCCCGCCACACACTGCACCACGGTGGTCAGCGAGGCGGCGCGGGTGTCACCGACCGAACCGGGATGCACCTCGGCGGTGCGGCACAGTTCGAGCGTCTGATCGCGCAGGCAGTGACCCTCGTCGAGCAACAACAGAGGCAGGTCGGCCAGAACCGGCGCGGCCAGGTCGGTGCGCCCGGCCAGCTCGTGCCCGCGCGGTGTCACGAGCACGAATTCTTCGGAGTAGAGCGGAATTTCGACCAGACCGGGCGCTTCGCTCGGCAACGCGAGCACCGCCACGTCGAGCACACCGGTACGCAGGCCGTCGAGCAGGCGGGCCGTCTGGTCCTCCACGACCTGGGGCACCAGGTTGGGCAGTTTGCGGCGCAGCTCGGGCAGCAGACCGGGCAGCACATACGGGGCGACGGTCGGGATGATGCCCAACCGCAGCACGCCACCGAGGCTGTCGCCGGTCGCCGAGGCGACGAAACGGTCGGCCGCCTCGAGCGTGGCCATCGCCTGTGGCAGCAGCCGCATCCCGGCGGCGGTGACCAGCACCCGACGCGTGCTGCGCTCGATCAGCTGCAGGCCGAGGCCGTTTTCCAGTGATGCGAGTGCCTGCGATAACGTGGGTTGGCTCACAGCCAAACGCGCTGCGGCAGTGCCGAAATGCCGGTATTCGGCGACGGCGACGAACGCACGCAGCTGCGAGAGGGTTGGCTGATAAGTCTGATCAGTCACGCCTATCAGTGTAGAACGAGCGATCGGCTTTACCTTTCAGTAGGCTTTGGGCAAGATCTTTGCGGGCTCACACGACGAGCACGACCACACCATCAACGAGGAGATGAGCATGGCTCTGCTGACCATTGGCGACCAGTTCCCGGCATACAACCTCAAGGCCGTCATCGGAGGCGACCTGTCGAAGGTCGACGCGCAGCAGCCCGACGATTACTTCACCCAGATCACCAGCGACGACCACGCGGGCAAGTGGCGGGTCGTGTTCTTCTGGCCGAAGGACTTCACCTTTGTCTGCCCCACCGAGATCGCGGCGTTCGGCAAGCTGAACGACGAGTTCGCCGACCGCGACACCCAGGTCCTCGGCGCCTCGGTGGACAACGAGTTCGTGCACTTCCAGTGGCGTGCACAGCACGAGGATCTCAAGACCCTCCCCTTCCCGATGCTGTCGGACCTCAAGCGTGAACTGGCCGCCGCCACCGGCGTTCTCAACGCCGACGGTGTCGCCGACCGCGCCACCTTCATCGTCGACCCGAACAACGAGATCCAGTTCGTCTCGGTGACCGCCGGTTCCGTCGGCCGCAACGTCGACGAGGTGCTGCGCGTGCTCGACGCCCTGCAGTCCGACGAGCTGTGCGCGTGCAACTGGAAGAAGGGCGACCCGACCATCAACGCGGGCGAGTTGCTCTCCGCCAGCGTCTGATCCACCCTTCTCCACCCGATCCCCCTGACAGGAGCGCCTTTTCCATGAGCATCGAGAACCTGAAGAACTCTCTTCCCGAGTACGCCAAGGACCTCAAGCTCAACTTGTCCTCGATTTCGCGCACCACCGTGCTGAACGAACAGCAGCTGTGGGGCACTCTGCTCGCCTCCGCGGCCGCCACTCGTTCGGCCACCACGCTGCGCGAGATCGCCGAGGAAGCCGCCGACGTGCTGTCCGCCGAGGCCTACGAGGCCGCGCTGGGTGCCGCGTCGATCATGGGCATGAACAATGTGTTCTACCGGGGCAAGGCGTTCCTGGACGGCAAGTACGACGACCTGCGCGCGGGCCTGCGGATGAACATCATCGGCAACCCGGGCGTGGAGAAGGCCGATTTCGAACTGTGGTCGTTCGCGGTCTCCTCCATCAACGGCTGCGCGCACTGCCTCGATTCGCACGAGAAGACGCTGCGTGAGGCCGGTGTCTCGCGTGAGGTGATCTTCGAGTCGCTGCGTGCGGCGGCGATCGTGGCCGGTGTCGGCCAGGCCGTCGCCGCCACCGAGGCGCTGGCCGCGGCCGCCGTCTGATCCGCTCGTCGCACGACCCCGATCCGCGTAGCCGGGTCGGGGTCGTTCGCGTTCGCGCGCGTGACGCGGCGTGAGAACCGCCCGGACGGCGGTGTTGATCTTGCGCGGTAGGCTCGCGAGCATGAACGCACACGATGTGCCGGAAGCCCCTGACATCCAGGTCGAGGTCGTCCGCGTGTTCACCGATCCGACGGGCAGGCTCGGCAATGCGCTCGGTATCGCCCGCGCGGGCGATGTCGTCGCGCTCGACAAACAGGAACTCGCCGCGCGGCTGGGGTTCAGCGAGACCACGGTGGTCGGGGAACCTGTCGACGGTGTCGCCGACGTCCGGATCTACACTCCGGCCGTCGAACTGCCCTTCGCCGGGCACCCCACCGTGGGCACCGGATGGTGGATGGCCGCGCGCGGCACTCCCGTGCACACGCTGAACGTGCCGGCGGGCCCGGTCCGGGTGACCGAGACCGACGGGCTCACCTGGATCACCGCCCGCGCCGAATGGGCCCCGGATTTCACCTTCCACCAGGCCGGTTCACTCGACGAACTGGCCATGCTCCGCGCCTCGGACTACACCGAAGGCCAGCATTACGTGTGGACGTGGACCGACGAATCGCGCGGTGCCGTGCGCTCCCGGATGTTCGCGCCCGCCATGGGCATCGCCGAGGACGAGGCGACCGGCGCGGCCGCCGTCGCCCTCACCGCCAAGTTGCGGCGCGGGCTCGTCATCACCCAGGGGCAGGGTTCCCAGCTCTACACCGAGTGGGATTCCGACGGCTGGGTGCGCCTGGGCGGACGCGTCGTCGAGGACCACGTGGTGGTGCTCTGATTCCGGTTCGCAGCTAACTCCCGAAGCGGGGCAACCACGGCGGCCTGCCGGTCCGGGCACCGCGTCGGCCCGGGCTGTCGATCGCGGCGAGGATGCGCTGTTCCAGGTTGCGGGGTGGGGGCTGCCGATCGTCGGCGGCCAGTTGGGCCAGCAGCTCGTGCACTCCCCCGACTCTGGCGTCGAACTGGGCGAGGCCGGTAGTGGTCGTGGCGGCCAGCTTGTTCTCGATGTGGTGGTGCTCGAGTTCGGCGACAGCATCGAGGGCGTAGGCGTCGGCGAGGGCGAGGACCGAACCGGGCGGGGTCCAGGGGCGGCGCGCGGCGACGCGGACGAGACGCTGGTGGGCGAGGCGTTCGATGCCCTCGGCCAGCAAGCGGGTGACGGCCGGGACACGCATCCCGAGTTCCCGGGCGATGGAACGGTAGGTGCGCCCACCGTAGTAGGCGAGGACGAAGACTTCGCAGCGGCTGTCGAGCGGGTCGAAACCGAGCCGGGCCGAGGCGGCCAGCCAGGGGATGTCGATGCGGTCGTTGCGGTCCAGGCGCAGACGCTGGATGGCGAGGCGGTGCACCTGGGCCAGGAGTCTGGTGTGCAGGGTCGGCATGTACCGGGTGCCGGTCGCGTCGGGTGTGTTGAAGTGGCCCGTGTCGGCGAGGGGGTCGGTGACATCGAAGGGCGCGGCACCGTCCGGGTGACCTGCGACATCGAGGCGCCCTGCACGATCGAGTAGGCCCGAACCATCCGTCGAACCGACACCGTCGAACATGACCGCGTCGCCCGACAGACCTGAGTCCAGCAGTCGGCTCGCGTGGTCTCCGCTATCCGCGTGTTCCGGTCGGCCTGCTCGGCTGTGGAGGTATACCTCGCTGTCTCGGCGTGCGAAACCGAGCCGTGGGTCGTGCAGCGCTGCGTAGTCGAGGCGACCGTAGTCATCGAGGCGATCCCTGTGGTCGTCTCGCTCCGGGTGGTCGTATCGGCCTGTGTGGTCGCGGCGGCCCGCTCGATCCAGTCGGCCTTCGTCGTCGAGCCGACCCACCCGGTCGTGCGGCCCCTCGAATATCGGCTCATGACCGAGGCTGCCTGTGTCACCGAAGCGACCTGAACAGCCGTCGCCGCCCCCATCGTCGCTCCGGCCCGAACGAGACGTCCCACCCGAGTACCCGAGGGCACCCGAACGGTCGAACCCGTTCGGATTGCCGAATCCGCCCGAACGGTCCAGACCTCCCGGATGATCTCGTCCGGTCGAGTGATCCCACCGGCCGGCATCGTCGCGACGGTCGGCGTTACCCGAGTGGTCCTCGTGATCGAAGCCGCCGGCGCGATCGGGGTGGCCGCCGAGGTCGGTGCGTGGTTCGTTCGCGACGAATGCCGAACGGCCCCACGGTGTGGCGAGGTCATGGCACGCATCACCGGCCGGGACACGACCGTTGCTCTCGGTAATCCACGGACTCGCGGCGATGCGCTGAAATCCTTCGCGGACAACCTCTTCCGCCGATCCCCGCCTGCGCAGGATCCGCAGGGCGAGTCCGTAGGCGGCCGGGCCCGCGTCGCGGTAGAGCGCACGCACCACCTCGCGGTCAGCGGCGGTCGGCCGGATTTCCGGTGGGGGCGTACCGAATCCCCGACGCCCGGGTGACATGCCTGAAACGCGTTGTCCACTCATAGTCGAATTCCTGTCCGCACAAAGGCGATTCGCAGCCCGGACGGTTGTGGATCGGTATTCACCCGCCGACAGCGGCGATCAACATGAATGCCGTCCCGATATCCATCACCACATGGGGCACCAAGGCCGAGGTCAGGGGATGTGTGCCTGCCGGATGGGCGAAGCGGTGCCAGCGCGGCCGGTGACCGACGGTGCCGAGCGCGACGAGCGCGTCGAGTACGAACAGCGCCGCCAGCACCAGCGCGGGCCCGGGCGGGATTCCGGTATGACCGGATCCGTGCCCGGCCATGGCGTAGAGCATCACCGCCGCCGCCACCGTGTGATACCCCAGCGCGAGCACCCCGTCGGCCGTCGGCACCAGTCCGTTGCGCCACTGCACGACCCGCTCGGCGAGCAGCAGCGCGAAGGCCACCGTGAGCGCGGTCAGCAAACCGCGCATCGCGTGCGGGTCGGTGGCGGCCGGGAACACCAGCATGGCCAGCATCACCAGGCACATCAGCAGGTGCGCGCCGTCGGCCGCCGCGTCCGCCCGGACCGCGCGCCTGCTCAACCGCACGACCACGATCCCGGCCGCCAGCACGAACGCCGACACCACGGCCCACCGCAAAACCGCATAGTCCTCCACGAATTCGGCCACGCCCCACCACCTTCGGCTCGCCCCTCGTCCTCATAGTCGCATCGCCCACCCCGGCCGTGTGCCGTTTTCCCGCGTCACATCCGCCCCGGGCACAATGGAGCGATGCACGACACCACCCGGGCGGAGCAGCTCACCCTCGCCGTCGACGACCTCACCGGCGACCAGATCACCACCCTGCTCACCGAGCACCACACCGAAATGGCGGGCAACTCCCCCGCGTGCAGCATGCACGCCCTCGACCTGACCGGGTTGCGCGATCCGGCGGTCACCGTGTGGAGCGCGTGGTCGGGTCCGGCGCTTGTCGGCTGCGGTGCCCTGAAGGAGCTGGATCCGGAGCACGGCGAGATCAAGTCCATGCGGACCGCCGCCGGATTCACGGGGCGTGGTGTCGCCGCCGCGGTGCTCGCCCAGCTGATCGAGGAGGCCGAGCGGCGCGGATACCGGCGCCTGAGCTTGGAGACGGGGACGAGCGAGTTCTTCGCCCCGGCCCGGCGCCTGTATCTGCGGCACGGCTTCGTCGAATGCGGGCCGTTCGCCGACTACACCCTCGACCCGTACAGCCAGTTCTTCACCCTCGAACTGGCCGTCACCGGATCCTGAACACCGGGCCTTTCGGGGTGAAGGGCAGGGACGCGCCTGCGGGGATCAGGAAGGCGTGTTCGCCGCGGATGCGTAACGCATCGCAGTCGCCGTCGGTGATGACGAGAATCGGGCCGTCGGCCGGAAAGTCGTCGGCGCGTTCGAGGAGCCGGACGGCGGGTTGCAGCACCGTGCCGCCCCGGCCGCGCACGCGCATTCCGGCGGCGATGTCTTCCACCGCGACGTACCCCGCGTCGTAGGGTGCCGCGTCGCAGTAGACGACACGGGCCCGTGGCACGTCCCTGGCCAGCGCGTACGAGGCGATGGCGCCGAGTCCCTTGCCGAGCAGGGTGACGTTCATCGACAGCGAGGTATCGAGAACCACACCGAAGGTCGGCAGGCGCACGTTCTCCTCCGGCCGCACCCAGGCCGGGCGCGGGATGTCGGGGGTGGCGGCCTGCCTGCGGGAGGCGCGGGCGTAGCTGCGGCGTTTGTCGACGGTGGGTATGTGCTCGTCGAACCACTGAGCCAGCCGCGCGTCCCACGGCAGCGGCGGCTGATCGAGGGCGCGAATGGCCTGCTCCAACGCGGCCGGGACATGTCCGCGACCGCTGTCGGTGTGGTACGCCAGCCCGGTGACCAGCGCGTTGCGGTAGTACTCGTCGAGGTCGACATAGCGGCCGGCGCTGCCGGGATGCGGCAGGGGCTCGCCGAGGACATCGCCTCGTCCGCGTCCGCGCAGCGTGGCGAGCTTGCGTAACCTGCGCAGATCCCCGGCTATGCGGTCGTAGATCTCCTCGGCCGAACACCCTTTCAGTTCCGGGTCGTAGAGCAGTCCTTCGGGCATCTGCCCGACGTTCATCTCCACCAGCCAGCCGTTGACGACGTAATCGCAGGCGACATTGAACAGATAGTGGTCGCGCCAGTCCGCCCGTTCGCCGTGGCGCAGGGCCGCGTGCAGCATCTCGTGCGCGAGCACGAACCGCCATTCCTCTTCGCCGAGCCCGGCGTAGGGATTCACATAGATCTCGGCGGCGTCGGCGTTCACGGCGGCGATCGAGATACCGGCGGCCCGAACGACTTCCACATCGGCGACCACGGTCATCCCGGCGGCGAGCGCACCGAGCAACGGGAACGACGAGACGAACCAGCCGAGCGCCGCGTCCCACTGCGTGCGTGGCCGCTTCCCGTCGGGTGTGTGGTCACCACCCGCGGTGGCCAGGGCGACACGGGCGGCGTCGGACACCCCCGCCGCGAACCGGGCAGGCGCATCGACACGGGCGGCCGTCTCGGCGTCGGTGAGCAGGAAGTCGGGAGGTCCGGTGCGCGCGAACGCGTCCGGCACCGCGGTGTCGTGCCAGCGCGCGGCGGCGGCGTGCTCGTCGGTCAGTGCGGGTGGCATTGGATCGGGCGGGGTGCCGATCTTCATCGTCGCCAGATAGGTGTCGACGGCGGCGCAGCACGCGGCGCGGTACACCGGATGCGGCGCGCGCACCCGGGAGGAGAACCAGGCGTCCTCGCTGGTCAACCCGATGATGTTGGTAGGCAGCGTATTACGCGGATCGAGGTGCCCGAATCCGGCGTGCAGCAGGCAATGTGCGAAGGTCCACGCCCATTCCTGCGCCGTGGCACGCCGATTCGGGTGGTACTCGAGACGGCCGCCCGCCAGCCGTGCCCACATCTCGTGCGGTGCGCGCTTGTCCAACTGGTACAGCTCACCGGCCAGCGGGCGCAACGCCGCGCACGATCGCCCACCCGTCTAGGACAGCCTGGTACCACGGGTCGATCCGGCGCGTTTTGCGTGCACCCATGCTCAGCGCCGCGCGGCCAGTCGCGGCAATCACGCGACACCTCGATGAGGAACCACGACGGCAGCACGGGCACGCCCTCGGCATCGGCGGCGATCACCAACTGCGCGCATTCCACGGAGATCTCGGCCAGCTCCACCAGCAGCGACTTGGCGCGCAGTACGAAGCGGCGCACCGAGGCGGAGGTGTGGTCGCGGTCGCCGGGCAGTTCCTTCACGAGGCGGACCCGCATCGTCTCGGCCAGGAAGTACAGCAGGTCACGGTCGGCCGGATCGCGCGGCCAGGCGGCATCGCCCTTGAAGACGGCGTCGAGGTCGAAGGCGTGGCGCACGGTCTTGACGAAGGCGCGGAAGCCCGAGGCGTGGCCGAGGGTGAGGGTGCCGGTGGCCAGCACATTCAGCGTGGCGTCGTCGATGTCGTCGCCGCAGGAGTACAGCGCGTCGGAGAGCATGTGCCACCCACGCGGGGTGGAGAAGGGCGCCTCGGTTTTGGGCGGTGCCGACCACAGGTGGTCCGGGCGCTGGGTGAGGTAGCGGATCACCCACGGATGGATGTCGTTGACGGCCGCCCATTTCAGCCAGTCGTCCACATCGGCGCGCAGATGCAGGTGCACCATGCGGTTGACCAGCGCCGAGGCCATCGGGCGGGCCAGCGCGTTGTCGGTGGCCCGGTTGCCCGCCCCGATCACCACCGACCCCTCGGGCAGTTCGTAGGTGCCGATGCGCCGATCCAGGATCAGGGAGTAGAACGACTTCTGCACCTCGGGCGAGGCGGCGTTGAGTTCGTCGAGGAACAGGCAGTAGGGCTGGGCGCGGGCGATCAGCTCCGGCGGCGCGAACCGGCTGCGACCGTCCACGATCTGGGGCACCCCGATGAGATCCTCGGGTGCGAGCTGGGTGCCGAGCAGGGTGACACAGTCGAGGCCGAGCGAGTCGGCGAAGGTGCGCACCAGCGAACTCTTCCCGATTCCCGGTGCGCCCCAGAGGAATACGGGTCGCACCACGGCGACATGCAGCAGTAGTTCCGGTAGCTGGTCCGGTGTCACCGTGACGGATGCCTGCAACGTGGTTCCCTCCCCTGACTTCGTCGGAGCAGGAGAGTATCGAGCGGATCGCCCGGCCCGCCAGCGAGTTTCGCCGACGGGCCGGTGCGGCGCATCAGCCCAGGGCGCGCGAAAACCCGTCGGCGAGTTCGGCCACCTGGGCGTCGGTCATCACGAAGGACGGGGAGATCTGCATGGCGCCCGCTCCGGCAGCACGACCCGAGATGCCCTGGGCGCGAAGGGCTTTCACCAATCCTGGTCCTTCGGCGGGGTCGGCCAGCTGGACGGCCGCCACGGCACCGAGGCCACTGCGGACCTCCGCCACGCGCGGGTGATCGGCCAACGGGGCCAGGGCGGTGTGCAGCGTCGTCTCGAGCCGCGCCGCTTCCTCGAGCAGACCCTCACGTTCGACGATGGCGAGGTTGGCCAGCGCCGCCGCGGCCGCACCGGCGTGCCCACCGTAGGTGTACCCGTGCCGGAACCACACACCGCCGGCGTAGAACGGCTCGGCCAGGTGCGGGGCGATGAACACCGCACCCATCGGCAGATAACCGGAGGTGAGGCCCTTGGCGGTGGTCATCAGGTCGGGTTGCAGGTCGAAGCGGGTGGAGGCGAACCAGGAGCCGCCGATCCGCCCGAAGCCGGTGACCACCTCGTCGGCGACGAACAGGATGTCGTGGTCGCGGCAGATCTGGCGCACCTCGGCCAGGTATCCCTCGGGCGGCAGGTACACCCCACCGGCACCGATGATCGGTTCGCAGAAGAACGCCGCGATCCGTTCGGCGCCGACGTCCTCGATCAGGGCGAGCAGCGCCTTGGCGTCGTTCCATTCGACAGTGCGGGTGTCCTCGACCAGGACGCCGTAGCCCTCCTTGTTCGGGGTGAGCCCGCCGAGCGAGGTGGAGGCGTAGTGCATGCCGTGGTAGGCCAGGCGTCGCCCGACCAGGATCTTCTTGTCGGCGCGGCCCTGTTCGTGCCAGTAGCGCCGCGCCAGCTTCGCGGCGGTCTCCACCGAGTCCGAACCACCGGAGGTGAAGAAGATCTTGCTGCCGGGCACGGGCGCGATGGCCGACAGCTTCTCGGCGAGTTCCTGGGTGGCGGGCTCGGTGAGGTCACCGAAGTTCGAGTAGTGGGCGATGGTGCGCAACTGTTCGGCGACCGCGTCGGCGATCTCCCCGCGACCGTGTCCCACGTTGGCGAACCACAGACCCGCGGTGGCGTCGAGGTATCGGTTGCCGTCGGTGTCGTAGACGTAGGCACCGTCACCTCGAGCGACAACGAACGCACCGTCACGAGTGACGGCACCCATATCGGCGAATCCATGCCAGAGCGCATTCATGGCTCCACACTTACACCGGCTCGCCCTCGCGCGCTCGTCGGGCCCTCCACCACGCGGGCACGTCACCCAGCGACGCCATGGCAACCGCGAGCACCGCGAACACGATGCTCAACACGATCAGGCCGAGCGTCATCGACAGGTAGCCCTGGTGGCGCGGGTCGATGAACGGGTACGGATACCAGTCGACGATCGGGCCGCGGATCAGCGTGTAGGCACCGTAGAGCAGCGGGAAGATCAACCACTTCCCGACCAGCTCCGGTGTCGCCGCCAGCCGGCGGCCCATGGCGACCAGCAGCCAGTCCGCGACGAGGACCAGCGGCAGGTACCGGTGCATGATGTCGTTGATCCACTTGTCGGTGAGCATCACGTCGATATTGGCCAGCAGCACCGCGTACACCACCATCGTGATGAGCATGTACAGCGTCACCGCGCCGCGCACCACCTGCCAGCCGGGTCCCTGCGGCGCGAGCAGGCCACCGACGAGCAGCACGATCACGGCGAGGATGTTCGACTCGATGGTGAAGTAACTGAAGTAGTTCGCGATCGAGAATGTCGGCGAGTCCAGGTTGCGCAGGGGAATCCACAGCAGGGCGACGAGACCGAGCACTCCGAAGCCGATCCGGTATGCCCTGATCCACCACGCCGTGCGCACCGAGCCGCTCAGCTGAATCTTTTGGCGGCTGGCGCCGCGGGTCTCGGCGCTGAACCCCACCTCTTCCCTCCCTCCGGGCACTCCTTCGTCGCACCCTCCGGTCAGTCCAGAGGCGGGGACGCGCCGAGGCCGGTGCTTGGTCATGCCGCATCTTCGCATGAGATGTCGGTGATCCGGGTGCAGCACGCCGCCGTCGACGGGCGCGCCGGGAAAACCGGTGGCGTGCTTCGCTAGGCTGGTAGGCGCAATGACCAGGACAGCTAGCACCGGAACCCGCGCGCTGCGCACCCGCCTGGCGGAGGTCTCGCTGCGCGACGAATATCGGCTCCGGCGCAAACTGGACCGCGCGCGCCCCGACGACCTGCCCGCGCTGGACGCCGAGATCGCCACCGCCGAGACCCGCGTGGCGAATCGCCGCGCGGCGGTTCCGTCGATCACCTACCCCGAGCAGCTGCCGGTCTCGGCGCGCCGCGAGGACATCGCCGCCGCCATCGCCGCGAACCAGGTCGTCATCGTGGCCGGTGAGACCGGCTCGGGCAAGACCACCCAGATCCCCAAGATCTGTCTGGAACTCGGTCGCGGTATCCGGGGCACCATCGGGCACACCCAGCCGCGCAGGCTGGCCGCGCGCACGGTCGCCGAACGCATCGCCGAGGAGCTGGGTACCGAACTCGGCGACGTGGTCGGGTACACGGTGCGGTTCACCGATCAGGCCTCGGACCGCACGCTGGTCAAGCTGATGACCGACGGCATTCTGCTCGCCGAGATCCAGCGCGACCGGTTGCTGCGCCGCTACGACACGATCATCATCGACGAGGCACACGAGCGCAGCCTCAATATCGACTTCCTGCTCGGCTACCTGAAGCAGCTGCTGCCGAAACGGCCCGATCTCAAGGTGATCATCACCTCGGCGACCATCGATCCCGAACTGTTCGCCCGCCATTTCGCCGCCGCCGACGGCACCCCGGCCCCGATCGTCGAGGTGTCGGGCCGGTCCTACCCCGTCGAACTTCGTTATCGCCCCCTGTCTTTGGAGCTGCCGGGCACCGACGACGAGGACGACACCCGCGTCGTCGACCGCGACCCCACCGACGCCATCGGCGACGCGGTCACCGAACTGTTCGCCGAGGGCGACGGTGACGTGCTGGTGTTCCTGTCCGGCGAGCGCGAGATCCGCGACACCGCCGACTCACTGCGCGACCTGAGACTGCCGCGCACCGAGATCGTCCCCCTGTACGCGCGCCTGTCGGCGGCCGAACAGCACAAGGTGTTCGCCCCGCACACCGGTCGCCGGGTGGTCCTCGCCACCAACGTGGCCGAGACGTCGCTGACCGTGCCTGGCATCCGGTACGTCATCGACCCGGGTACGGCGCGCATCTCCCGCTATTCGATGCGCACCAAGGTGCAGCGGCTGCCGATCGAACCGGTGTCGCAGGCTTCGGCGCGACAGCGTTCGGGTCGATGTGGTCGTGTCGCCGACGGCATCTGCATCCGCCTGTATTCCGAGGACGATTTCGAGTCGCGGCCCGCGTTTACCGAACCGGAGATCCTGCGCACCAATCTGGCGGCGGTCATCCTGCAGATGACCGCGCTCGGCCTCGGCGATATCGAGAGCTTCCCGTTCGTGGAGGCCCCCGACCGGCGTGCGATCCGCGACGGCATCGCCCTGCTCGAGGAACTCGGCGCACTCGCCCACGGCAGCTCCAAAGCTGTCGGTAGCGAAGAACAATCGGGTGGGCATCTCACGCTGACCCCGGTCGGCCGGGAGATGGCCCACCTGCCGGTCGATCCGCGCATGGCCCGCATGCTGGTGGAGGCCAACCGCAACGGCTGCCTCGACGAAGTGCTCGTGATCGTCGCGGCGCTGTCGATCCAGGACGTGCGGGAACGGCCCGTGGAGCATCAGCAGGCCGCCGACACCCAGCATGCCCGCTTCACCGTCGACGGTTCGGACTTCCTGGCCTACCTGCGCCTGTGGGACTACCTGACCGAACAGCGCAAGTCGTTGTCGTCCAACCAGTTCCGCCGTATGTGCCGCGACGAGTTCCTGCACTACCTGCGGATCCGGGAGTGGCAGGACCTGCACGGTCAGCTGCGCACCATCACCCGTGGGCTCGGCTGGGACAGCACGGGCCACCTGCCGTCGGGAGACGGTGGGGCGGGGCCGGGGCGGGGCGGCCGAAAGTCTCGTGGCCGTGGGGCCGGGCAGCCACCAGCCGATGGCCGTCGCTCCGGTGCGAAAGATGCTGCGGGGAACACTGATTCGGCGGTTGCCGAGGCCGAGGCGGCGATGCCGTGGCCGAGAGCGCAGATCCATCAGTCGTTGCTGGCGGGCATGCTCTCGCATCTCGGTGTGCGGGAAGCGGAGTCGCGGGAGTTCCTCGGGGCACGCAATGCCAAGTTCATGATCTTCCCCGGCTCGTCGCTGGCCAAGAAGCCGCCGCGCTGGGTGATGGCGGCCGAACTGGTGGAGACCTCGCGACTGTGGGGACGCATCGCGGCGCGGATCGAACCGGAGTGGGCCGAGCGGCTCGCCGGTGACCTGGTGAAACGCACCTATTCGGAACCGCATTGGTCGGCCAAGCGTGGTGCGGCTCGCGCCTACGAACGGGCCACGCTCTACGGTGTGCCGCTGGTGGCCGGCCGGCCCGTCGACTACGGGCGCATCGATCCGGAGCTGTCGCGCGAACTGTTCATCCGCCATGCCCTCGTGCAGGGTGAATGGCAGACCCGGCACGGGTTCTTCGCACGCAACCGAGCGCTCGTCGACGATGTCGCCGACCTCGAGCACCGGGCGCGCCGACGCGACATCCTCGTCGACGACGAGGTGCTGTTCGAGTTCTACGACCAGCGCATTCCCGCCGACATCGTGTCGGTGCGCCACTTCGACTCCTGGTGGCGCAAGGCCGAACGCAAAGACCCAGGGCTGCTGGACTTCTCGACCGACACCGTGGTCAACGCCGGCGCCGCCGCCCTCGACCCCACCGATTTCCCCGATGCGTGGCGTCAGGGGGAACTCTCCTTCCCGCTCACCTATCAGTTCGAGCCGGGCAAGGACGACGACGGCGTCACCGTCCGCATCCCCGTCGAGCAGCTCGCGCACGTGCGCGCGGTGGGCTTCGATTGGCTGGTTCCCGGCATGCGGGAGGAACTCGCGGCCGCCTATATCAAGACGCTGCCGAAGGCATTGCGCCGCGCGGTGGTTCCCGCACCCGACTTCGCGTCGGCTGCCCTGCGGGGGCTCACGCCACGCGCGGAACCGTTGCGAATCGGGTTGGCGCGGGAGCTGTCGCGGCTCGGGTCGGTGACCATCAGCGCCGACGACCTGTCGCCCGCCGCCCTGCCGGACCACCTGCGAATGACCTTCGCCGCTGTCGATCAGAGCGGGAAGGTGCTCGCCAAGAGCAAGAACCTCCCGCAGCTGAAAACCCGGCTGGCCGATCAGGTTTCGGCGTCCGTCGCGCGGGCTACCGCCGGTGCCGAACGCGCGCCTGCGACCGTGTGGACCTCCGAATCGCTCGGTTCCGTCGCGCCGACGGTGCGGCGCGAGGTGGCCGGGCAGACCGTCACCGGCTATCCCGCCCTCGTCCCCGAGGGTGAAGGCGTCGCCGTGCGGGTGCTGAGTTCGCCCGCCGAACAGGCCGCCGCCATGCGCGCGGGCGTGCGTACCCTGCTGCTCGCCGCCGTCCCGACCTCCACCCGTGCCGTCACCGCCGGGCTGTCGGCCGCCGACCGGTTGGCTTTGAGCCAGAACCCCGACGGTTCCCTGGACAAGCTCGTAGAGGACTGCCGGGTCGCCGCCGCCGACGAGCTCATCGCCCGCGCCGGTGGTCCGGTCCGCACGCCGGAGGAATTCGACAAGCTCGTCGCCGCCGTTCGCCCGAAACTGGCGGGCACGGTCAGCGAACTGATCCGCCTGGTGACGCCGGTGCTGTCGGCCGCGCACCAGGCCCGCGCCGCTCTCGCCGACACCGCCGAGACCGACATCGCCGACGACGTCCGCCATCAACTCGACGACCTGCTGTTCCCCGGATTCGTCGCCGAATGGGGACGCACCCGGCTGCGCGAACTCCCCCGCTACCTGCTCGCCGCCGCCCAGCGCCTCGAGTCGCTGCCCGGTTCGGCGGTGCGCGACCGACAGGGGATGGTCGAGGTCGACCGGATGCTCGCCGCCTACGACAAACTCGTCCGCAGTCTTCCCGACAACCGCCGCAACGCCCGCGATGTCACCGAGATCTGGTGGATGATCGAGGAATTACGCGTCAGCCTGTTCGCCCAGAAGTTGGGGACCCCGTACCCGGTGTCGACCAAACGCATCGAAAAGGCGATCGCCTCCATCCGCCGTTGACGGGTGTGGTTCGGCGAAGAAGTGGGCGAACCGACCCACGGGGCAGCACGGGTGCGGCGACGCGGGCTCAGTCGGTGGCTGCGGTAGCGGCGCGGGCAGCGCGCATCTCGGTGATCTCGCGTTCGAAATCGTCTGCGCTGGTGAAGGATCGGTAGACCGAGGCGAAGCGCAGGTAGGCCACTTCGTCGAGATCGCGCAGGGGGCCGAGGATGGCGAGGCCCACCTCGTGGCTGGGGACTTCCGGAGAACCCTTGGCGCGCACCGCGTCCTCGACCTGCTGGGCCAGCAGATTCAGGGCGTCGTCGTCGACCTCGCGGCCCTGGCAGGCGCGTCGCACACCGACGATCACCTTCTCGCGGCTGAACGGTTCGGTGACACCGCTGCGCTTGACCACCGAAAGCACTGCGGTCTCGACGGTGGTGAACCGGCGCCCGCACGACGGGCAGGAACGTCGGCGGCGAATCGCCGTGCCCTCCTCGACTTCCCGCGAGTCGACGACACGCGAGTCGGGGTGACGGCAATACGGGCAATGCATCCGAGGGGTTCCTTCGTCGGTGCGCAGTTCACTTCGCTACTCCATGACTCTTGACAGGATACCGCTCAGGTATGGGTCACCTGCCACTGCGTGGTCAGGTCCGCGATCACGTCGGGCAGCCGGGCGATCAACCGGCCCCGGTCGAGCTTGCCCGGAAACGGCTCGCGGTACACGGCCACGGCCCGCGCGGGGTCGGTGGCCAGGTCGAGGTGGCGGGGCACCAGGTCGGCGGCGAGGTAGGCCCAGCGGTCGTCGCGGTCGGCCCAGTTGAACGCGGGCAGCGGCATCCGCAGTCCGAGCCCGCTGCCGGGGATCGGCGAGCGCACGGTGGCGGGCGCGTACACACCGGGTGCCCGGGCGCCCGCCAGGGCGGGTTTGCCCGCGACCGTGGTGACGTAGGTGAGCACCCGGCCCAGGCCGCCGCGGCCGGCGGCGGTGGCGTCCCACTGCTCGGGCACGATGTGGTTCTGTTCGCGGTCGGCCATGGTCACCAGCGCTTCGGCGAGGCCGGTGCCGTTGTCGATTCCGGCCCAGGCCGCGTGCATGGCGTCGTCGAGCAGTCCCGCAGCATGCATCTCGTCGATCGCCGTCATCCCGTCGGCGAGGTAGGCCTCGTGCATCGGCACCAGATCCGTGAAGATGTGGCGCTGCATGATGATCAGCCTGGTCTGGTACCACGCCAGGTCATCGGCGGTCAGGCGCGGGCCGAGCAGGGCGAGCGCGGCGACATCGGGCGGTACGGCGGCGACAAGTTCCGGTGGGGTGGCGCGCAGCAGGTCGGCGACGGCCGTACCGAGTTCGTGGATTCCGGGCACCGACAGCAGGGCGCCGATATCGCCCACGTCGAAGAATCCCGATGCGAACGAGCCGCCCGCGATGCCCGCCAACCCGGCCCAGTAGAAGTCCGGGCGGGCCGCGGCGATGCGGAAGTAGTTCACGTACACGCGGGTGAAGGTGTCCGTGTTGGCTGCCACGCCACGCTCCGGCGCCCAGCCGGCTGGATCGATCCCCGCGTTGTCGGTGGCGACGACGAGCCAATATTGGTGCAGCAGTGTGGAATACCTGCTCGGCGCGATCCCGTCGGCTCTGGCCTGGTCGAGCGCCGTACGCAGTGGCTCGGCACTCAGGGGCAGCGCCGGATGGATGCCGCCGGCGAATTCACCGTCGTCGTTGACGGCGGGCAGGTCCAGATAGGCGGTGTAGATGGGTTCGGCCCGGACGAGGGGCGCGGGCGCCACGGCCAGCAGCACACCCAGGAGCAGAACGATCCAAAAGCTGCGCACGTGACCTCGCATCCGTGCCCCGACCGGCCTGCCCGGCAGGGACAATCGTCACGGTAGCAACGTGTTCTAGTTTTGGGGTCGCGTTTCGAACAAGCCGACCTGCGGGTGGTCACCCTGCTGGGAGATGCCGGGCGAGGACTCGGTCCACTCCCCGAAGCTGCCTGCCCGCAGATGCGCCAACCCTAAGAATGTCACCACGATCAACGCGGTCACCAGCGCCGTGAGCGCCAGCGCCGCCAAGCCCGCCTGCGCCTGACGCACCCGCACCATCGGATGGGCACCACGCGCACGGGAACCGGCCACTCTCGCGTAGAGCGCCTGTTCCGAGCGCGGCCCACGAAATTCCGGCCCACGATCGGACGCCCGCGCGCCCGCACGCACCCGCCGGGTCGGCGCTTCGATCGACGACGGGTCACCGACGAGCGCGCGGGTCACGGATCGTGACCGCGCCGACTCCCAGCGGGGCACGGTCGCGAAGGCGAGATCCACCTCGGCTTCGGTGATGTCGAAGGTCCGCGCGCCCCTGGCCCGGAGCTCGGCGCCACGAACCACCTCGGCTTCGCGCGAGCGCCGGACCGGCCCGGCCGGGGCCGAGGGTTGCGGCGGATGCGGGATGAAGCGGGCGGCGACTTCCCGCCGCGCCGCGCTGTTGCGGCCCTGTCCGCGCACGAGCGCGAAAGGACGTGGAGCGCGGGCGGTTCGGCGGCGACGCAGCACCGGTTCGGGGACTTCGGCGGGATCGTAGGAACGCAGGGCGCTGATCGCTGTGCTCATCGGAAGAACCTCCGGGGTGGTGTGCTCCGCTGGATGAAAGGGCAGGTGAGGCGACGATGACCGAACCTGTTCGAACACCTGTGCGACGAACTGATGTTCGATTTCTACCACGCGGCGGCGCGCATGTCAGCACGAAACGCCCGACATGCTCGAACAGATGTTTGATACTTCGGCGTGGCCCGACTAGCGTGAGAGAGGCGAATTCGACAAGCGGAAGGGCGGGACAGGTGACCCACACAGACGACACGGGTGACGAAAGCGCTACCGGCACCGTCACATCGGGATCCGGCGCGGATCTCACCGTGCGTCAGCGCACGGTCCTCGAGGTCATCCGCTCCTCGGTGACCGAACGCGGCTACCCGCCGAGCATCCGCGAGATCGGCGACGCGGTCGGGCTCACCTCCACCTCCTCGGTGGCCCATCAGCTGCGCGCCCTGGAGCGCAAGGGCTACCTGCGCCGCGACCCGAACCGGCCGCGCGCGGTGAATGTGCGCGGACTCGACGAAGCGGTGCGCGCGGTCACCACCCTGCCCGCCGAACCCGTGGACGACGTGGCCGATCCGAGCCGCCCCACCCCCACCTTCGTTCCGGTCCTCGGCCGGATCGCCGCCGGTGGGCCGATCCTGGCCGAGCAGGCGGTGGAGGAAGTGTTCCCGCTGCCGCGCGAACTCGTCGGCGACGGGTCGCTGTTCCTGCTCAAGGTCGTCGGCCAGTCGATGGTCGATGCCGCGATCTGTGACGGCGACTGGGTGGTCGTACGTCAGCAGAACGTCGCCGAGGGCGGCGACATCGTCGCTGCCATGATCGACGGCGAGGCGACCGTGAAGACCTTCAAGCGCACCGGCAAAGACGTGTGGCTGATGCCACACAACCCACATTTCGAACCGATCCCAGGAAACGACGCGCAAATTCTGGGGAAAGTCGTCACCGTCATCCGTAAAGTGTGAGGTCAGCGGCTCGCCGCCGCGTCCATCTCCCAGATCAGCACCTCGGCGGGAGTCGTCGCCGTCACGCGGTGACCGCCCGTCGCGGTGAGCCGGACGGCGTCGCCCTGCCCGAGTGCGCCGTGGTTCTCGTAGTCGACGCCGCCCCGGGCGATGAACACGTGACCGTACGGTGCGTCGGGAACGGTGATGCTGTGTCCCGGATCCAGCCGGGCGACATGGAAAGTGGCGTGGCGGTTGCCGATTCCGATCGCGGCGTCGCCGCGATACCTCGGCATGCCGGAGGCCACCGGCACCAGCGAGTTGCGGCGCAACGCACCGTCGACGTCGAGTTCCTGATAGCTCGGCGGCGCGCCGAGAGTGTCCGGTGGGATCCACATCTGCACCACGTGCAGCCGTTCGCGTTCCGTCCAGCCGGCGCCGTTGCGTTCGGAATGCAGGATGCCGGTACCCGCACTCATCCCTTGTGCGAGGCCGGGCCGGATCAATCCCGAGTTGCCTGCCGAATCCTGGTGCACCACTGTGCCTTCCAGCACCCAGGTCAAGATCTCGGTGTCACGGTGCTGATGCGTGTCGAAGCCCTCGCCGGGGTCGACGATGTCCTCGTTGTGCACCAGCAGCAGCCCGTGCGCGTAGTCCTCGAGCACGAAATTGCCGGTCACGGGGAACGACTGACGCGAGTCGAGCCACTCGGTGCGCCAGTACCTGCGGTTCGCAGCCGGAATCACCTGCACCTGTGCCGCCATCGACCTCGCCTCTCACTATTCGGACCTTGGTCCGTATAGCGCGTAACGCGAGGTGAGCGGTGGGTATTCCGCGAACACCCACCGCTCGGGCTGGTCAGAAGGGCAGCGCGCTACGCAATCGGCCGATCAGACCGCGGCCGGTATCGCGCTCACGTTCGGAGAACAGGAACTGCAGCTCCTCCTCCAGGCTCTTCTGCACCACGTCACGCAGGTCGGCGGCAGCACTGTCGATGTCGTCGGCACCGAGCCACGGGGTGGGATCGATCGGGGTACCCGCCGAGTAGTAGAACCGCTCCGGGCGCGGAATCGGGGTCGGCCCGATGCCCTTCACCAGCGGCGGGTTCAGTTCGGGGTTGATACCGAGCAATTGACACGTCCACCGCAGCGGCGACATCACGGGATGCTGGCCGTCGAAGACGATGTCGAAGGCATCGTCGATACCGATCATCGCCAACGGCACGATGGGGACGCCGGCCTGGATCGCCATCCGCGCGAAGCCGGTGCGGCCCTCCCACTTGAGCACATACTTCTCCCCCTTGCGGCGGATCGCCTCACGACCGCCGCCGGGAAACACCACCACCGCCTCGCCGCGTTCGAGCAGCGCGAGGCAGTTCGACCTGGTACCGCGCACAGCACCGAAACGGTGCAGGATCTCCCGCACACCCGGCACCATCAGCACATGCTCGGCCAGGCCACGCACCAGCCGCCCACGCTCCCGCAGGATCGCGGGCATCAGCAGCGGCGCATCGATCCCGCCGAGCAGGTTGTGGTTGGCCACGATCAACACCGGGCCCTCGGCCGGAATGTTCTCCAAACCGTAGAAGCGCGGACTGGCCCAGGCACGCACCGGTGCGAACACCGCCTCGAAGGCCCGGATCTCCCACTCGCTCGGCGCCGGATTCAACGGCGCGCCATCGCTGAGAACGTGATCGCCCTGCTCGATTTCGTTCTTCTGGTCGTTCGACATAACACCCTCCTGCTGTCGACAATCGACCATAGCGTCCGAATATGGCTGTGTCGCATCGGTGTCAGCCGCAAACGAGCGGCAACCCGCCGCTAGCGACCGGCCGACTCCGCAGGCCCGGAATGGGCGAATTCCGACAGGGCCGCCGCCAGCGCGTGTGGCACCCGAGCGCGCACGCGGGTGCCGCCCTCCTCGTGATCGGAGGAGATGATCCGGCCGTCGGCGTGGATGCGGGCGAGCAGGTCGCCGCGGCTGTAGGGCAGCAGCACACTGATGTCGACATCGAGCCCGCCGAGTACCTCGGACAGGCGTTCGCGCAGTTCCTCGATGCCTGCCCCGGTGCGGGCCGACACGAACGCGGCGCCCGGCAGCAGCCCGCGCAGGCGGGTGAGCTCGTCGGGGTCAGCGGCGTCGATCTTGTTGACCACCAGCAGTTCCGGCGGAGCCGCCGTGCCCTGCTCCTTGATCACGTCGGTGATGACCTCGCGCACCGCGCGGATCTGCTCGAGCGGCAACGGGTCGGACCCGTCGACCACATGCAGCAGTAAGTCGGCGCCGGTGACCTCTTCCAGGGTGGACCGGAACGCCTCGACCAGCTGGGTGGGCAGGTGACGGACGAAGCCGACGGTGTCGGTGAACACCATCTCGCGACCGTCGTCGAGCGCGGCCCGGCGGGTGGTCGGATCGAGGGTGGCGAACAGGGCGTCCTGCACCAGCAGACCCGCGCCGGTCAGGGAGTTCATCAGGCTGGACTTGCCCGCGTTGGTGTAGCCGACGATGGCCACCGCGGGTACCCCGCTGGCGCTGCGGCGCGCGCGCATGGTGTCGCGTGCGGTCTTCATCTCGCGAATCTCGCGGCGCAACTTGGCCATTCGCTCACGAATGCGGCGGCGGTCGGTTTCGATCTTGGTCTCACCGGGACCACGCAGACCGACACCACCGTTGGAGCCCGCACGACCACCGGCCTGCCGTGACATCGACTCACCCCAACCACGCAGCCGCGGCAGCATGTATTCCATCTGGGCGAGCGCGACCTGGGCCTTACCCTCGCGGGAGGTGGCGTGCTGGGCGAAGATGTCGAGGATCAGTGCGGTGCGGTCGATGACCTTCACCTTCACGACCTTCTCCAGCGCGGTGAGCTGGGCGGGGGTGAGTTCACCGTCGCAGATCACGGTGTCGGCGCCGGTGTCGAGGACGACGGTGCGCAGTTCCTCGGCCTTGCCGGAACCGATGTAGGTGGCCGGGTCGGGCTTGTCGCGTCGCTGGATGAGGCCTTCGAGGACTTCCGAGCCCGCCGTCTCGGCCAAAGCGGCCAGCTCGACCATGCTCGCCTCGGCCTGCGCGGCGCTGCCGGTGGTCCACACACCGACCAGCACGACCCGTTCCAGGCGCAGCTGGCGGTATTCGACCTCGGTGATGTCGGTGAGCTCGGTGGACAGGCCCGCGACGCGACGCAGCGAGGTGCGTTCGTCGAGCTGCATCTCACCGACGGTCGGTTCGGGTGACCAGCCCGGGCGCTGCATCCGCGCCGCGTGGCGGGCCAGCGCGTCGTCGACGTCGCCGCGGTCGGCGGCCACGTCGGCATCGGCCGCGGTGGTGTCGCGGTCCGATGTGGTGTCTGAGGGTACTTCTGGTTTCGTCATACGCCTTCCATGCTGCCACGTCACAGTGACACGGCGCATCCGGTTATCGGTTGGCTTGCGCGTTCCACCAGTCGCGCGACAGTGTGCCCGCGGCGAGCAGCACCGAGGGACCGCGCATCCAGGCACGGCCGTTGTCGATGGTGACGCGCACCTGCCCGCCCGGAACGCGCACCGTGACCTCGCCCCGGCCCGACCCGACCGGCACACCGGCGGCGGTCAGCGCGGCGGCCGCTGCGGCGACAGTTCCGGTTCCGCAGGAGCGGGTCTCGCCGACACCGCGCTCGTAGACGCGCATGTCGACGGCGTTGTCGGGGCCGAGCGCGGTGAGGATCTCGACATTGACGCCGTGCGGGAACAGGTCGGGATCGAAGCCGGGCGACACGCTCAGATCGAGCTTGGCCAGCGCGTCGGCGGTCAGGCTCTCGTCGACGCAGGCCAGGTGCGGATTGCCCACATCGATGCCGATTCCGGACAGTGCCCAGCCGGCCAGGGTCGCGGTGGAGCTGCCGAGTTCACGCACAGCGCCCATGTCGACGGTGACCTCGCCGTCGACGGGGCCCGCGGCGTGCACCTCGACGGGTCGCCCGCCCGCGCGGCTGCCGACGACGTACTCGGTGCGGGTTTCCAGGCCGGTGGCATTGAGGTAGTGGGCGAACACCCGGGTGCCGTTGCCGCACATCTCGGCGATCGACCCGTCGGCATTGCGGTAGTCCATGAACCAGTCGTCGGCGCCGACACCGTCGGGCAGGGTGTCGAGCACGCCGGCCTCGCGCAGGGCGCCAGCCTTGGCGACGCGCAGCACACCGTCGGCGCCGAGGCCGCGACGGCGGTCGCACAGGGCGGCGACGCGGTCGGCGTTCAGGTCGAGACGCACCTCGAGGTCGGGCAGCACCACGAAATCGTTCTGGGTGCCGTGGCCCTTGCTGAATTCGATGTCGGACACGTCCGCCATTGTCCCCTGTGCGGGCGACGATCCCGTCATCGGGCGAAGGTGCGGCGCTGCCGGGCGATCTCGTACAGGCCGATCGCGCCGGCCGACGGGGCGCCGAGCGAGCTCGCGGTGCCGCCCATCGGGATGGTCACCAGGTCGTCGCAGGCTTGCGACCAGGCCGAACTCATGCCGGTGGTCTCGTTGCCGACCACCAGGATGGTGGCCTCGGTGAAGTCGTAGTCGTAGATGGTCGACGGCGCGTGTTCGTCGGTGCCCACGATGCGGGTGGGGATACCGCGCGCCACCTGCCGGTCACGGAACTCCACGACCTGGGCGGCACCCGACGCGCGCAGCACGGGCACGGCGAACAGCGAACCGGTGGAGGCGCGCACGGCCTGCGGGTCGAACTGGTCGGCGCCATGGCCGGTGACGATCACGCCCGATGCCCCGAAGGCGTCGGCCGAGCGGATGAGGGTGCCGAGGTTGCCGGGCGAGTTGGGCCGGTCGAAGACCACGACGACCGGGAAGTCCTCGCCCGGTTCGCCGGGCGCGTAGGTGTCCAGGTCGGGCTGACGCGAATGGGCGACGGCCACGATCTCGGGAATCGTGCCCGACTTCTCCCCCAGCTCGGCCATCAGTTCGGGGACCAGACCCACCTGCGGCACCTCGGTGGTGTCGAGCAGTTCCCGCGCCCAGCTCGACAGATCGGGCGTGCCGAGCCGGTAGAGCAGCGTCTCCAGCGGCCAGTCGTTGGCCAGGGCCTGGGTGATGGGGCGCACGCCCTGCACGAGGAAGCGGCCGTCGCGATGACGTTTGGTCCGGTTGTTGAGGTAGGCCTGCCACACCTGCACCGAGGCGTTGCGGGTACTCACTCGTCGGGTCACTGCGCGGTCCGTCCTGTCTGTTCGTCGAGCAGGGTGAGCGTGGTGGCGGCGAGGTCGGGGTCGGCGCCGTCGACCCAGGTCACCCTGGGGTCGCGGCGGAACCACGAGCGCTGCCGTCGCACATAGCGGCGGGTGCCGATGAAAGTGCGTTCGCGGGCGTGCGCGAGATCGTATTCGCCGTCGAGGTAGGCCAGCACCTGGGCGTACCCGATCGCGCGGCGTGCGGTCTGGCCGTCGCGCAGTCCGGCATCGAGCAGGGTGCGGACCTCCTCGACCAGGCCGGAGTCGAACATGTGCGCGGTGCGGGCCTCGATGCGGGCGTCGAGGGCGGCGGTCTCCCGGTCGACGCCGATGATGACGGTGTCCCAGCGCGGTGCGCCGATGGTCGGAGCCGAGGCGGCGAACGGTTTGCCGGTGAGTTCGACGACTTCCAGTGCGCGGACCATCCGTCGCCCGTCGGTGGGCAGGATGGTGTCGGCCGCGACCGGGTCGGCCGCCCGCAGCGCCGCGTGCACGGCCGCGACTCCGCCGTCGGCCAGCACCGCTTCCCAGCGGGCGCGCACGTCGGGGTCGGTGGCCGGGAAGTCCCACTGGTCGAGCAGTGCCTGCACGTACATCATCGAACCGCCGACGACCACCGGGGTGCGGCCGCGCGCCATGATGTCTTCCACGATGTCGCTTGCCGCGCTCTGGTAGGCAGCGACCGTGGCGGTCTCGGTGACGTCGAGAACGTCGAGGAGGTGGTGCGCGATGCCACGCCGCTGCGCGGGCGGCAGTTTCGCGGTACCGACGTCCATGCCGCGGTACAGCTGCATCGCGTCGATGTTGACGATTTCGCCGTCGAGCCGTTCGGCCAGGTCGAGGGCCAGATCAGACTTCCCGGTCGCGGTGGGTCCGACGACCGCGATGGGGCGCTTCGTCATCGGCCGACCTCCCACACGCTCACGTCGTAGCCCACGCCGTACGGTGCGCCCTGGTAGAGGGTGCGAACCGGCGGGTCGGCCGGGTCGGTGGCGAACAGGCCGCCGAGCACCTGGTAGGCGGCGCGACCGTCGACCCGCAATTGCGCACACAGGTCGGGGTCGAGTGCGGCGAGCCCTGCTCGGGAGCCCTCGCGCAGGGCGGCATCCAGAGCGGTTTGGAACGGGTCGGCGCGCTCGTCGAGGTAGCCCGGGGATTTGAGGGTGAGGGTCGCGGCTCCGTCGGCGACGACGAGCACCGCCCACGGCGCCGGATCGGCGTCGAGTTCGGCGCGCAGGTCGGTGCCGAAGCGGGCGCACTCCCCCGGTGCCGTGTCGGCGGCGATCACTCGCGCCCGTACGGAAACACCCGGCGCGGCCTGCTCCCGCAACCACGCGGCGATCAGGACGGGCAGCGGAAGCTGAGGGTCTGCCGGTGCGTCGACGCTCGCGCCCGGGCCGAGACCGACGACGACATCGGCGCCGAAACCACGGAAAGTCCCGCGCACACCGGGGTCGAAGGTTTCGGCCCGCGCACCGGCGCCGACGACGACCCAGCGATCGGCGCGGGCGGCGAGCGTGGCGGCGGCCTCGAGCGCGGCCGCGCGCAACACCACCACCGGCTCGTCGGGAGCATCGTCGGAGGCCACCTGGTGTCCGCACAGTTGTGGCACCAGCATCGGCGGCGACGGGACCAGGGCCGCTATCGAGAACACGACGTAACCGTAGCCGCACCGGTAGCACGCACCCGCATCCGGCGCAGGAGGAGCGCACCGGGGTCAGCGAGTGTCCGGCGCCGTGACGCCCCGCGAGATTGCTAGTGTTTTCTGATGCGACCACCCCCGTCGTCCGGGACGAAATCCCAGGAAACGCGGCATCCGATCCTCGGGATCGATGGTTTCCTCGGCTCGAAGCGGGTTCAATGGGATGTGCTAGAGCGTAACCAGGCAGCCGTGACGCGCGGCAGGGACGGAGAGCAATGACCGACAGCAACGGAACCGCGAAGCCCACCCCCGGTCCGGGCCCGCGACCCTCCGGCACCCCCAAGCCCGGCGGCAAGGCTCCGCGTCCGCCCAAACCACATGCCGTGAAACCCGCGCCCGGCCCCGACCAGACGCACCCGCACGCGGTGGTGGTGCCCGCGGCCACCGACCCGAGCAAATGGGGTCGCGTCGACGAGGACGGCACCGCCTGGGTGAAGACCGCCGACGGTGAACGCGTCGTCGGCTCCTGGCAGGCCGGTGACGCCGCCGAGGGCCTTGCCCACTTCGGCCGCCGCTTCGACGACCTGGCCACCGAGGTGGCGTTGCTCGAGGCGCGTTTGGCCGCGGGCGCCGATGCCCGCAAGACCAAGGCCGCCGCGCTGGCGCTCGCCGAAACGTTGCCGACCGCCGCCGTCATCGGTGACATCGACGGCCTGGCCGCCCGCCTGCAGGCCATCACCGAGCACTCCGAGGAAGCCGCCGCGCACGCCAAGGAGGAGAAGGAACGCGCCCGCCACGAGCACACCGAGCGCAAGGAAGCCCTGGCCGCCGAGGCCGAGCAGATCGCCGCCGAATCCACCCAGTGGAAGGCCGCGGGCGACCGGTTGCGCGAGATCCTCGACGAGTGGAAGTCGATCCGCGGTGTCGATCGCAAGGTCGACGACGCGCTGTGGAAGCGCTACTCCAAGGCGCGTGAGGCGTTCAACCGCCGACGCGGCGCCCACTTCGCCGAACTCGATCGTGAACGCGCCACGGCCAAGACGCGCAAGGAAGAGCTGTGCGTGCGCGCCGAGGAGCTGTCCGGCTCCACCGACTGGACCGGTACCGCCGCGGTGTTCCGCGATCTGCTCACCGAGTGGAAGGCGGCAGGCCGGGCGCCCCGCGAGGCCGACGAGGCGCTGTGGCGCCGTTTCAAGAGCGCGCAGGACGTGTTCTTCGCCGCCCGCAACGCGGCGGTCTCCGAACGCGACGCGGAGTTCGAGCACAACGCCGTCGCCAAGCAGGAACTGCTCGACGCCTACGAGCACATCGATCCGGCCAACGGCCTCGAGGCCGCCCGCGCCGCCCTGCGCGAACTGCAGGACAAGTGGGACGCCGTCGGCAAGGTCCCGCGCGAGCGGATGCAGGAACTCGAAGGCAGGCTGCGCGCGATCGAGAAGCGGGTGCGCGACGCGGCCGACCAGCAGTGGCGCCGCACCGACCCCGAGGCCGTCGCCCGCGCCGCGCAGTTCCGCGAGCGCGTCGCCCAGTTCGAGGAGCAGGCCGCCAAGGCCGAGGCAGCGGGCAAGAAGCGCGACGCCGAAAAGGCACTCGAGCAGGCCAGGCAGTGGCGCGAGTGGGCCGAAGCGGCAGAAGGCGCCGTCAGCAACCTCTGACGAGAAGAAGAAAACCTCGACCGCCTTCGGTCCGGGTTTTCTTCGTTTCGGGATCTACTCCTCGCCCATCAGGCGTTTGCGGTCGCGTTCCTCGGCTTCGCGGGCGGCATTACGGCGCTGTTCCTCCGCGGCCAGCTGCACAGCGGTGCGACTCCAGACCACGCGGATCCAGTGGAAGGTGAGCACCATGACGGCCAGGGTGCCGAGGATCAGGCCGATGCCGGGCCCGGCGCCCTCGTAGTTGCCGAGGCCCGGGGTCTGGCGGTGCCAGATCGACAGCACGCCGAACACACTCGCCACGGCCGAGCCCGCACAGGCCAACCAGGCCAGCACCCAGCGCCGGGTGGTCAGGGCCAGCAGGGAGAAACCGACGCCGAACACGATGACCAGCCACACGAAGACGCGTGAGGGCAGCCCGATGTGTTCGAGGCGGGCCGCATCGGTGCTCAGCAGTACGTCGAAGCCGCGCGCGGCACCTGCGTGCGGCAGGATCAGCGAGACGAGCAGGGCGAACACCGCGCCCGCCACCACCATGGCCCGTGCGCCGGGATCGATCTCACCGGCGATCCGCCGCTCCACGGCGTCGATCTCGCCGCGGAACTGCTCGAATTCCTGATCGTTGCCCACCCGGTTCACGTCGCTCCTGTCCGCAGGGTTACTCGGCTCGTGTGCGCCGGGCTCCACTCTGCCATCCCCCGCGCCGTCCTCGGCACCCGACCCACTACGACCGGTAGTAGAGTCCGGGTCCTCGGCGTTCATGCCGGACACCCGGTCGAACAACCGCTGTCCACCGGCTCGATCGCGGGCGCGCCGATGCGTGGCAAGCCGAGACCGACACCGATCGGCGCGGTCTTGGGCGTGACCCCTCGCTCGTGCGCGTCGCCCGCTCGCGTGCGGCGATGCGATTTCACGACACCGTCGGCGATCAGGTGGTGCGGTGCGGCGGCGGTGATGTCGACGACGACGAGGTCACCGGGCCGGATCCCCGCGTCGGTGCCGGGCCGGAAGTGCACCAGTCCGCCGTCGCGGGCGCGTCCGCTCATCCGGGCGGTCGCCGCGTTCTTCTTGCCCGCGCCCTCGGCGACGAGCAATTCCACCTCGGTGCCGATCAGCGCCTGGTTCTCCTCGAGCGACACCTGCTCCTGCAGGGCGATGAGCCGGTCGTAGCGTTCCTGCACCACGGCCTTGGGCACCTGATCGGCCAGTTCGGCGGCCGGGGTGCCGGGGCGCTTGGAGTACTGGAAGGTGTAGGCGCTGGTGAAGCGGGCCCGCCGCACCACGTCCAGGGTCTCCTGGAAGTCCTCCTCGGTCTCGCCGGGGAAGCCGACGATGATGTCGGTGGTGATCGAGGCGTGCGGCATCGCGGCGCGCACCTTGTCGATGATGCCGAGGAAGCGTTCCTTGCGGTAGGAGCGGCGCATCGCCTTGAGCACCCGGTCCGAGCCCGACTGCAACGGCATGTGCAGCTGCGGGCAGACATTGGGTGTCTCGGCCATCGCCTCGATGACGTCGTCGGTGAACTCCGCCGGATGCGGCGAGGTGAACCGCACCCGCTCGAGCCCCTCGATCCGCCCGGTGGCGCGCAGCAACTGGGCGAAGGCGCCCCGGTCGCGCGGTTGTTCGGGGTCGACGAAGTTCACGCCGTAGGAGTTCACGTTCTGGCCGAGCAGGGTCACCTCGAGCACACCCTGGTCGACCAGGGCCTGCACCTCGGCGAGCACGTCACCGGGGCGGCGGTCCACCTCTTTGCCGCGCAGCGCGGGCACGATGCAGAAGGTGCAGGTGTTGTTGCAACCCACCGAGATCGACACCCAGCCCGCGTAGGCGGATTCACGCTTGGCGGGCAGGGTGGACGGGAAGGCCTCGAGCGATTCGAGGATCTCCACCTGGGCCTGCTCGTTGTGCCGTGCCCGTTCGAGCAGCACCGGCAGCGAACCGATGTTGTGTGTGCCGAACACCACGTCCACCCACGGCGCCTTGCGGACCACGGTGTCGCGGTCCTTCTGCGCCAGGCAGCCGCCGACGGCGATCTGCATGCCGGGCCTGCCCTGCTTCACCGGCGCGAGGTGCCCGAGGGTGCCGTAGAGCTTGTTGTCGGCGTTCTCCCGCACCGCGCAGGTGTTGAACACCACCAGGTCCGGGGTGTCGCTCGGGGCGGCCTTCACATAACCCGCGTCTTCGAGCAGGCCGGACAAGCGTTCGGAATCATGGACGTTCATCTGGCAACCGAAGGTGCGGACCTCGTAGGTGCGCACCTCGGTCACCGAGCCGTGCGTCGCATTCTGTCCGTTCGAATCCACCCGTCCAGGGTACGGCCACCGCCCCGGTGACCTGCGTCGCGGTCGGGCCGGCCGAGCGCGACGAGGAGGCTGCCGCCCGGTTACCGGCAGGTGTCTTCTCGGCGAGCCGGGACGGCGAGTCACGGAAAGCAGGGCAAATCTCCGAAGAACGCCTAAGGTTTCTGAGCATGACCGACGACGCCGCACCCGCGACCGGGAAAGCCGACGCCGCTGCCACTGCAGGCGCGCCGCCGATGATCTCGATGCACAACGTGGACAAACACTTCGGTGAGCTCCATGTTCTGCGCAATATCAACCTGGAAGTGCCCCGCGGGCAGGTCGTGATCGTCCTCGGCCCCTCGGGCTCGGGGAAGTCCACCCTGTGCCGCACCATCAACCGGCTCGAACCGATCGACTCGGGCCGCATCGCCATCGACGGGGTGGATCTGCCCGCCGAAGGCAAGGCCCTCGCCGCATTGCGCGCCGAGGTGGGCATGGTCTTCCAATCGTTCAATTTGTTCGCGCACAAGACAATTCTCGAAAATGTGATGCTCGCGCCGATGAAGGTGCGCGGCATCAAGAAGGACGAAGCGCGCAAGCACGCGCTCGCCCTGCTCGACCGGGTCGGCATCGCCAACCAGGCCGACAAGTACCCCGCCCAGCTGTCGGGCGGTCAGCAGCAGCGCGTGGCGATCGCGCGGTCGCTGGCGATGGACCCGAAGGTGATGCTGTTCGACGAGCCGACCTCCGCGCTCGACCCGGAGATGGTCAACGAGGTGCTCGAGGTGATGGTTTCCCTCGCCAAGGAGGGCATGACGATGCTCGTGGTCACCCATGAGATGGGCTTCGCCCGCCGGGCCGGCCACCGGGTGCTGTTCATGGCCGACGGCGAGGTCGTCGAGGACGCGGAGCCCGAAACGTTCTTCACCGCACCGCGATCCGACCGCGCCAAGGACTTCCTCGGCAAAATTCTCAGCCACTGACTTGTAGCGACACCACAAGAGGGAGAAGGAAACTCGATGAGGATCAATCGTGCGGTGCGCGTCGGCGTCGGCGCTGTGGCTCTGGCTCTCGCCGCCACCGTGACGGCGGCCTGCGGCGGCGGTGACGAGGGCAGCGCGCTCGACCACGCCAAGGAAGGCAAGCTGACCGTCGGCATCAAGTTCGACCAGCCGGGTCTCGGCCTGCGCAACACCGACGGCACCTACAGCGGCTTCGATGTCGAGGTCGCCAAGTACGTCGCCGACAAGCTCGGCGTGAAGCCCGAGGCCATCACGTTCAAGGAAACCCCGTCGGCGCAGCGCGAGACGATGATCGAGAACGGTCAGGTCGACTTCATCGTCGCCACCTACTCGATCAACGACAAGCGCAAGGAGAAGGTCGATTTCGCCGGCCCGTACTACGTGGCGGGTCAGGACCTGCTGGTGCGTGCCGACAACACCGACATCACCGGTCCCGATTCGCTCGCGGGCAAGAAGGTCTGCTCGGTGAAGGGCTCCACCCCGGCCCAGAACATCGAGAAGAACTACCCGCAGGCCCAGCTGCAGACCTACGACACGTACTCGCTGTGCCTCGAGGGCCTGCGTGGCGGTGCCATCGACGCGATGACCACCGACGACGTGATTCTGGCCGGTTACGCCGCGCAGGCGCCCGGCACCTACAAGCTGGCGGGTAAGACCTTCACCACCGAGAACTACGGCATCGGCCTGAAGAAGGGCGACACCGAGGCCCGCACCAAGATCAACGACGCGATCGAGGCGATGATCGCCGACGGTTCCTGGAAGGCCGCGCTGGAGAAGTCCTTCCCCGGCACCGGTTTCAAGGTCCCGGAGCCGCCGAAGGTCGACCGCTACTGATCCCGATCACCGTCGCGGTGGCCACGCGCCACCGCGACGGTTTCTGTCCTGCTGGCCTTTCTCATCGATCGGAGGACGCGCGTCCGTGTTCGACCTGATCTCGGAGTATGACTCCCGAATCCTCGCTGCCTTCTGGGTGACCATCAAGCTGACGTTCTTCTCGGCGATCGGTGCCCTGATCCTCGGCACCATCGTCGCCGGAATGCGTGTGTCTCCCATCCCCGTCGCGCGCTGGGTCGGCACCGCCTACGTGTCGATCTTCCGCAACACCCCTCTGACGCTGATCATCGTGTTCTGCTCGCTCGGCCTCTACACCACGCTGCAGTGGGAGCTGGCCGGTGATTCGATCAAGGACAACAACTACTGGTGGGCGATCATCGGATTGAGCGTCTACACCGCGGCTTTCGTGTGCGAATCGCTGCGGTCGGGCATCAACACCGTCCACATCGGGCAGTCCGAGGCGGGCCGCTCGCTGGGCTTCGGGTTCGCCCAGAATCTGCGCCTGATCGTGCTGCCACAGGCTTTCCGGGCCGTCATCGCCCCGCTGGGCAGCGTGCTGATCGCGCTGACCAAGAACTCGACGATCGCCTCGGTGATCGGTGTCGGTGAGGCCGCGTTCCTGATGAGCGAGATGAACGAGAACGAGGCCGCGGTGCTCGCCATCGGTGCGATCTTCGCGCTCGGCTTCGTCGTGCTCACCCTGCCGACCGGCTTGTTCTTCGGCTGGCTGGCCAAGCGATTCGAGGTTGTCCGGTGAGCTCAGGCGCTTCGGTTCTGTTCGACGCTCCCGGCCCCAAGGCCCGGGTGCGGCACTGGCTCTACTCGGTGGTGGTCGCGGCGGTGCTCGTCGCGGCAGGCGTGTGGATGTTCCTCGCCTTCCAGCGGGAAGGTCAGTTCACCGCCGCGAAGTGGAAGCCCTTCCTGGAGGCGGAGGTCTGGGAGACCTACCTGCTGCCCGGTCTCGAGGGCACGCTCACCGCCGCGGTGCTGTCGATCATCGGTGCGCTGATCTTCGGCATGATCTTCGGCATCCTGCGCCTGTCGGATCACACCTGGGTGCGCTGGGTGGCGGGCGCGATCGTCGAGCTTGCCCGGGCTATCCCGGTGCTGATCCTGATGATCTTCCTGTTCGCCGTGTTCGGCGACTACAAGGTGTTCCCCACCGATCAGCTCGCGCTGGCCGCGGTGGTCATCGCCCTCACCGTCTACAACGCGGCGGTCATCGCCGAGATCGTGCGGGCCGGTATCCGGTCGCTGCCCAAGGGCCAGAGCGAGGCCGCCGTCGCGCTCGGTATGCGCAAGACCCAGCTGATGCGCCTGGTGCTGTTGCCGCAGGCGATCACCGCGATGCTGCCCGCGCTGGTCTCGCAGATGGTGGTCGTGCTCAAGGACACCGCGCTGGGCTACCAGATCACCTATGTGGAACTGGTGCGCTCGGGTCAGCAGGTAGGTGCGGCGGAGCAGAACACGATCCCCGCCCTGATGGTGATCGCGGTCATCATGATCTCGCTCAATATCGCGCTGTCGTTCCTGGCGACCCGCTTGGAGAAGCGGCTGCGGTCGCGGCGCAAGAAGGGTGGCGGTGCGGTGCTGGCCGCCGACTCGATCGTCACCGACGCCGCACCAGGCGTGGACATCACCAAGAAGTAGACCCGGAAACCGACGGGGCCCGGTCCATTCTGGACCGGGCCCCGTTCGCGTCATTCGGTGTAGCGGTAGAAGCCCTCACCGGTCGACAGGCCGAGTTTGCCCTTGTCGATGTAGTTCTGCTTCAGCCAGTCGGCGAGCTTCTGCTCCTCCGGGCCGCCGTTGGCCAGGATGTTGTAGGGCGTGGTGAGCCCGACGATATCGAGGATCTGCATCGGTCCCATCGGTGCGCCGGTACCGATGCGCCAGGTCTCGTCCACGGCCTTCGGTTCGGCATAGCCGCCCGCGACCAGCCCCATGCCCGCGTTGAGGAACGGGACGAGCAGTGAGTTGAGCACGTAACCCGCCTTCTCCTTGTGCACTTCGATGGGCACCATGCCGATGTCTGAGGCGAACTTCACGACCGAGGCGAACACGTCCGGGTCGGTTTCCGGTGTGCCCATCACCTCGGCGGTGTTGAACTTCCACACGTGGTTGGCGAAATGCAGGGCGAGGAAACGGTCGGCGCGCCCGGTGAAACCGGCCATGTCGCTGGGCAACAGGGTCGAGGAGTTCGTCGCGAAGACCGTGCGTTCCGGGGCGAGGGTGCCCAGTTTCGTGTACAGGTCGCGTTTGATGGACAGCACCTCCGGCACCGCCTCGACGACGAGGTCGGCGTCGGCGACCGCGGCGGCCAGATCGGTGGTCAGCGTGATGCCCGCGGCCGTCGCCTCGGTCTTGGCGGTGTCGGCTCCGTCCACTTCGGCCTGGTAGGTCTTCGCCAGTTCGTCGAACCGGGTGCGGGCGGCGGTGATCGCCTTGTCGTCGATGTCGTAGGACGTCACGTCGAAGCCGTGGAAAGCGGTCTGGAACGCGATCTGGGAACCGAGGACGCCGGTTCCCAGAACTGTCACCTTGCGGAATGCGATGGTCATGCGTGTTCCTCCCAGCGATGTCGGTGTGCCGGTGTGTAGCCACCGTCCATCATGGCCCGGCCGGTCGGCATCGTGGGGAGGTGGTCCGGCCCGGGCGCCGGGGCAAGTCAGCCGGCGGTGACGAGGCCTTCGGCGATCATCCAGTCGCGGGCGACGTCGGCGGGTTCGCGACCGTCGATGTCGACCTGGCGGTTGAGTTCGGTGATGACCTCGTTGGTGAGCCGGGCCGAGATCGGCGCCATGATGTCGACCACGCGGGGGTTGGCGTCGGCGAACGGGCCGTACATCACCAGGGCCGCGTTGTACTTGGGGAAGAAGCCCTTGTCGTCTTCGAGCAGCACCAGGTCGAGAGCGGGGATGCGACCGTCGGTGGCGGCGACGGAGCCGAAGCGGCACTGTTTCGCGTCGGCGGTGGCCTGGTAGACCAGGGCGTCCTGCACGATCTGTTTCTGCGCTCTGCCCGCGTCGATGCCGTATTTCTGCGCCAGGCCCGGGTAGCCGTCGGGGCGGACGTTGAACTCGGTGCCCACGCAGGTGGCTGCCGCGGCCGGGTCGGCGGCGAGTAGTTTCGCGTAGTCCGACAGGGTGCGGACCCCGGTCTCCTCGGCGGTGCGTCTGCTGGTGACCAGGGCGTAGGTGTTGTTCATCGGTGCCATGGCCGCCCACACCATGTCGTGCTGTGCGCGGTCGGCGTCGCGGACGAGGTCGAACTGTTTGCGTTCGTCGGGTTCGGGGGTCTCGTTGCCGAGGTAGTTGATCCAGCCGGTGCCGGTGTAGTCGTAGGCGATATCGATCTGGCCGTTGAGTTGCGCGTCGCGCAGGCTGTTGGAGCCCTGGATATTGGTCAGGTCACGCACGTTCGCGCCTGCGGCGGTAAGGGCGAATTCGATGAGGTAGCCGAGGATGTTGGCCTCGGTGAAGTCCTTGGACCCCACCGTCACCGCGACACCGTCGAGTTCCGGGACCGGGGTGATACTGCCCGGGCCCACCGGCAGCGGCACCGAACCGCCCGATTGCAGACCGCATCCGGCGAGCACCACCGCGAGGACCGGGATCAGCCCATGCAACCATCTGCTCTTTCTCACCGCAGCCCCCTCGGCCCGAGAAACTGTTCGGCCAGCGCGCCGAGCCAGTCGACGAACAGGGCCAGTGCCACCGCGAGCACCGCACCGACCGTCAGGGTGACGGTGTCGCGCAGTTTGTAGCCGGTGTCGATGAGGATGCCGAGACCGCCCGCGCTCACCATGAACGACAGCGTCGCGGTACCAACGGCGAGCACCAGCGACGTGCGCAACCCGGCGAGGACGTAGGGAATGGCGAGCGGGAACTCGATGCGCCGCAACACCTGTACGGCCGACATACCCTGGCCGCGACCGGCGTCGATGACAGCCGGGTCCACCTGCTGATAGCCGAGGATCGTGTTGCGCAACACCGGCAGCAGCGAACAGAACGCGATCGGCGCTACACCCACCCAGAACCCGGTGGTCCGGGTGAGCAGGTAGCACAGCACGATCAAACCGATCGCGGGCGCCGCCGCCCCGATATTGGCGATCCCGACGAAAAACGGTGCGAGACGGCGGAACCGGCGCCGGGTGAGCAGCGTGCCGAGCGGCACCGCGATCACGACGACGATCGCGACCACGGCCGCCGTGATGAGCACGTGCTGCCAGGTGACCTCGGCGATATTGCCCGCACTGATACTGGCCTGCTGAATAGTCGTGAGTTCACGACGGAAGGCCCACACCAGCACACCGACGGTGAGGATCAGCACGATCACCGGTTGGGCGAGCAACCGCAGGAGTTCGGCACGCCGCTGGGTCGCCGGTGCGGACGCGGCGGCGGGGAGGTCGACGACCGGACGAGTCGAGGGAGTAGCGGTCACCATGAGCCCACCCGTTCCGCGACGAAAGTTCGAGTCGATCGGTGGTCGGGTTGGGAATTCTGCTGGTCGGGCATCATGACGACGCCTTCGCGGACGTGGCCAGGTGGTCGATGAGGGTGTCTACGGTGACGATACCGGCGTAACCGCCGCTCGCGTCGAGCACGATCGCCGAGGCAGTGCGTTCGGTGAGGAGGGCGGCGAGGGCGTCTTGGAGGGTGGCGTCGGCGGGGAGGGTCGCACCGATCGAGGTTCCTGCGGTGGTCAGGGAGTCCGCTTGTGCGAGTTCGTCTCTGGAGACCCGGCGAAGTGGTCGCCGTCGGGAGTCCAGGACGATCCCCCAGGGACGGTCCGCCTCGTGCAGTGCGGTGGTCAGTGCCGTGGGGTCGGTGTCCTCGGTGACGGCGACGCCCTGGTCGAGATCCAGGTCGGCGAGGACCGCGAGCCCCAGGCGGTCGATGGTCGCGGTGGCGCCGACGAACCCCGCGACGGTGTCGTCGGCGGGGGCGGCCAGGATCGCGGCGGGGGTGTCGTACTGCAGGATGCGGGAGCGGTCGCCGAGCACCGCGATACGGTCGCCCAGTTTCACCGCCTCACCGAAATCGTGGGTGACGAAAACGATGGTCTTGCCGAGTTCGCCCTGCAAGCGCAGCAATTCGTCCTGCAGCAGTGCGCGGGTGATGGGGTCGACGGCGCCGAACGGTTCGTCCATCAGCAGTACCGGTGGGTCGGCCGCCAACGCCCGTGCGACTCCGACGCGCTGCTGCTGGCCGCCGGAGAGCTGGCGCGGGTAGCGGTGGCGATAGGTGTCGGGATCGAGGCCCACGAGGTCGAGCATTTCGTCGGTGCGGGCGGCGGCGCGGCGCCGGTCCCAGCCGAGCAGTCCCGGCACCGTCGCGATGTTCTTGGCGACCGTCATGTGTGGGAAGAGCCCGGCCTGCTGGATGGAATAGCCGATGCCACGGCGCAATTCGTCGGCGTCGATGGCGAGCGCGTCGCGGCCACCGATGGTGATGGTGCCCGAGGTCGGTTCGATGAGGCGGTTGATCATCCGCATGGTTGTGGTCTTGCCACAGCCGGACGGGCCGACGAGTACGACGATCTCCCCGGCGGGGATCGTCATGCTCACCTCTTCGACCGCGGGGTCCGGCTGCTCCGGATACCGTTTGGTCACCCGGTCCAGGACGATCTCCACCCCGGAAACGGCGGTGGCGGCGCCGGTTTCGGCGGTGCTGGTGTCAGTCACGAATACCCCTCGAGATGGTGAACCGTCCGAGCAGAACCAGGACGCCGTCGAGCGCGAGTGCGAGCACGACGATGAGGATGGTGCCGGTGAGCGCCTGCGGCACGGCGTTGGGACTGCCGAGGCGCGCGAGCCCGGAGAAGATCAGGTTGCCGAGCCCCGGGCCTTTCGCGTAGGCCGCTAGCGCGAGGATGCCCATGATCATCTGGGCGCTCACCCGCATCCCGGTGAGGATCGACGGCCACGCCAGCGGCAGTTCGATCCTGGTGAGCAACTGCCACCGGCCCATCCCGACGCCACGCGCGGCATCGACGGCGGCCGGGTCGACGGTGGACAACCCGAGCACGGTGTTGCGCAGAATCGGCAGCAGCGCGTAGAGGACCAGCGCGACGATGGTCGGTGCCACACCGAGTCCGAGGAACGGGATCAGCAGCCCGAGCAAAGCGAACGACGGCACGGTCAGGATCGCGCCCGCCGTCGCGGTCGCCGCCGCCGATCCGAGCGGACTCCGGTAGACCAGGATCCCCACGAGCACAGCGATCACCGTCGCCAGCAGCAGGGACTGCACCACCGCCGACACGTGCAGATACGAATCGACCAGCAACTGCTCACGCCGGTTCACCACGAACGACCACAGTGCGTCCAGGATCCCCACCTCCCCATCGTCCGGCGGCCCAACGGGCCCTGCCCCAAGATGCCCACCCACAAGCCGGGTGAAACAACCCGTCACACACCCACAGCCGTCCAAGCACCCGAATCCACCTGCGCGGACCCGCGTTTCACTTCCGCCTCATGCTAACGCCCCACCCCGACACCCGTGGCCGTTCCGGCGCCCCCACCGATCCCCGACCCGGGCGGCCGGATCCACATCCCATGGCGGAGTCGCGCCCGCTTCGGGCAGTTCGTAGCGGCCAGTTCCGCATGGGCACGCGGTCACGCAGACCGAGTTTCCGACCCCGCTTCGGCCAGTTCCGCATTCACCACGGCATAGGCGGTGGAAGGGATGTAGCCCGCAGCAGGCCAACAGATCGCGCGGTCGACCAGTCGCTCGAGTCATCGACCCGCTTCGGCCAGTTCCGCTTTCACCACGGCGTAGGCGGTGGAGGGGTTGTAGCCGCGGCGGGCGAGCATGTCGACGAGGCGGCGGGTGAGTTTGGTTCGGTCGAGGTCCGGTGGTGTGGTGCGGAGTTTGCGGCGGACCAGTTCGGCGGCGGCCTCGTCGTCGCCCGGCTCCGGACGGGTGCGGCGTGCGGGTGCCGCAGTGTCACGGGAGGGCCCTCGAGCGATGTCGGCCCGGGCCTGCCGAGCGTGGCCGTCGTCGGTGTCTGGCTGCTCGGCGCCGTCGTGGTTCACCCTCTCACCGGGGCCGGTGGCCGAGGTTCGGGCGAAACCTGCGGCATCGAGTTCCGTGGTGACGACAGCGAAAGCGGTGGACTGGTCGTAGCCTCGGCGGGCCAGCATGCCGACGAGACGGCGAACCGCCTTGTCGCGGTCCAGTTCTCGGGGCAGGGTACGCAGTTTGCGGCGGACCAGATCAGTGGCGCGGTCACGTTCGGCGTCGTCGGAGACCATCGACAAAGCCTGTTCGGCGTCGATGGGTGCTACTCCTTTGTCGCGCAGTTCACGCTGCAGGGCTTTCTTCCCCTTGCCGGAGTAGGTGTGGCGGGCGTGTACCCACTGTTCGGCGAAGGAGCTGTCGTCGATGAGACCGACTTCGGTGAGCCGGTCGATGGCCGCTGCGGTGACCTCGAGCCGGAAACCCTTCTCGCCGAGCCGTTTCTCCAGTTCGGCGCGGCTGCGGGCCCGCACGGCCAGCAACCGCAGGCAGGCGTCCTTGGCTTGTTCCACGGTGGCTCCGGGCCGGTCACCCGGGGCGAGCCGGCGTGTGCCGGCTCGCCGCTCGGGCTCTCCCGGTGGGGATCCGGCCGCCACCGGATCCACCTGCCGCCCGTCGTCACCACCGACGACGGTCGACAGGGAGTCTGTGTCGCGCCGCGTGGATCGGCGAGAACGCCGGGCGCGGCGGGGCGTCGCCGCCCCGCTCCCCCACTCTTCATGATCAACACCGGTTCGCGGGGCGGAATCGGTCCGATTGTGTTCATCGGTGAATCCGGTCGGGTGCGCGCGCTGCGGATCGCCCGCACCCGACCGAATTCCCTTCGCGCCCGAGGCGACTCGTTCGGCACGAGCCGCCGGGGCGAGTTCGGTTGCCGACCCCGGTTCGCGCGTCACCTCCGACGTCAGCGACTGCGGTTGCACCTCGATACCGAGGCGAGCCAGCTGACGTCGCATGTCCTCGACCGGATCGGCCGGGTCGCGGCGTGCGCGGCCGGGGTTCGGCGTGCGCATCGGCTCAGAAGTCGGCGGGTGCGTCGGCCTCGGCGGTCAGATCCGCGCCGATGCCGAGCTTTTCCTTGATCTTCTTCTCGATCTCGTCGCGCACATCGGTGTTCTCCAGCAGGAACTTGCGGGCGTTCTCCTTGCCCTGGCCCAGCTGGTCGCCCTCGTAGGTGTACCAGGAGCCGGACTTGCGGATGAAGCCGTGCTCGACACCCATGTCGATGAGCGAGCCCTCCTTGGAGATGCCGTGCCCGTAGAGGATGTCGAACTCGGCCTGCTTGAACGGCGGGCTCACCTTGTTCTTGACGACCTTCACGCGGGTGCGGTTACCGACCGCGTCGCTGCCGTCCTTGAGGGTTTCGATACGGCGCACGTCCAGGCGCACCGAGGCGTAGAACTTGAGCGCCTTACCACCGGTGGTGGTCTCGGGCGAGCCGAACATCACGCCGATCTTCTCGCGCAGCTGGTTGATGAAGATGGCGGTGGTGCCCGACGTGCTCAGCGCGCCGGTCATCTTGCGCAGCGCCTGGCTCATCAGGCGGGCCTGCAGGCCGACGTGGCTGTCGCCCATCTCGCCCTCGATCTCGGCGCGCGGCACCAGGGCCGCGACCGAGTCGATGACGATGATGTCGATGGCACCCGAGCGCACGAGCATGTCGGCGATCTCGAGGGCCTGCTCACCGGTGTCGGGCTGGGAGACGAGCAGGGCGTCGGTGTCGACGCCCAGCTTGCGGGCGTAGTCGGGATCGAGCGCGTGCTCGGCGTCGATGAAGGCGGCGACACCGCCCGCGGCCTGGGCATTGGCCACCGCGTGCAGCGCGACGGTGGTCTTACCCGAGGATTCCGGGCCGTAGATCTCGACGACGCGACCGCGCGGCAACCCGCCGATCCCGAGCGCGACGTCGAGGGCGATGGAACCGGTCGGGATGACGGAGATGGGCTGGCGGGCCTCTTCGCCCAGGCGCATGACCGCGCCCTTGCCGAAGCTCTTCTCCACCTGAGCCAGCGCCAGTTCCAGCGCTTTGTCGCGATCGTAGGCCTGCGGTGCCATGATGTGGTCCCCTTCTCGAGGTGAGTGTCTCTCTGGTTGGCGCCCACAGTAGAGGGCGGCACCGACAAGTTCTGTCGCCAAGATTAGTCGAACACTCTTTCGAGTCAAGCGACGCGCCCGCAAACACGCCACGACCGTCGTCAGTGCTGCGGCAGCACCGATTCGTCGCCCTCGGCACGCGGCCCGAGGATCCGCCGTTGCGACTGTTCGATGCGCACATCGTTGATGCTCGCCTCGCGCCGGGCCATCCGCCCGTCGGGCGCGAACTCCCACTGTTCGTTGCCGTAGCTGCGCCACCACTGTCCGGTGTCGTCGTGCCATTCGTACTGGAAGCGCACGGCGATGCGGTTGTCGTGGAAGGCCCACAGGTCCTTGCGCAGGGCGTAGCCGTTCTCGGTAGCCCATTTGCGGGTGAGGAACTCGACGATCGCGGCGTGGCCGGTGAAGAACTCGTCGCGGTTGCGCCACACCGAATCCTCGGTGTAGGCGGCGGCGACCCGCTCGGGATCGCGGGTGTTCCAGGCGTTTTCGGCAGCGCGCACCTTGGCGCGCGCGGAGTCGAGGTCGAAGGGAGGCAGCGGTGGTCGCACGGTGTCGCCTTTCATGGGTTGTGCGGTGACAGTTCGGGTGCGCCGAAGCGCAGCGGTAGCGCGCCGGGGCGTTCGATCACTTGCTCGACGGTGTAGTCGACGGCGCATTGTGCACCGGTGGTGAGATCGGCGGTGTCCCAGATGATTTCGGCCCGGCCGGTGAGTTGCAGCAGCGCACCGGTCGACCAGTCGGCGATCAGTAAACCGCACCGCGGGTGGATGGCGAGGTTGCCGAGGGTCATGAACATCGAGTTGCCGCGATAGTCCGGCCAGCGCAGCCGGGTCGGCGACAGCAGCTCGAGGAAGCCGGGGTTGCCGCCACGGTGGGAGGCATCGGCGTGCCCGTCGGCGTCGGCGGTGGCGACGAAGAAGGTGTCGGCGGCGGCGATCATCGCCCCCTGCTCCGCGGTGAGTTCCGTGCCGCGCCGCGCCGGACCGGCTTGCCCGGCCGACACAGCGCGGATCTCTCGGCGGGAGATGTATTTCGGGCAGTTCGCGTACACCTGTTCGGTGGTGATCCGTACGCCACCGGGTAGTGGCGTCGCGGTCCCGTTCACGCGCATCCGGCGCCGCCGCTGCGCCTGCACGGCGATCATCCCGACCGCGATATCGCCGGTCAGCGCGCCGGACAGGGGGTCGTCGTCACCGGGTAGCGCGGCGATGTCGATGGTGGTGTCGTCGATCGCGTGCACGAATCCGGCGGGTCCGGTGAGCGGGCTGGCCCACAGTCGCCCCGCCGCGTCGGCCGCCGCGAGGACGACCATCGGCTGCTCGGCGAGGAAGTCCGCGGCGACGGCCGGGATTCCGGTGCGGATCGAACGCCCGACGCGTTCGGCGATCCCGGCCTGGCCGAGGCGTTGCTGCACGGCCAGCTCACCCGGATGGAACATGACGACTCCTCAGAAGAAGCCGCAGGTCGGTGCGCTACCCGCGGGGGCGGGTGCGGCTTCGGCGCCGGCCGGGGCGTACACCTCGAGCCGGATACCGTCGGGGTCGGCGAAGAAGATCCCGCCCGATGACGCGCCCTCACCGTGAGCTACCACTCCTTCGTGGAAGAACTCCGTGGCGAGCCCCCGCAGCGCCGACTCGACGGCGCGCACCGAGTCGAGGTCGGCTACCTGGAAGGCGAGGTGATGCAGTCCCGGTGCGCCGGTGGCGAATTCGCCGGTGCTCTGCTGCCACAGCGTGAGCATCAGCACGCCGTCGATACCGAGGAAGGCCCAGCGGCGTGCACCGTCGGCGCCGCTGCCGAGTTCCTCGAAGCCGAGACCACGGCGATAGAACTCCGCGGAGCGGTCGAGGTCGGTGACATTGAGCCCGATGTGGCCGGTGGTGAGCACGGGAGCGGTGACGGCGGTCATGAGTCCTCCAGGAATGGGTAACTATCTATGATTGTTTTGATGGTTAGAACATAGGGTGACAGAGCGCCGCCGTCAACCCCTGAAATACTTTTTGATGGTTAGGAGCGCGAGTTGATAGCCTCAGACATGCGCGATCCCCGTCCGCACACCGGCGAACCACCTGCTCTGGACCTGCTCAACACCCGATGGGCAGGCGCCGAACCCGGCGATCTGCTGGCCGATCTCGACGGGTTGCGCACCTGGCTGGCCCTGCTCGACCTGACCGACCGGGTACCCGCCGACGAGCACACCCTCACCGCGCTGCACACCGCGCGCGACGCCGTACACGACGCGGTCACGCGCGCCGACCACACCGCCCTCAACCGGGTTCTCGACCAGGGCCGCATTCGCCGCGAACTCACCGACGACGGCCCACGCGACATCCCCGAAGTGGCCGACCCCGCCTGGCTACCCGGCTGGCTCGCCGCCGACAACCTGCTGCGACTGATCGGCGAAGCGCCGCAACGGATCCGCCAGTGCGCCCACCCCGACTGCGTGCTCTTCTTCTACGACACGTCCAAGAACGGCACCCGCCGCTGGCACTCCATGGCGACCTGCGGCAACCGCGCCAAGGCCGCCCGCCACTACGCCAAGAGCGGGTGAGCGTTCAGAACAACTCGTCGAGCAGGCGGTAGTAGTCGAGTTTGTCCGCCTCGGGTTCGGTCAGGCCGTAGGCCGCGCGGAACGCCGTCACCGCGTCGGCACCGAAATCCTCGCCGAGGTCGCGTTCGGCCAGGGCGAGGTCGCGGTAGCGGTCGGCGCGGCCGAGCTCGGCGACGTCGATCAGCACACCACCGGCCAGCACATTGCCCGGGGTGAAATCGCCGTGCGCGACGACGAGGTCCTCGCTCGCCGGGCGACGGCGGACCAGTTCCGCGAGCAGCTCGGCCGGTGTCCGATCGCGGTGATCGGGGTCGAAATCGTCGGCGTCGACGAACCCCTCGACGACATTGCGGTGCGCCCGCGCGAGGGTGACGTCGAGCCCGGCGTCGAACGGGCAGTCCGCTACCGGCAGGTCGTGCAGGGCACGCAGCCGCGAACCGAGCAGCGTCCCGGCGGCGACCGGGTCGAGTGCCTGCGACGACACCGAACCACCGCCCACGTCCGCGAGAACCAGCACGTCCTCGGCGAACGCCGCCACCTCGGGAACGGCGATGCCCTTGCCGCGCAACCAGATCAGGCGCTCGTGTTCGGCGACGGCGCGCGGGCCGCGTTTGATCCAGTACTCCCCCGCCCGCAGCACATTGCCGCCGCGGCCCTCGTGCTCGTCGGACCAATCGGCAAGCGGTCCGACCAAGGCGATCACCTCGGGCGGCAAGGGCAGAGCCAGCTCGTCGAGGTGGTCGAGCGCAGCCCTGGTGGACTCGATCAGCTCGGAGTCACCGTCGGCCACCCGCAACCGCATCGCCTCGTTGAGCAGCTCGCGCGCTTCGTCGGGCCGGTGCTGTTCGGCCAGCGATTTGCCCAGGTGATGGGCCGCGAAGGAGACCAGTTCGGGGTCGAGGGCGCGGCTGGCGTCCAGCGCCCGGCGGTACAGGATCTCGGCGCGACCGGGTTCACCCTGATAGCGGTACACATCGGCCAGATTGATCCACACGGTGATGCGACGGCGCTCGGTATCGGCCAGCTCGAGGGCCTGATCCAGGCGGTCGAGCGCCTCGTCATAGCGCCCGAGCAGCATCAGCGCGATGCCGAGCCTGCGCAATCCACCGAAGTCGTGCGGGTCGGCGGCGGCGACACGGGCGGCGAGGGATTCGGCGTCGACCGGGATCATCCGCAATCGTTCGTCGAACCGGTAAGGACGTGCCGACGAGTTCTGCGCTGTCACGGACATAGTCTGGTCACCACCGGTTTCTGGGGACGTCGAAGTCGGCACACAGCGCCCGCCACACCTCGCGCGGGTCGACTCCCGCGTCGATCGCGGCCGCACCGGTCATCCCGAAGGCCGGAATGACGTGATCGGCCAGCATGGCGTCGGCGCGCGCAACGCCGAACTCGGTGTGCATCAGCTCCTGGAATTCGGTCAACCGCACCTTGCCCAAGATACTCGCGCTGTCGCGCACCTGTCAGGACGCCGGTCCAGTGCCACGGGTCAACCGAGGACGCGGCCGTTGCGAGGCCGGCAGGTTCCTCAGACCGTGGCCCCGATGCGATGACAGATCTCGACCGGGTCGGCGACCTCGTCCAGGCCGTCCGCGGCCCGGCGCGCGGCGGCGGCGAACGCCTTGTCGTCGAGGACCTGCCGCACGGCCGCGGCGACGGCGTCCGGGGTGAGCGGCCGGATCAGCAGCGAACTACCCTGGCGCACCGCACGATTGGCCAACTCCCACTGGTCGCCGCCGCCGGGCACGGTCACCACCGGCACCCCGGCGGAGAGTGATTTCGCGAGCAACCCGTGCCCGCCCCCACCGACGACCACCGCGGCGTGGGTGAGCAGCTCGTCCTGGCGGCCCAGACCTGCCGTCGCCCAGGCGGGCAGGTCTGCCGGTGGGGTGTCGAGCATCGAAACCGCTGCGCGCACACCGAGTCCGGACAGGCCGTCGAGCACCGTCTCGGCCATGCCCGCCACCCCGGTGTGGGCGGTGGACGGGGCGACCATCACCAGTGGTTCGTCGCCGGGTGGCAGTTCGAGCACGGCATCAGTGGGTTCCCAGAGCAGCGGGCCGACGACGTAGGTGTCGGCGGGCCAATCGGGTCGTGGGAGCTCGAGGGCGGGCAGCGTGGCGATGAGGCGGGCGGCGGGGCCCGGGTCCTCGGCGGGCAGCCCGATTTTCACCCGCGCCGCCGAACGCTGCCGCTCACCGGCCCGCACCGCGCGGTCGGTCATGGTGCGCAGCACGGTGTCGCGCAACCGGCCGCGCACTCCCTCGCCCGGTGCCAGGCCACTCCCGATCGGCGGCAGACCTTTCGACGGAAGGTACAGCGGGTGCGGTGACAGCTCCACCCATGGCACGCCGAGGCGTTCGGCCGCGAGACCGCCCCCGGCGGTGAGCACATCGGAGACGACCAGGTCGGGCAGCATGGCACCGAGTTCGGGCAGGTTCTCGGTGGCGATGTAGGCGGCGCGTTCGTGGATGCGGGCACCCGCGTCGGTGTCGTCGTCGGCCGGGCGCGGCGCGAGCCCTTTGAGTTTGCGCACACCGATGCCCGCGGCCCGCGCCGCATCGAGCCACCGGGGACCGGTGAACAACACCGGCTCGTCTCCGGCGTCCAGCAACCGCAGACACAACGCGATCGCGGGAAACGCATGCCCTGGGTCGGGCCCGGCTACCACAGCTACTCGCATGCGCCTCACCATGCCATATCCGCAGGACGCACGGTCGTGACCCCGTCGACACGGCCCACATCGGCCGATGCCGGGCCGACCCGCCCACGCGCCCAAGACAATCGGGTGGCGTCACCGAGTCCGGCGTGCGCTCAGCCTGCGAAGGTGAACAGCTCGAAACCGACTGCGTGCGCGGCGGGAAAGCCGTCCTTGGGACCCGTTGCCATCGCCACGATCTCGTCGACCTGTTCTTCCACCGGGGCCGGGCTCAGCACCTGCAGATAGCGCCGATGCGCGGCCAGGCTGGCCCGTGCCTTGTCCAGCTGATCACTCACGTCCACCGCGTGGGTGGCGACCGGGCCGACGACGGCGGCCCAGCGCGCGGACCACGGTGCCAGATCGGCGATCTCGGGGAAGATCCATTCGTTGCCCGCGTCGGAGATCGCGTCCATCGCCGAGCGGCCGACGGCCCGGTGATCGGCACTGTTCACGAAGCCGGGCGCCCAGGTGTCGCCGAAATTGAACAGCACGACCATCTCGGGGCGGTGCCTGCGGATCGCGGCGGCCAGGTCGCGGCGCAGCGGCAACCCCTCCTCGATGCGCCCGTCGGGGTAGTCGAGGAATTCCACGGTGTGCACACCCACTTCGCGGGCGCCCGCGATCTCCTCGGACTCCCGCAACGGCGCCGCCTGCGCGGGCGGCACACCCGCGATCCCGGCCTCGCCTCGGGTGACCAGCAGATAGCGAATGTCCTTGCCCTGCTTCGTCCATCGCGCGACCGCTGCCGCCGCGCCGTATTCGATGTCGTCCGGATGCGCGACGATCACCAGTCCGCGCTGCCAATCCTCGGGTAGCTGTTCCACCCCGCCCATGCTAGGGCTAGATCTTGCTGACCGGCGTCTTGTCGCCCGACCCCGTCACCGCCTTGTACAGCAGGTACAGCCCGGTGCCGATCGCGGCGAGCACCAGAATCGGCAGCACCGCCTCGAGGATGGCCCCGATGATCCAGAACGCGATGACCGCTACGACGACGATGCCGATGACCTTGAAAACCATGATGTGACTCCTCGGTGTCCGCGACCGCACAGCCGCGATCGACACCTTCGATGCTGCCACCGCCGTGGGCGTAAATCACCAGGTCAGCACGGATATCCGGGTAGAGATCAGGGTTCACCCCGAGACTCGCGCCGTCTGCATCTACCGTGAATCCATGAACTACCTGGCTCTGCTGCGTACCGAACTCACCACGTTCGGCGAGCTGATCACCGACGACGTCGATCTCAGTGCACCCGTTACGACCTGCGGCGACTGGACCTTCTACGATCTGGTCGATCACCTGGGCCGAGGCAATCAGTGGGTGGTCACCGCCGTCACCGAGCTTCGTGGCGACGACGACGGCCGGCCGGCGCCGAAAGATCCTGCGGCCCTGCGCAAGTGGTACGACGAGTCCGCCGACGCCCTCGCCGCGACTTTGTCGGCCGATCCCGAACAGGAAGCGTGGACCTTCACCCGTGCCATGCCGCGCACGGTCGGCTTCTGGCGCCGTCGCCGCGCCCACGAGACGCTGATGCACCGGTGGGACGGTCAGCACGCGCTCGGGAAGGCCGAGCCGTTCGAGCGGGCGATCGCCGAGGACGGCATCGATGAGGTCTTCGAGCTGTTCGCACCCCGGATGGTCCACCGCGGCCTGGCCACCGAACCGGAGGTGGCGCTGCGCGTTCGCACCACCGACACCGATCGCTGCTGGACCTACGGTCCCGGCGAACCGGTGGCCGAGCTGGCGGGTACGGCGTCGGATCTGCTGCTCGCGCTGTGGGCTCGCATCCCGCCCGACGATCAGGGTCTGCGCTGGGACGGCGACCGTGCCGCCGGGCTGCGCGTCCTCGCCGGGCCCTTGGTTCCATAAGCGCCCCGCCGAACCGGACAAGCGTCCATAATCGGGTTCGACTGCGAGGAGGACCGATGGAACCGATCGTCACGATTACCGGCGGCGCGATTCGGGGCACGACCGAAGGCGGCGTCACCCGGTTCCTCGGTGTGCCGTACGCGGCGGCGCCGGTGGGGCCGCGACGGTTCCGGTTGCCCGAACCGGTGGAGCGCTGGGAGGGCGTGCGCGAGGCGACGAGTATGGGCCCGACGTGCGCGCAGTCGCCGTATCCCGCGCCTATCCACGCCCTGATCGGCAGCGACGGCATCCCCGGCGACGACTACCTCAATGTGAACGTCTGGACACCCGATGTGGGCGGTGCGGGCCTGCCGGTGCTGGTGTGGATTCATGGCGGCGCGTTCGTGCGCGGGTCCAATGCCCGCCGGATCTACGACGGCACCGCGTTCGCGCGCGACGGAGTGGTCATGGTGTCGATCAACTACCGCCTGGGGATCTCCGGATTCGCGGAGCTCGACGGCGCGCCGTCGAATCGTGGCCTGCACGACCAGCTCTGCGCGCTGCGCTGGGTGCGGGAGAACATCGCGGCGTTCGGTGGCGACCCGGACAATGTGACGATCTTCGGGGAGTCCGCGGGCGGTATGAGTGTGGCCGCGCTGATGGCGGCGCCGCAGTCGGCGGGACTGTTCCGCCGGGCGATCGTGCAGAGCGGCAACGGATCCGTCGCCGCCGAAGCCGACGACGCGCGCCTGGTTTCGGCCGCGCTGGCCGGACACCTCGGAATCACACCCACCGCGGCGGATTTCGGTGCACTCGGTCCGGCCGACTTGTGCTCGGCGCAGAACGCCGTCGCGCTCGCGCTGATGACCGACCCCGACCCCCAACGGTGGGGCACCTCGGTGGTCGAGCGCGGCCTCGGCATCATGAGCCTGTTCCCGGTGGTCGACGGGGATGTCGTCGAGGGCACCCCCACCGAGGTACTCGCGGCCAACCCACAACGCCGGGTTCCGCTCATCGCGGGCACCACCGCCGACGAGTTCCGCTTCTTCACGGTTCCCACCGGTATCGCCGCGGGCGTCGATGCCGACAGCTTGCCGTTCGTGCTGGCCCGCTACGGCATCGATCCGTCGGTGGCACACACCTATTCGCGGCAACGCCCCGATGCCGCACCGGCCGAGATCTTCAACGCGATCCTCACCGACTGGTGTTTCCGCGCGGGCACCATGGACCTCGCCGAAACCAATGCCGCCACCGCGGCGACCTACGTCTACGAGTTCGCTTGGCCCACAGCACTGCCCGGCCTCGGCGCCTGCCATGTGCTGGAAGTCCCGTTCGTCTTCGACGCCGTGGACAACGCCCACACCCTCACCGGGCCGACCCCGCCGCAGCCGCTGGCCGACGAAATCCACGCAGCCTGGGTCTCTTTCGCCACACATGGCAGCACGGGCTGGTCGGCGTTCACTCCGGCAGAGAAGAACGTCCGCATCTTCGACCACCCCGCGTCGTCTACGGTCGACAATCCGCGCGCCGAGGAGCTAGCCGCCCTCCGTCAGGCGATTCGCTCCTGAGAACCGGACTGCTCGGCAGGTCTGTCGAGTCGGGCCGCCCGATCCGCCATACCCGCTGCGCGAGTATGGGATCCGTACGGGCGAGATTTCAGCGGGGAAGATCGGGCGACGACAAGCCGGGTCCGTCGGCCATCTCGGTGAGGGCCTGGGCCCAGCCGTCGAGGCGGTCGGCGGCTTCGCGCAGATCGGCCACGATTCCGTTGAACTGGTAGGCGACGACGGTGTCCTCGGGGACGGCCAGGATGCGGGCGGCCGCCGCGACGAGCTGTTCGTACTCCACGACGCCGGTTTCCAGGCGCGCGAGCACGGCGGTGACCGTGGCCTTCAACGCCGACACCGTCTCCGGGTTCGCCCGGCCCACTGTGTCGGCGGCCTGTTCCATGGCGACCACGTCGGCGGCCAGCGCGTGCAGGGCCGCGGCGCCGGAGTTCGCCGTAGCGAGCAGATCGCGCAACTCGTCCTCGGGGAGGCGCCTGGTGCGCGCGATCTGGGAACCGAGTCCGTGCAGCGCGCGTTCGGCGCGGATCAGCCGCTGGATCGGCGACCGGGCCGCCGACCGCAGTCCCGGTGATTTGCGTGGCACGAAGGTCGCCTGCGGCAACGGCTGACTGCGGGTGCGCAGATACCGCCGCGCGTTCACCGCGGCGCCGGTCACGAAAGCCACTGCCCCACCACCGATGACGACCACCGCCCACGCCGGCGCCGACACCACGGCCAACCCCACCGCGCCGACCGTCGTGATCCCCGAAGCCGTACCCAGCTGGAAACTGCGCCTGCGCATCCGGCGGCGACGCCGCAACTCACGCTCGCGGGGGTCGGCCCAGCGCCGCACCGCGACGAGCGCCTGCTCGCCCACTCCGCGCAGTGTCGCCGGAACCCCGCCGTTCATCGTCGACTGCACAACCGCCATCGGATCGGCGACCTCGATCCGGTCGCGCCGCGTTCTGCCGCTCATCGTGATCCTTCCACCTACCCAGAGTGCCACGCGGGTACGACAACCTCACCCTGAACAGGGCCGGGCCGCCGGTCGGCGTTCGACGCCCGCGACGGGCGCGAGTATCGAGCGTCGGCCGACGGCCCGAGGTGGCGTGGCTACTGCGCTACTGCTGAGCCGCCTGGCCACCCTTGTTGATCTGCGGCGCCGCGGGCTGCTGCTTGGCCGGGTCGATGGCCGCGTTGTTCCCGGTGGGCAGGGCATCGCCGCGCATGGAGGCACGGATCTGCTCGAGCTTGCTGTGCCCGGCCATCTGGATGCTGGCCTGCTGCACCTCCATCATCCGGCCCTGCACCGAGTTCTGGGCCAGCTCAGCCGAACCGAGGGCGTTGGCGTAGCGGCGTTCGATCTTGTCGCGCACGGCGTCGAGGCTGGGGGTGGAACCGGGCGCGGACAGGGTGGAGTCCATCTGCTGCAGCGAGGCCGAGACCTGCTCCTGCATCTTGGCCTGCTCGAGCTGGCTGAGCAGCTTGGTGCGCTCGGCGACCTTCTGCTGCAGCATCATCGCGTTCTGCTCGACCGCCTTCTTGGCCTGTGCGGCGGCCTGCAGGGACTGGTCGTGCAGCACCTTGAGGTCTTCCACCGACTGCTCGGCGGTGACCAGCTGGGCGGCGAACGCCTCGGCGGCGTTGGTGTACTGGATCGCCTTCTCGGTGTCGCCCGCGGCCTGCGCCTGATCGGCCAGGGTGACGGCCTGGCGGGCATTGGCGTTGAGCTTTTCGACCTCGTCGAGCTGGCGGTTCAGCTTCATCTCCAGCTGACGCTGGTTGCCGATCACCGACGCCGCCTGCTGCGACAGCGCCTGATGCTGACGCTGCGCCTCCTCGATCGCCTGCTGGATCTGGACCTTCGGATCCGCATGCTCTTCGATCTTGGAGTCGAAAAGGGCCATCATGTACTTCCAGGCCTTCACGAACGGATTAGCCATCGATTGATCCCGCCTCCATCTGTGCGTCGCTCGTGCGACTGGTGGTGCGCGACCGTCACGCACCAGATATGTGCTTATCCTTCACCATGCGGCACCCGGACCGATATGACCGGCCCACTCGACGCCTGATGAGAATCTATCCGCTCTCACCAGTAGTGCGCAGCGTCACGCGGGTTCGCCGCGTCACATCCCTTTCACCAATACCAGCATCTCGGCCCGCGGGGCCGGGATGACGATGCGGGTGTCCTCGGCGATCCCGATGCGCGCGTCCACGTCGGCCTGCGCGCTCGCGGTGGCCGACGGCTCGGCGGGCACCGGTTCGGCGACGGGTTCGGCCACGGGCTCGGTGAGCGCGGGTTCGCGGGGCGCGGAGCCGTCGGCTCCGGCCATGATGGTGCTCACGTCCCACAGCACCCGCGACAACGGCACGTCGAGTGCCTCGCAGATGGCGGCGAGCAGTTCACTGGAGGCTTCTTTGCGGCCGCGCTCCACTTCCGACAGATAGCCGAGGCTCACGCGCGCCGAGGTCGACACCTCGCGCAGCGTCCGATGCTGGGCCAGACGCGCACGCCGCAGACTGTCCCCGATTGCCTCCCGCAGCAGCGTCATCTCGTTCTCCTCCACCTCGGGTCACCGCCTCGGGCGGTGCTCACCTCTTTCTGGCACAACGTCGAGCAGCGGCCGAGGGTTCCCGGACGCGGCTAGTCCGTCGTCACATCGCCGTACCCACCGACACAGCGCAATAACTCCCCGATCGCGTTGTGCACCGCACCGATCCTGATGTTCCACCGGTCACCGTGCAGTTTCAACCGGCTCACCGCGCTGTGATCGGGTCCGGCTACTCCGAGGTATACCGTGCCGACCGGATGCCCGTCCTGGGAATCGGGTCCAGCGACCCCGGTGAGGCCGATCCCCCAGTCCGCCCCGCAGCGTTCGCGGGCGCCGACGGCGAGCTGTTCGGCGGTGGAAGCCGCGACCGCGCCCTCGACGAGCAGCACCTCCTCGTCCACTCCCGCGAGCCGGTGCTTCAGGTCGGTGGCGTAGACGATGAGTCCGCCGCGCAGCACCGCACTCGCGCCGGGCACCCCGGCGATCGTCGCGGCGAGCAGCCCCGCGGTGAGCGATTCGGCGGTGGCGACGGTCTGGCCCGCGGCCGTGAGTGCCGCGACCAGCTCGGCGACCGGCGCACCGGCGATCAGGGGGTCGTTCACCCGCGCGACTCGTTGCGCGCGCGACCACCCGCCACCCATACCCGCACGGCCTGGCCGACGTAGTCGAGGCCGGTGATCACGGTGAGCGCCACGGCCAGGTACATCAACACCATGCCCGCGGTGGCGAACGCACCGGACAGTGGCAGCACCAGCAGGGCGATGGCCACCGATTGCACGAGTGTCTTGAGTTTGCCGCCGCGCCCGGCCGGGATCACTCCGCGGCGCACCACGACCAGCCGCAGCAGGGTGATGCCGAGTTCGCGGCCGCAGATGACCAGGGTGATCCACCACGGCAGATCGCCGAGGATCGAGAGCCCGATCAGGGCGGCGCCGATCAGCGCCTTGTCGGCGATGGGGTCGGCGAGCTTGCCGAAATCGGTGACGAGACCGTATTTGCGGGCGAGTTGCCCGTCGAACCGGTCGGTGATGGCGGCGAGGCCGAAGACGGCCGCCGCGATCACGCGCCAGCGGGTGTCGTGCCCGCCGTCCGCGAACAGCGCGAGCACGAACAGCGGCACCAGGACGATGCGCGCCACCGTCAGCACGTTCGCGATATTGACCACCGGAACCTGATGTTCGGACATCCCCGGTAGCCGCCCCGTCTCGCGTTCGATCTCCTCGGGTCGCACGCTCATGCTGCGTCTTCTCGGCATGGTCGGGCGCCCTCCGTGGTCACGCACGCTTCCGCCGCCAGGCGCTGACCTCTCATGCCCCCGCCCTCTCGGCACTCACCGGCACTGCGCCGAATATCGGGTGTGTCGCGCGATGTTTGCTCACGCGTGCAGTGCCGTATTCCCCGGTCGCCGGGCCCGGCGCGATGCGATGAGCGGAACGACAGGATGTGCGGCACATGTTCAGACTATCGGTAACCGGGCCGACTACTGTGCACCCCATGACTTCACGGGGACCAGCAGGTGGTCCGACCAGCGACGCGCACCCGTCCGCGCCTACCGTGGCGCCAGTTCGAGACGTCACCGTGCGACGAGCGCGAACCTCGGATGTCCCCGAGATCAAACGTCTGGTCGACGAGTACGCCGGCCGGATCCTGCTGGAGAAGAACCTGGTCACCCTGTACGAGTCGGTGCAGGAATTCTGGGTTGCCGAGGTCGAGGGCCGGGTCGTGGGATGCGGCGCGCTGCACGTGTTGTGGGCCGATCTGGGCGAGGTGCGCACGGTCGCGGTCGATCCGGTGGTCAAGGGGCGCGGGGTGGGCGGCGCGGTGGTGCGTCAGCTGGTCGAGGTGGCACGGGAGCTGCAGTTGCAGCGGGTGTTCGTGCTCACCTTCGAGGTCGACTTCTTCGGCAGGCACGGTTTCGTGGAGATCGACGGCACGCCGGTGACCGCCGAGGTGTACGCGGAGATGTGCCGTTCCTACGACACCGGTGTCGCCGAGTTCCTCGACCTGAGTTTCGTGAAGCCGAACACCCTCGGCAACACCCGCATGCTGCTCACCCTGTAGATACCCACCGCGAGAAAGTTGATCGACGTGCCGATCTTCGCCGTCCACTACACCTACACCGAGGCCACCGCGGCCGAGCGGACAACCAACCGGCCGGAGCACCGGGGCTGGCTGAATGCCCTGGTCGACGCGGGCACCGTGCTCACCAGCGGCCCGTACCCGGACGGTTCGGGCGCCCTGCTGCTGTTCCGGGCCGAGGACAAGTCCTCGCTCGAGCAACTGCTCACCGAGGACCCGTTCGCGAAACTCGGCCTGATCGAGGACGTGCGCGTGGTCGAGTGGCTGCCCGTGATGGGCGCCTTCTCCGAATAGCCCGCACACGCGAACAGCCCGGAACCCCACGGGTTCCGGGCTGTTCCGCGTCGGTCAGACAGACGTGCGGCGGGTCTTCAGCAGGCTCGCCACCGTCGCGATCACGAGAATTCCGAGGATCACGCTCAGCGACACCGGCGTGGAGATCTCCGGCACGCTCACGTGCTCGCCACCGTTGATGAAGCCGAGAGTGTTCTCGTGCAGCGCGTGCAGCACCAGCTTCACACCGATGAACGCCAGGATGGCGGCCAGACCGTAGGACAGGTACACCAGCCGGTCCAGCAGCCCACCGATGAGGAAGTACAGCTGACGCAGACCCATCAGGGCGAAAGCGTTGGCGGTGAACACCAGGTACGGCTGCTCGGTGAGACCGTAGATGGCCGGAATCGAGTCGAGGGCGAAGAGCAGGTCGGCGAAACCGATGGCCAGCAGCGCCATCAGCAGCGGGGTGACCACTCGTTTGCCGTCGATCTTGGTGATCAGCTTGTCGCCGTCGTACTGGTCGGTGGTCGGCAGCACCCGCTTGGCCAGCGCGACGATGCGGCTGTCGCGCTGCTCCTCGTGCTCGGCCTCGTGCCCGCTCTCGCGCAGCAGCTTGATCGCGGTGTAGATCAGGAACGCGCCGAACAGGTAGAACACCCAGCTGAACGCGCTGATCGCGGCCGCGCCGACGGCGATGAACACACCGCGCATCGCCAGGGCGAGCACGATGCCGATGAGCAGCACCTTCTGCTGGTACATCCGCGGCACCGCGAAGGTGGTCATGATGATGAGGAAGATGAACAGGTTGTCCACCGAGAGCGCCTTCTCGGTGACGAAACCGGCGTAGTACTCCCCGGCGAAGGTGCCGCCCCATTTCCAGGCGACGTACCCGCCGAACAGCAGAGCGAGGCCGATGTAGACGGCCGACCAGATGCCCGATTCCTTGAAGGTCGGTTCGTGCGGCGTGCGCACGTGAGCGAAGAAGTCGAAGACGAACAGTCCGAGGATCACCAAGCCGGTGATCACCCATTCGAGCGTGGTCACATCCATGAAGTGGTCCGATCGATGAGGTTCATGCCGTCCATCATGTCCAATATGTCCGTTTCAGCCAACTTTGCGGAGCGATTGCCCGCCATGATTCCACACACAGCCGCGCGAACCCGTCCACGCCGGTAGCCGAGCCGAAAACCCGTTTCGCCTCGTCACGGCCGCTGCTACCGTCGACACATCGACCACCCACCGGCACCGCGAGAGGAGTCAGCCGTGACCGCCGAGTACAACCATTTCGCCGCGATGTCACGGCTGCCCGAGGACGCCGCGCTCCCCCAGCGCGTGTCGCGCGCGGGCATCGGCAACTGACCCGAGCCCGCCTCCGACCGCTGTCCGCGATCGGCACTCCGCGCCCCGGTCCCTCCTCGTTCGTCGCCGCTCGCTGACGGCACGGTCAGAGCAAACCAGCAGTGCGCTATTCGCCGTCCCCGGAATCCGCCGGATCGCCGCCACGGATCGACCACAGCAGACCATCGAGTTCGTCGGGCTTCACCAGCACGTCGCGTGCCTTGGAGCCCTCGCTCGGGCCGACGACACCTCGGGTCTCCATGAGGTCCATCAGCCGGCCCGCCTTGGCGAAACCGACACGCAGTTTGCGCTGCAGCATGGAGGTGGAGCCGAACTGTGAGGTGACCACCAGTTCCACCGCCTGCAGCAACACGTCCATGTCGTCACCGATATCGGGGTCGACGTCCTTGGTCTCGCCTGCCTTGGCGGCGGTGACGCCCTCCTGGTACTCCGGTTCGGCCTGGGTCTTGCTGTACTCGACGACCGCCTGGATCTCCTCGTCGGAGATGAAGGCACCCTGCAGACGCGTCGGCTTACCCGCGCCCATCGGCAGGAACAGGCCGTCACCCATGCCGATCAGCTTCTCCGCGCCCGGCTGATCGAGGATGACCCGCGAGTCGGTGAGCGAGGACGTCGCGAACGCCAGCCGCGAGGGCACGTTGGTCTTGATCAGACCGGTCACCACATCGACCGAGGGCCGCTGAGTGGCCAGCACCAGGTGGATGCCCGCCGCACGCGCCTTCTGGGTGATCCGCACGATCGCGTCCTCGACGTCACGCGGGGCCGTCATCATCAGGTCGGCGAGCTCGTCGACGATGGCGAGGATGTACGGGTAGGGCCGGTAGACCCGCTCGCTGCCGAGCGGAGCGGTGATCTTGCCCGAGCGCACGTTCTTGTTGAAGTCGTCGATGTGGCGGACCTTGTTGGCCTGCATGTCCTGGTAGCGCTGTTCCATCTCCTCCACCAGCCAGGCCAGCGCGGCGGCGGCCTTCTTGGGCTGGGTGATGATGGGCGTGATCAGGTGCGGAATGCCCTCGTAGGGCGTGAGTTCCACCATCTTCGGGTCGATCAGGATCATCCTGACCTCTTCGGGGGTGGCCCGGTGCAGCAACGAGATCAGCATCGAGTTGACGAAGCTGGACTTACCGGAGCCGGTGGAACCCGCCACCAGCAGGTGCGGCATCTTGGCCAGATTCGCCGAGACGAATTCGCCCTCGATGTTCTTGCCGAGGCCGATCACCAGCGGATGGTGGTCGTTGCGGGTGTGCGGCGATTTGAGCACGTCGGCCAGGCGGACCAGTTCGCGGTCGGCATTGGGTACCTCGATACCCACCGCCGACTTGCCCGGAATGGGTGCGAGCAGGCGCACGTTCTCCGTCGCCACGGCGTAGGCGAGGTTGCGGGCCAGGGCGGTGATCTTCTCGACCTTCACGCCGGGGCCGAGCTCCACCTCGTACCGGGTGACGGTCGGCCCGCGCACGAATCCGGTGACCGCGGCGTCGATCTTGAACTGCACCAGGACCTCGGTGATCGCCTCGATCATCGATTCGTTGGCGGCCGAACGCTTCTTGGGCGGGTCGCCGTCGAGCAGCAGGCTCAGCGGCGGCAGCGAGTAGTCGCCGTCGACCACACGATCGGTGACGAACTCCGGTTCCGGCGGTGGCGGCGGCGTCTGGTCGACGGGTGCGGGAGCCGGACGCTTGCGGGCCGGTTTCGGCGCGGGAGCTGGCGGCTCCTCGACGATAGGTTTGGCATCGCGCAGCGGCGGCTCGCCCAGCGACTCGGTCACCGCGTCGGAACCGGCGAAATCGTCGGCCGCCGACGCTGCGCCGCGACGGGACCGGTTGCGGTGCACCGGGAATCCGTCGGCGTCGTAGTTGGCCGGGTCGTAAGGGTCGCTGTCGTCGGCGTATTCGCCGAGACCGAAGTATTCGCGCAACCGCGACGGCACCTCGCGCACCGTGGTCCCCGTGAGCAACAGCACACCGAACACCATGGCCAGCAACAGAATCGGCATCGCCAGCCATGGGGTGAGCCCCTGGCCGAGTGGGCCGCCGATGGCGTAGCCGAGCGCGCCCGCGGCACGCGAACGTCCGTGCGCGTCGGTGGGTGACCCGGCCGCCAGGTGCCAGATGCCGAGCGCGGGCAGGATCACCAGCAGCCCGCCGAGGACCAGCCGTGGCCGGATCTCCGGATGGGGTTCGGTGCGCATCAGCACCACCGCGATCGCCACGAACAGCAGCGGCGCCACCGCGGCCGCCGACCCGGCGATCGCGCGCACGACGTCCTCGAGAAAACGCCCCACCGGACCACCGGCCGACAACCACACCGCGGCGGCGATGATCACGCTCAACGCGATGAGCGCCAAGCCGATCCCGTCGCGGCGATGCCCGTGCTCGAGTTCGCCCGCGCGGCTCAGCGTGCGGGTGGTGGCGCCGAGGCCGCGCGCGAGCATCGTCCAGCCGCTGGTGACGCCCCGGCCGATCACGGCCAGCGGTGCGGTGTTCGAGGCGCGTTTGACGGGTCTGCGGGCGGGGGTGGTTCGCCCACGCGCGGCCGACGACGCTCGCGGTGTCGTCGAACGAGACCGCGCCGACGGCGTCTGCCCCCTGCTCGATCCCGCCCGCGCACGAGAGGTCGTGGTGCTGCGGGACTTACCTGCCATGACGATCAGGCTAGCCGCTCGCACACCATCGAGACCATCCGCAACACTGGTCCCACGGGTGATGTGACCGCCGATACGCGCCGGACCCGCAGGTCGCGGGCCCGCCGGTCAACGCGCGGAAATACCGGATCGAGGGCGTTTCGCGGCCCGTCGCTTACCGAATCCTTGCCGATTTCCAGTATTTCGGCCGATCTGGGCTGCCAGCGGTGGCGCGGGCAGCACACCGCTCGGTACTTTGACTGCGCTCCATCGGGTCGTCGACCCATGCGTATGAAGGGGAACAAGTGAAGAGAATGCTCACCAGCGCGGCCGTGCTGGGTGCCACCGTCGCGACCATGTTCGCGGGGCACATCGCACCGGCGCAGGCGCAGTCGGGCTACTACGGCGCCATCGCGGCGTCGGTCAATTCGGGGGTGTACGGGTACGCGACCGATTACGGCAGCTACGCCGATGCCGAGGCGGGCGCCATGTCGGCCTGCCGGCGCGGCGGTGGCGGCGGCGGTTGCGACGTGAAGGTCTCCTATCGCAACGGGTGCGGAGCCATCGCGATCTCGCGTGGCTGGTGGAGCTACGGCTCGGCCTCGACCATCGGTGGCGCCAAACGCGAAGCGCTGAACCGCAATCCGGGCAATGCCTCGATCAAGCACTGGAACTGCACCAGCGGTTACCAGCTCTAGCCCGACCGTTTCGACCACCATCATAGGAGTTGTAGTGAACAACCGACCGATCAAGACCGCCGCCGTCCTCGTCGCGCTCGTCGCGTCGCTTGGGCTGAGCGCGTGCGGTTCTTCGGACACCGAGTCGAGCAGCGCGGGCGCCACCACCACCGCGGCCGCCTTCGAGTCCGGTACGGCCAAGCAGGACAAGGAAGAAGGCGGCGACGTCGCCGAGACCACCCCGCCGAACCTGCCCAAGCCCACCGTCGAGGAACTCAACGCGCGGCTCACCAAGGCGATGAGCGGCCAGCTCACCGCCGACGAGAAGAAGACCTACATCGAGGACGCCGACCAGGACCCGATGCTGGTCGACAAGTTCGTCGACGCCGCCAAGAAGAACAATGTGAAGGTCTCCATCACCAACGTGGGTGAACCCGCCGATGGCAAGCTCAAGGCCGACGCCGATGTCACCATCGACGGCCAGCCCGTGCAGGACGCCTTCATCGACTTCGTCGCCGAGGACGAGTCGTGGAAGGTCTCGCACACCTTCGCCTGCAACATCGTGAAGTCGGCCAAGCTCGACTCCGCGGCCTGCCAGGCTTGAGAAACGACGAAAACCGCCGGGCGACAACGTCACCCGGCGGTTTTCGTATTTCGAGGGTCAGACGCCGATGACCGTCGGCACGATCATCGGGCGGCGCCGGTAGGTGTCGGCGACCCAGCGGCCGACCACCCGGCGCACGCCCTGGGCGATGCGGTGGGTGTCGGTGATGCCTTCGCCCGCCAGGCGAAGCAGCTCCGCCTCGACCAGTTCGTTCGCGCCGTCGAGCGCGGTGGGGTCGTCGGAGAAACCACGCCCGTTGATCTCGGGGGTGCTCACCGTTTTGCCGGTGGTGGCGTCGATGACGATGGCGATCGAGATGAAGCCACCCTCACCGAGGACCAGGCGGTCCGACAGCGTCGACTCGCCGACGTCACCCACGGAGAGCCCGTCGACGTAGACGTGCCCGACCGGGACCCGGCCGACGATGGAGGCGATGCCGTCGACCAGGTCGACCACGACGCCGTCCTCGGCGAGCACGACCCGCTCCTCCGGCACACCGGTCGCCACCGCGAGCGCGGCATTGGCGCGCAGGTGGCGCCATTCGCCGTGCACCGGCATGGCGTTGGTCGGGCGCACCGCGTTGTACAGGTACAGCAGCTCACCGGCCGAGGCATGCCCGGAGACGTGCACCTTGGCGCTCTGCTGGGTGATGACGGTGGCGCCGAGCCGGGCCAGGCCGTTGACCACGGCGAACACCGAGTTCTCATTGCCGGGGATCAGCGAGGACGCCAGCACGATCAGGTCGTCGGCGCGGATGTTGATCTGGCGGTGGTCGCCGCGGGCCATCCGGGCCAGCGCCGAGAGCGGTTCGCCCTGGGAACCGGTCGAGATCAGCACCAGGCGGTTGCCGGGCAGGTTCGCGGCCTGATCCATCTCGACCACGACATTGTCGGGCACCGACAGGTAGCCCAGGTCCTGGGCGATCTGCATGTTGCGCACCATCGAGCGGCCGACGAAACACACCTTGCGGTTGTGCTTCTGGGCCACGTCGACCACCTGCTGGATGCGGTGCACGTGGCTGGCGAACGACGCGACGATCACCCGGTTACGGGCCTTGCCGATGACATTGTCGAGCACTCCGCCGATCTCGCGTTCGGGGGTGACGAAGCCGGGGACCTCGGCGTTGGTCGAGTCGACCAGGAACAGGTCGACGCCCTCGTCGCCCAGGCGAGAGAAACCGGCCAGGTCGGTGAGGCGGCCGTCCAGCGGCAGCTGGTCGAGCTTGATGTCGCCGGTGTGCAGCACCACGCCCGCCGGGGTGCGGATGGCCACGGCCAGCGCGTCGGGGATGGAGTGGTTGACCGCGAAGTACTCGAGTTCGAACGGGCCGTGCACGGTGGTCTCGCCCTCGGCGACCTCGCGCAGCTTGGGCTGCAGGCGGTGCTCACGGGCCTTGGCCGCGACCAGGGCGAGGGTGAACTTGGCGCCGATCACCGGGATGTCGGGGCGCATGCGCAGCAGGAACGGCACCGCGCCGATGTGGTCCTCGTGACCGTGCGTGAGCACGATCGCCTCGATGTCGTCCATCCGGTCCTCGATGGGCCGGAAATCGGGCAGGATCAGGTCGACGCCCGGCTGCTGGTCCTCGGGGAACAGCACACCGCAGTCGACGATCAGCAGCTTGCCGTTGTATTCGAAAACGGTCATGTTGCGGCCGATTTCGCCGATGCCGCCGAGGGCGAACACGCGCAGCCCGTTCTTGGGCAGCTTGGGCGGAAGACCCAGCTTGTCCTGAGCGGCCTTCTCGCGCGGCTCGGCCTGCGCGTCACCGCGGCCGCGACCACCCTGGCGACCCCGGCCGCCGCCGCCACCGCGACGGTTCGGCTGCTGGGTAGCGGCCTGCTCGGCGGGCTTGGCCTTGGCGCGACGCGAGGTCGTCTTCTTCGCCGGGGCTCGATCCTGCGCGATCTCGAGCGCCTCGGGTACCGACTCGGCCTCGGCCGTCAGTTCCGCCTCGGCGGCGATCTCGGCGACCGGTTCGGCCGCGGCGGGTGCTGCCACGGGCTGTTCGGCCACGGGCGGCACAGCGACCGGCTCGGCCGCCTGTGCGATCTCGGCCGGGGTAGGTTCCGGCGCGCCCGCGGGACGCGACGCGGCCCGACGACGGGGCTTGCGACCAGTGGGTTCGGTCATGCGGTCACCCCCGCGGCTTGCAGATCCAGCGCCAGCTCGTCGAGCTGAGCCGGCGTCGGCATCAGCTGGGGCAACCGTGGTTCACCCACGTCGATCCCGAGCAATTGAAGTCCTCCCTTACACATCGCCACACCTCCCAGGCGGGTCATGGCCGCGTACAGCGGCAGCAGTGTCGCGTTGAGCTCCCTGGCCCGAGCCACCTCACCGGCCGTATAGGCCTGGTGGATCTCGCGCAGGCGTTCGGGCACCAGATGCCCGATCACACTGATGAATCCGACAGCACCCACCGAGAGCCAGGGCAGATTGAGCCCGTCGTCACCGGAGTAGAACGCCAGTCCGGTGCTCGAGATGAGATCGGCACCGGAGACGAGGTCGCCCTTGGCGTCCTTCACGGCGACGATGTTCGGATGCTCGGACAGATATCGGATCGTGTCGATGGCGATCGGCACCACCGACCGCGGTGGAATGTCGTAGAGCGTCACCGGCAGCGACGTGGCGTCGGCGACCGCGGTGAAGTGTGCGATCAGCCCCTCCTGCGTCGGCCGGGAGTAGTAGGGGGTCACCACGAGCAGACCGTGCGCGCCGGCGTTCTCGGCGGCGCGCGAGAGCTCGATGGAGTGCGCGGTGTCGTAGGTTCCGGCACCGGCCATGATGGTGGCGCGGTCGCCGACGGCATCGACGACGGCGCGCAGCAGATCGACCTTCTCCGACTCGGTGGTGGTCGGCGACTCGCCGGTGGTGCCCGAGACGACGAGCAGATCGACGCCGCGATCGACCAGGCGAGCGGCCAGCGCCACCCCGGCGTCCACGTCGAGCTTGCCCGCAGCGCTGAAGGGGGTCACCATCGCGACACCTACCGTGCCGGATGCGTGCAGCTCCGTGGGCGTCGATTCACCGTTCGTCATGGTCAGAAAGGCTACCCGGTCGGCTCGAGCGCCTCGACACCCTAGCGGCCGAAGTCGCGGCCGGTAGGGGTCGCCTTCCTTGCGTGATGTCATGAGTGACGTCATGCTGATGTCATGGATCTGAACGCTCACACCGCGCGGCTGCGCGAGGAACTGCTCGCCGCCGCGGCTCTCGGCGACGAGAAAACGCAGGCCACCGCCGCCGCACTGGCCGCAGCGGTGGAGAGCTCGCACCGGCTGGTGCTGCTGTCGGCACTGTCGGAACTGGCCGCCGAGATCAGTACCGAGCTCGGTGACCGCACCGTGCACGTGCGTCTCGACGGCACCGACGTCGTGGCCGACGTGCGCAAGAACACGTCCGGCGACGATGCCGAACCCCCGACCTTCGAGGAGATGACCGGCGACATCAGCCGCGTCACCCTGCGTCTGGTCGAACAGCTCAAGTCCCGCGCCGAGGAGGCGGCCCAGCAGAACGGGCAGTCACTGAACTCGTGGCTCTCGGGCGCGGTCACCGGCGCCTTGCGCGATCAGATGCGCGGGCAGAAATGGTGACGCGCACCCGGTCATAACAGCGGGGCCAGGTCGCCGCGCTCGCCGATCACCACCTCGTCGAGTTCGAGCCAGTCCGCCATCTCGCGTAGCGCGCCGCGCAGCGCGTGGGCGGTCTCGGCGGTGGCGTGGCCGGGTTCGGCGAACGCGGCGGGGGCGAGCAGCCGTCCGGTCGCGCGTTCGGCGCGCAGGTCGACCCGGCCGACGAGCTTGCCGTCGAGCAGGAACGGGAAGACGTAATACCCGTGCACCCGTTGGGGTTCGGGTGTGTAGATCTCGATGCGGTAGTGGAAGTCGAACACGCGCTGTGTGCGTGGCCGGAAGAAGATGAGCGGGTCGAACGGGCAAAGCAGGGCCGCACCCGTGATCCGGCGCGGGATACTCGCCTCCGGGTGCAGGTAGGCCGGTGCGTCCCAGCCGTCGACATCGACCGGGACGAGTTCGCCCGCGTCGACGAGTTCGGCGATGGCAGGCGCGCTCTGGCGGCGGTGCAGCCGGTAGTAGTCGCGCAGGTCGGGTTCGGTGGCGATACCGAGCGCCCGGCTCGCGCGGCGCACCAGTTCCCGCACCGCGTCGGCTTCGGCGATCGTACGTTCACGGATGTCGGCGGGGACGACGCGCTCGGTGAGGTCGTAGTGGCGGGTGAAGCCGACCCGGCGCGCGGTGGACAACTCGCCCGCGGCGAACAGCTGCTCGCAGATCAGTTTGGTGTCGCTGAGATTCCACCAGGTGCCCTTGGGGCGCGGCTTGTCGAGTTCGAGATGCCGTTCGATCTCGCGGGCGCTGGCCGCACCGACCTCGGTGACCACGTCGAGGATGTCCTTGCCGAGCGTCGGGTTGCGTTCGGCCGCCTTGCGCATGCCCGCCCACCGGCCGTGCTCGTATTCGGCCATGCGCCACCGCATCAGCGGCCAGTCGGCGACCGGGATGAGCGCGGCCTCGTGTGCCCAGTACTCGACGAGACCGCGCCTGGCGCGTGGGCTGTCGCTCCAGGCGGCGCCGTCGAGCAGGGTGCGGTCGTAGGGGCCGATCCGGCTGAACACCGGCGCGTAGTGGGCGCGTACCACGGCCGAGACCGAATCCAGTTGCAGCAGGCGGGTTCTGGCCACCACATCGAGAATCGCCCGCCGTTTGGGGTTGGCCGGGCGGCGTTTGCCGAAACCCTGGGCGGCCAGCGCGATCCGCCGGGCCGCCGCCGCATTCATCCGCTGCATGCCACCACCCTGGCACAGGGGTACGACAGATTCGGGTCAGGTGGAAACCCGCACGTCACCGGCAGTATCGATCTCCGTGCGCCGGTCGCCGTCGGGACCGGTGGCCAGCACCGTCGCCACCCAGCGTCTGCCGATGGGCAGCACCCGCACGGTGACGGTGCCCGCCCGGGCCGCGTCGAGTGCCTCGACGGCGGCCTCGATCACGTTGCGCCGCACCCATTCCGGGACACCACGGAAACCGCCGTCGTCGAGCAGTGTCACCTCCACACCGCGCGCCCGCGCGCCCCGGGCGGCGGTGCTCAGGCGTTCGGTGACCAGTTCGGGGGCGCGTAATCCGTCACGCAGTTCGGCTTCGAGCAGCCTGCACTGTTCGCGTTCGTCGTCGGTGAGTTCACGGCCCTCGGCGATGCGGGTCAGGATCGGGCCCGCCACCTGGTCGAGCCGGACCAGCTGACGGTCCCGCTCGGCCGTCGCCGCGTGCAGGGCCGCCTCGGTGGCGGCACGCAGGTTCGCCTGCGATCCCAGCTCGCGCAGCGAGCGCTGGGTGGGCCGCACGATGGCCATGAACACCGTCACCGCGCCGACGGTCGCGATCGGGGTCAGCGCGCGCACCACGGTTTCCGCGTGCCACTCGGTGAACACCCCGAGCGTCATGAGCACCGACGCGGCCGCCGCCACGCCGAGCCAGGCCGCACCGACCCGCCCGCGCAGGACCAGCATGGCCAGCAGATACGAAGTGGGATAGGCCGTCCACAACTGGTTGGAGAAGCCCGAGGGGTTCTGCACCCACGGCACGGTCAGCGCCATCGCCATCGGTCCGGCGGCCGCGACGAACACCGTCGGCGGCCAGGGCAGCGGATCCATCGGGAACACCAGCACCACCAGCGCGGCCGCCGCCATCAGCAGCAGTGCGGCCGTGGCGGGCAGTGGTGGGGCGATGCCGAAGTTCACCCGCAGGTGCATCACGATGGTCGCTTCGAAGATGACGACGAACAGCCAGGCGGTTCCGTCGCTGAGGCCGAACAGGTCGCGCATCCCGAACGGCAGGTCGCGCTCAGCCATCGCTGGCCCACACCAGGGTGACCACGGTGCCCGCGCCGGGCGAGGACTCGACGAACGCCGCGCCGCCCGCGAGGGTGCGCATGCGGCCGAGGATGCTGCCGGTGATGCCCATCCGGTCGGCGGGGACGCGGGCCGGGTCGAAGCCGACGCCGTCGTCGGTGAGCACCACCCGGATGCCGCCGGTCGCGATGGTCACCGACAAGCCACGCCGAACGGTGCGACCGGTTGCGCCCGCATGGCGCAAGCTGTTGCGCACCGCCTCCATGAGTGCCGCGCCGAGCACCCGCGCCGATTCCACCGGCAGCCGCAGGTCGGCACCGCGTGAGGAAACCTGAACGGGCAGTTCGGGATCCACTTCACGCACCGCGTCGCGCAGGAACTCGACCGTGGCGGCGGCGTCGAAGTGGTCGATCTCGGGGGCGTTGCGTGACTGTTCGAGCTGTTCGAGGGTGCGCGCGGCCTGGCGGCGCAGCACCGGGGTCGACCCGGCACTGCGTGAGGCCTCGAGCAGGGTCGACAGCACCGCGTCGTGGATGAGCGCGGCGAAGCGGGCGCCTTCGCGTTCGCGGGCGGTGGTCGCCGCGACCGTCGCGGCGCGTACCCGCTGCCGGATGGCCTCCCGGTCGACTCGTTCGGCGGCGGCCCGCGCGTACACCACGCACCACAGGAACAGCGCGGCCACACCGAGCGCCCGGGTGATGTCACCGACCAGCGTCCACATCGAACTACCGGGGATCACCAGCACATTCGATATCGCGGCCACCGTCGCCAGCAGCGCGACGAAGACCGCAGCCACCCGCCGTGGCCATGCCAGACCGGCCGCCAGCGCACCGACAGCCAGTCCCCGGTAGGGCCAGGAGGCGAACGAGCCGATGTAGGTCACCGAGTACAGCAGCGGTGTCACCGCCGCAGCCGCGAGATAAACCACCGCGGCGGCGCCGGCCGCACGCCGGATCGCGCGCACCGGGCCGCGCGCCGACACGATCGCCAGTACCGCGAACAGCACATAGGCCGACACGAGGTGGATCTCGGGCCAGCGGGCGAGGTAGACCGGTTGCACCAGCACCGCGGGCAATTCGAGCATCATCACGATCAGCGCACCGATCCCGATGACCACTCCGAGCCTGCGCAGGATCTGATCGGTCGCCGCATGCGACAGGTCGATCTCGGCGACGGGTGCGGGCGCGGCGGCGACCGCGGTGCTCACGTGCGCTGCTGCCTCTCCGGCACGGGCAGCCACCCGTCCTCGACGGCCCGTTTGTACAGGTCGGTCTTGGTGGGTGCGGGCCTGCCCGCGTCGGCGTATTTCTGCCGGATGCGGCCGAGGTAGTCGTTGACGGTCTGTTCCGACAGCCCCGTGAGGCGGGCCACGCGCGAGGCCTTCTCGCCCGAGGCGTAGAGCATGAGCACTTCCTCCTGGCGTGGGCTCAGACCCACGTCGGACAGCTGCGGGTCGCCGTCGATGGCGGCGGCCCAGTCGGTGGTGACCACCTGTTCGCCGGAGGCGGCGCGGCGGACGGCATCGACCACGGTGGCCGCGCCCTCGGATTTGCGCAGCACGCCGAGCACGCCCGCCTTGGCGGCCGAGCGGACGAGGAAGGCGTTGTCGGCGCCGGTGAACACCAGCACCTCGATGCCGCGCTCGCGCAGCGCGGTGACGTTGTCCTCGGGGCTCGACCCGTCGGGCAGGCGCAGGTCGAGCACCACCAGATCCAGGTCGTCGGCGTCGGCGAGCAAGCCCGCGACGGTCTCGGCGGTGGCGACCAGTTCCAGGTCGGGTTCGGGGCCGAGCATGGCGGCCAACCCGATCGCCACCGATTCGTGGTCCTCGACCAACCCGATCCGTCGCACCGTCTGCACCTCGGTCACCGACCACTCCCCATCTCGAACACCCATCCGCGGCCAGCCCGCAACACGTCGGAGTCGAGTTCTACCGTATCGGCAGCCGCGATGTCAGCCACCAGAATTCGGGGCGATGCGCATTTACCCCATCAGACCTGCGGCGATGGTGGCACCGAGCTCCCAGCAGCGTTCCAGTTCGGCCTTGCCGGGAGGCCCCGACACCACCACCGGCGCGGCCGCGCGCGTCCACCCGAGCCCGGTGGTGATCCGCTCGACGCTCGTCTCGGCGCCCTCCGTGCCCTCGTTGCCGTGCAGGTACAGCCCGTAGGGACGACCGCGGGTGGAGTCCAGGCACGGGTAGTAGATGGTGTCGAAGGCGTGCTTGAGGGCGCCGCTCATGTAGCCGAGGTTGGCCGGGGTGCCGAGCAGGTAGCCGTCGGCCTCCAGCACGTCGACGGCGGTGACGGCCAGCGCGGCTCGGCGCACCACTTCGACGCCCTCGATCTCCGGGTCGGTGGCACCGGCCAGGACCGCTTCGAACATCGCCTGGGCGTGCGGCGAGGGGGTGTGGTGGACGATGAGCAACCGGGCCATGAGCTACTTTCCGTCGCGTTCCAGTTTCTCGAGGGCCACCGCGCGGCGCATGGTCTCGCGGGCGCGGGTGCGGTCACCGGCGTAGTCGTAGGCGCGGGCCAGCCGGTAGGAGCTGCGCCAGTTGTCCGGGTCGGCTTCCCATTCGGCCTTGATCTCGGCGAACAGGGCGTCGGCCGCGTCGCGTTCGATGCGGCCGGACGGGCGACGCGGCAGCTGCGAGGTGTCGACCTCGCGGCCCTCGTCGTGGACGCGCCGGGCCAGGCGCTGATGATCGAGGGCGGCCTGCAAGGTGGTCCACACGATCCACACGCCGACGATCGGCAGCAAGAGCATGCCGATGCCGATGGCGATGCCCGCCGGCTTGCCGTCGGCGATGTAGGCGATGGCAAGGCCACCGAGGCGGATGAAGTAGAACACCAGCGCCAGCACCAGGAAGGCAACGAGCGCAACGGTTTTCACGACCTGACGGTTCGGCTCGGCCTGGGTCACCGGATCGGCGCTCACAAGTCGAGGAACGGATCGAGCCCGACGGTCAGGCCCGGCCGTCCGGCGATCTCACGAACCCCGAGCAGCACGCCGGGGGCGAACGAGCTGCGGTCGATGGAGTCGTGGCGGATGGTCAGCGTCTCGCCCTGGGTGCCGAAGAGCACCTCCTGGTGGGCGACGAGCCCGGCCAGGCGCACCGAGTGCACGCGCACCCCGTCGACGTCGGCGCCGCGCGCACCCTCGAGTTCGGCGGTCGTCGCGTCGGGACTGCGCCCGACCCCCGCCTCGTCGCGGGCGGCGGCGATGAGCGCGGCGGTGCGGTAGGCGGTGCCCGAGGGCGCGTCGGCCTTGTTCGGGTGGTGCAGTTCGATGACCTCGACCGACTCGAAGAACCGCGCCGCCTGCTCGGCGAACCGCATCGACAGCACCGCGCCGATCGCGAAGTTCGGCGCGATCAGCACCCCGACCTCGGGACGCTGCGCCAACCACCCGCGCACCTCGGTGAGCCGTGCCTCGTCGAAACCGGTGGTGCCGACCACGGCGTGGATGCCGTTCTCGATCAGGAACTTCAGGTTGCCCATCACCACGTCGGGGTGGGTGAAGTCGACGACGACCTGGGTGCCGGTCTCGGTGAACGCCTCGAGAGCGTCATCCTTGTCGACCTGGGCCACCAGCTCCAGATCGGCCGCCGCCTCCGCCGCCGCGCAGATGGCCTGCCCGACCTTGCCGCGTGCTCCGAGCACTCCGACCCGAATGGTCACCGCATCTCCTCGTCATCGTTTCCGCTTGTCCGCAAGCCTATCGAGCAGGCACCGGCCGGGGACGCCGAGGTCAGCCGAAGACGATCACCTGCCGCAGCGCGGCGCCCGCGGCGAGTTCGTCCATGGCCTCGTTCACCGCGTCGAGTCCGATGCGCGCCGACACGAGTCGTTCCAGCGGCAGTTTCCCGGCGCGCCACATCCGCACGTATTCGGGGATGTCGCGGGCGGGCACGGCCGAGCCGAGGTAGCTGCCGATGATGGTTCGTCCCTGGGCGACCAGCGCGAGCGGGGAGATCGTTGCGGTGGCCTCGGGTGCGGGCAGGCCGACCGTCACGGTGACACCACCGGGAGCCGTTGCGGCGACGGCGGTTTCGAAGGCACGGACGTTACCCGCGGCCTCGATCACCACGTCGGCGTTCACCGCTCGCTCGGCGATCTCGGCGGGGGTGAAGGCGGCGGTGGCCCCGAATTCCCGTGCCAGCGCCAGCTTGTCGGGCACCGTGTCCACGGCGATCACCTCACCGAGCCCGAGCGACACCGCCACCAGCACCGCCGCCATCCCCACGCCGCCGAGACCGACCACCATGATCCGGTCTCCCGCACCGGGTTTCGCGGCGTTGAGCAGCGCGCCACCGCCGGTGAGTACCGCGCAGCCCAGGACTGCGGCGACCTCCGGTGGTACGTCGTCGTCGACCGGGACCACCGACCGCCGATCCACCACGGCGTACGTGGCGAACCCGGAAACCCCCAGGTGATGGTGCACATCCTCGCCGTCGCGACGCAGCCGCCGCCCACCGCCGAGCAGCTCGCCCGCGTTGTTGGCGACACTGCCGGGCCCGCAGGGTGTGCGGCCGTTGCTGGCACAGCCCGCGCAGTCGCCGCAGCGCGGCAGGAACGTCATCACCACGCGCTGCCCGACCGTCACATCGTCGACACCGGCGCCGACCGCTTCGACGATGCCCGCCGCCTCGTGACCGAGCAGCATCGGCACCGGGCGCACCCGGTTGCCGTCGACCACCGACAGATCCGAATGGCACAATCCGGCCGCCTCGATCCGCACCAGCAACTCGCCGTCACCCGGCTCGGCCAGCTCCAGTTCGCACACGGTGATCGGCCGCGACTGCGCGAACGGTGCCGGATCGGCGACGCGTTCGAGAACGGCTCCACGAATCCTCATGGCGCGAACCTACCGCGCCATCGGCGTTGCCGGGCCCGGGATTCGGCGTTAATCTCGTTTCCGGTGACGGTGCTCCTGTCGGCCGCCTTGTACCGAGCCCAGGGTCGGCGCCGTCACGAACCAAGGAGAAATCCCCTGTCAGTACAGTTCAATCACACCATTGTCGGATGTCGGGACAATAGGGAAACCGCCGAATTCTGGGCGGACATCCTCGGGTTGGACATAGGAAAAGGGTGGGGTCCGTTCATTCCCATCCCGCTCGACAACGGCGTCACGTTCGATTTCGCGAAGGTGCCGCCGTTCGTTTCCGAGATCCAGCCGCAGCACTACGCGTTCCTGGTCTCCGAAGCCGAGTTCGACGCGGCCTATGCCAAGATCCAGCGCTACAAGCTGGACCATTGGGCCGATCCGCAGCAGCACGGCGTCAACGAGATCAATCACAACGACGGGGGCCGAGGCGTGTACTTCCTCGACCCCAACGGCCATTTCCTGGAACTGATCACCGTGCCCTACGGCGGTTGGCCCACATAATTGCCCGACCCCGTCCGGCCGTTTCACCCGGCCGGACGGGGTTCGTCCTCAGCCTTTCGCCCGGCTGCCGCGCAGCCCGAGCAGGGCGGCCAGCACACAGGCCACGGCGACGATCGCGATGAACCACGGGAATACCGTCGCGATTCCCCAGGTGGTCGCCGCCCAACCTGCCGCGAGCGTCGGCAAAGCCATTGCCGAATAGGCGAGCAGGTAATAGGCCGACATCGTTTCTCCGCGCCGATGCGGCGGCACTACTTCCGACAGATGACGCAGCGAACCACCGAAGCCGAGCCCGAACGTCGCGCCGAGCACGAGCCCCGCGATCAGCACGGCGGCCGGTTGTTTCGTGGCCAGCGCCGGAATGGTGGCCAGCAGCGCGGCGGCCATACCGAGGTCACCCATGATCGCCGCCCTGCGCGCCGGAATGCGGGTGGCGAACAGTTGGACGATCGCCGCGGCCAAGGCGGTCGAGGCGACGACGACCCCACCGAAGACGAGGTTGTGCACGCCGGTCTCGGCGGCGGCCAGCGACGGATACAGCGACAGCAGCACACCGAGCACCGACCACGCGGCCATCACACCGATCGCGGAGAACCAAAAATCGGCACTGATCTCTTGCGGCACAGCGGGTTTCGCGATCGTGATACGTCCCTTGACCCGGGCCGTGTGCGGTTCGCGCAGGGCGAGGATCCCCGCGGCGGCGGCAAGACAGACCACCGCGATCACCACGTACGGCGTGCGCAGCGGCGACGGCGCGTACTGGGCGAGCACGGCGGTCCCGAGCACCGCGATCGCGATGCCCACATTGAACGCCACCCCGCTGAGCTGGCCGGACCGCGCGCCCCGTTCGGGTCGCAGATCCAGCAGCGCGGCGGCACCCGCCACCACGGTCGCCCCGACCGCCGCGCCGTGCAGGGCCCGCGCCAGCAGCAGCATCGGTACCGAGTCGGCGAGCAGGAAGGCGATCAGCCCGAGGATCATGGTGGCGAACGCGCCGACGATCACCGGCTTGCGCCCGACCACGTCGGACACGCGACCCGACACCAGCACCGCGCCGAGCGCGGCCACCGCGTACACGGCGAAGACCATCGTCGTGGTGAACGGCGACAGGTGCCATTCGGTTTCGTAGATTCCGTACAGCGGGGCGGGCGCCCCGGAGACACCGAGTGCCACGCCGGTGGCGGCGAGTACCAGCCCGTAGGCCCACCGTTGACCGGTTTCGGTCGGCACCATCGTTGTCGCTGCCATCGCAGCCCCCATCAGGTGAGTTTGATAACCATCGAACGACCCTGACCCTACGCCGGGTATGATGACTATCAAACCCGGGAGTGAGGTAGATCATGACGCAGGCTAAAGATCTCCCCGCGGCGCCCACCCTGCCCGTGGCGGAGCTGCCCGCCGTACTCGGCGCGCTGCACGATCCCGTGCGCCTGGAAATGGTGCGCCGCCTGAGCAACGCGGGCGGCCCGCTGCGCTGCTCGGCGCTCTACGACGCGATCAACAAGTCCACCGCGACCCACCATTTCAAGATCCTGCGCGAAGCGGGTCTCATCGAGCGCCTCACCCTCGACGGGCAGACCTATCAGCGCCTGCGCACCGAAGATGTCGAATCGGCGGTCCCTGGATTGCTCCCCGCGGTCGTCGCCGCCGCCAACAGCGCTGCCGACGACTGACGAGCAGCGGTCCTGCCCTGGTGCCTACGGTCACCGGGCGCCGGAGCCGACACCTGCTGCCGCGACCGCGCGGCCCTGCGGACCGGTTGCCGCTGTCACCACCCCTCGCGGCCTACGGTCGCCAGGCACCGGAACCGACAGTTGCTCGCGCGACCATGTGGCCCTGCGGACCGATTGCCGCTGTCACCGAGTCGGGGTCACGGCCGGTATCCCCGTGACAGTCGGGGGTACGACGAGAGTCGGAACTCGCAGGGTCGGGATCGTCGGGAACTCGCGCGGTGAGATCGTCGGTGGTGCGGGCACATTCATGAACTCACGGCCGCGCATTTCCCCGTCGACGATCTCGCCGCCACCCCACCACACGGCCGCACCCGCGCCGGCCAGCAGGGCGCACACGATCGCCGCGATCACGGGCAGCCTGCGGTATCCCGCTCCATCGCGCCAGATTCCGATTCCGGCTTCCAGAACGAGGGTGAACAACACCGCACCGACCACGGCGAGGAACGCACCGAATACGGCGGGCTGGCGCGCGAATCCGCGTGTGAGACCGGCGAGGACGACCAGCGGCACCACGCAGATGCCGAGCACCATGATCTGCACGGCCGCGAAGTCGAAGCCGTCTTCGGGATCGGGGTCGTCGCGGCTCGGCCGCAACCACGCCGTGTACAGCAGCAGATGCGCGAGCGCGGCCCCGAGCGCACCGAGCACGAGCAGCCAGCTCCCGATCCGGATGAACGCCACGTACTCCGACCGCATCGCCACCGCGCCGAGTACGACACCGAACGCCGCACCGACCACCACGAGCAGTGCGAACACCACGCGCGGTCGCAACACGCGAGTCCGCAGATACCCGGTAGGCAGTTGTTTGCGCAGCTTGTGGAACACGCCGAACCAGGCGAGCGGAATCGCCGCCAGCAACACCGGCGACACGATTCGGAGCAGCATCGTGGGCGCCCACATCGCCACGGCCGCATAGCAACCCGCGAAGAACCACACCCACGCGGCGAGCCGCATCAGCGCTCGCCAGTGCACCTCGGCGAGCAGCCGTTTCGCCTTGCTGTCCGTCGGCGCCTGCGCGAGGACACCGCGCAGCGTCGCCACCGCCGACTGCCTGCCACCGTCGACGCCGCCGAACTCGAGCTGCGCCTGCATGCGGAGCAGGTCTGTGTGGGTCGGGTCGAGCAGTAGTCCCGCGCCGACATGGCGCCGGATCCCGTCGAAGTCGCCGAGGCGCTCGTAGATCTCGGCGGCGGAGCAGTGCACGCCGGCGTCGTCGGGCGCGAGTTCGACGGCCTTGCCGACGATCGCAACGGCCCGGTCGCTGTCGGCGCCCGGCGCGAAGGCGATCATCCACGCCGCCAGCAACAGCGACGCATGTTCGTGGGGCAGCAACCGCAGGACCGTCTCGCTGTGCTCGCGCGCCCGCCCCCACTCCCCCAGCATCGCCGCGCACATGGCGGCCAGCATCTGCGCTTCGGGCAGTTCCGGGTCGGCACCGATGGCGCGCCCCGCCCACCGCAACGCCTCTTGCGGATCGTCGAGCGCGAAGGCCGTGTTCCCTAGCGCGACAAGCAATTCCGGGTCGTCCGGTGCCTGCGCCAGCACGGCCCCCAGAATTCCCCGAGCCTCCTCGGCCCGCCCGATCTCCAAAGCCACCCGCGCCCGCTCGAGCGCTGCCTGTACCGGCACGATTTCCCCTCCCCCTGGATTCCTCGGGCGCACACTACCGTTGCTACGGCAGTCAGGACGACCGGCCTGCCACTGCTCGCGGCAGTCGAGATCGGGCCAGGGCGCCGAGCCCACCCGAGTGATCAGCGCTCAGGTGTCACGATCGGCACCTGGCCAACTGTAGGTAGCCGGAAGTAGGACGGCGCATACAGTGGCGGCCTCGGTATCGCGCGTGGAGTCGTGATCTGTGGTGGGGCGGGCGGGACGGTCGGTAGCCGGACGAGAGTCGGCGTGGGTGACACCGGAACCGTGCTCGGTGAAACCTGCGATGGCGCAGGGGCATTCACGACATCGCGGCTCCGCAACACGCCGACGTCGATTTCGCGACCACCCGAGAACAGCGCCGCCGTCGCCACGGCGGCCACCGATACCAAGACCAGCGCGAACTCCAGATCTTTTCGCAGGGTGGACCGGCGCAGCCGGAGCACACGAATCCAGTCGATCAAGAGCGCACGAATCCATTCGATCAGGAACGTGAGCAAGACGATGCCGAGCACCGCCGACAAGGCCCCCGATACCGCGGGCTGAGGTGTCCAGCCACGCAGCGTACCGAACACCCCGGTCCACGCACGGACGAGGACGACGATGAAGATCACGGTCAGCATCCACAGCAGCCACGGTCTACCCCAGATCCCCACCAGCGCAGCACATCCCGCGAAAACCCAGACCCATGCCGCCAAGCGCATCATGGCCCGCCAGCAGATCTCGGCGAGCATCAGCCGCGCCGAGGCATAGGCCGGTGTCTGTGCCAGCAGGCTCCGCAGCGTGGCAACGGCCGCCGTTCTGCTGCCGCTCAGGGTGAATTCCGATCGAGCTTGCAGGTAGAGCAGTTCCGGCTGTGTCGGGTCGATCTCGAGGCCCGCCCCGCGATGTCGTCGTGCCGCGTCGCGGTCGCGCAGGCGCGCGTAGATCACGGCAGCCGACCGATGCACCTCGACGTCCTCCGGCGACAGTGCGATGGCTTCCGACAGTGCCGCGCGCCCCGGCCTCGTCCCGGGGAGCCCCGAATGCACGCAACCAGGCGAGCAGCAGCCATGAGAACGCTTCGTCGGGAAAAAGCCGCACGACGATGTCGCCGTGCGCGAAGGCGGTGTCCCAGTCACCGCGTGCCGCCGACGCTTTGGCGATCATCTCGTGTGCGCCCGCCGATTCGGGTTCGCCGACGGCCGCCTGCCTCGCGTAGTCGAGGGCCTTGTCGAATTCCAGGCTGTCGTAGGCGATTCCGGCCAACTCGACCAGCACGTCCGGGTCGTCGTGCGCCTGCGCCAGGGCAGTCCCCAGCACCCGGCGCGCCTCCTCGACGCGTCCGATCCGCCTGGCGGCACGCGCACGTTCGAGCGCCCCCTCCACCGTCACAACCATTCCCTCCCCCGCCGACGTCGTACCGTTGACGATGCTGCGTACGGCGCCGGCAACCATTCGGCGACCGGCGTCCACCGCGCATCACGCTACGGTGCGACTACGACAAGTTCGCTCCTGATCGCCGCCGGTGTTACAGCGGGCTCACCAGCCGAGTCTCGTAGGCGTAGATCGCCGCCTGGGTCCGGTCGCGCAATTGCAGTTTGTCCAGGATCCGGCCGACATGGGTTTTCACCGTCTGCTCGGAAATCACCATCTCCCCGGCGATCTCGGCATTCGACAACCCGCGCGCGATGAGTACCAGCACCTCGGTCTCCCGCGCGGTGAGCCCCGCCGCCTTCTCCGCCGACCGCACCGACTGCCCCTGCCGGGCGAACTCGGACAGCAGGCGCCGGGTGACCGAAGGGGCGAGCAGCGCCTCACCGGTGGCGACCACGCGCACCGCTTCACCGAGCGAACGGGCCGAGGATTCCTTCAGCAGAAAGCCCGAGGCACCGGCACGCAACGCGGAATACACGTAGGCGTCGAGGTCGAAGGTGGTCAGCACGATCACCTTGGCCGGGCCGGCGGCGGTGATACGGCGGGTGGCCTCGATCCCGTCGCACACCGGCATCCGCACATCCATGAGCACCACATCGGGGGCCAGCCGCTCGGTCTCGCGCACCGCCTGCTCGCCGTCGGCCACCTGACCGACGACGTCGATGTCGGGCTGGGAGTCCAGCAGCACGCTCAAGCCCTCGCGCACCAGCTCCTGATCGTCGGCGATGAGCACCCGGATGTTCGCCGGTGCCCCACTTCGAGCTTGATACTGGTTGTCCGACAACGGAATTCGCCCCTCTGTGCGGACGGCGCGCGCTGCGCCGAACCGATCCGAACCACCCTGCGACATCAGCGTAATCGCCACCGCGCGAACGCACCGGGCGGGCCGCATCCCTCTCGAGGACTACCCGCGCAGTTGGCTCCCGGGATGGATGTGGCGAAAATGCCTGCTCAATACGCTCGAAAGCATGATCCAAGCACGTAACTTGACCAAGTTCTACGGCAGGACTCGCGCCATCGACAACCTGAGCTTCACCGTCGAACCAGGTCGGGTCACGGGGTTTCTCGGCCCCAACGGTTCGGGCAAGTCGACCGCGATGCGCTGCATACTCGGACTCGACACCCCAACCTCCGGTACGGCGACGGTACTCGGCCAGGACTACCGCCACCTGCGATTCCCACTGCACACCGTCGGCGCCCTGCTCGATGCGAGCGATGTGCTCGGATCGCGCACCGCCGCCTATCATCTGGCCTTCCTCGCGGCGAGCAACGGCATCCCACGCACGCGGGTCGACGAGGTGCTCGAGCGGGTCGGGCTCGCCGACGTGGCCGGGATGCGGGTGAAAGGCTTCTCGCTCGGCATGCGCCAGCGCCTCGGCGTGGCCGCCGCCCTGCTCGGCGATCCCGCCGTGCTGATCCTCGACGAACCCGTCAACGGTTTGGACACCGAGGGCATCCGCTGGATCCGCCAGACCCTGCGGGCCATGGCCGACGAGGGCCGCACGGTGCTGCTGTCGAGCCACATGATGAGCGAGACCGAACTGGTCGCCGATCACCTGTTGGTGATCAGCCGGGGCAAGATCGTCGCCGACGAGCCGACCGCCGACTTCGTCGCCAATGCCGAACCACGGGTGCGGGTGCGCGGGGACGAGCTGACCCGGCTGGCCGCCGTGCTCGGCGACCGCATCGAGATCCGGGGCGACACCGGCACCGTGCGCGGGGTGACCGCACGCGAGATCTGGCGCCTCGCGGCCACCCACGACATCGTCCTCGACGAGCTGACGCCGGTCACCGCGACGGTCGAAGAGGTCTTCACCCGGCTGGTCTCCGGTCGGCACACCTTCCAGGACACCGAAACACTGCAGGAGTCGGCATGAGTACCACGATCGTCACCAGCACCAACGCCACCCCGAACCGCTCGGCGCCACCCCGGGAGGTGATGCGATACCAGGTGATCTCGGAGTTGATCAAGATCCGGTCGTCGCGGGCGCTGTTCCTGCTGCCCATCCTGGCGCTGCTGATCGGCCCGGTGTCGGCGGCACTGGTCGGCCTGTCCGACAGCCTGGAGACCACCGACACCGTGATCGGCGGCGCCTTCACCGCCATGACCCTGCCCATCGCGCTCATCGGCGCCTGGGGTGCACTGGTCACCTCCACCGAGTACACCTCGGGGACCATCCGCTCGGTCCTGGCGGCGACACCGCAACGCGATGTCGTGTTCGGGGCGAAGATGCTCACCGCCGCCGCGGTGAGCACGACCCTGGGCATCGCGGCCACCACGCTCACCTATCTGGTCGGCATCTTCGCCATCGACAGCTCGAAATACGCCGCGGGTGACGCGTTTCCGGGCTTGCTCGGCATCGTCTGTGTGTTCCCGGCGGTGGCCCTGTTCGGGGCGGCGCTCGGCATCCTGATGCGCAGCTCCGCCGGGGCGGTCGCCGCGGCGGCCGCGCACGTGGTGCTACCCGAGGCGGCGTCGGCGACGGCGTTCGGCGAGTTGCACAAGCTGGCGACCCTGCAGGCACCCAGTGCCGTGGTCGGCAAGCTCTCCCAAAGTGCCGATGCCTCAGCCGAACTCATCGGCGCGCTCGGCGGCTGGCCCCGGCTGGCGATCGTGGTAACCGTGACACTCGGGGTGTCGGCCCTCGCCCGCCGCGCCCTGCTCCGAAGGGATGTCTGACATGTCCGTACCCACCGGCCGGGGCATCGTCCGCCTCGGTTTCCAGATGCCCGACTTCAATTTCGGCGCACCGGTCGACGAACTGTTCCCCGCTATCGTCGCGCAGGCGCAGGCGGCGGAGAAGGCCGGATTCGACACCCTGTTCCTGACCGACCACTTCTATCAGCGCTTCGGCCCGCCGAACGGCCCGACGCTCGAGGCCTACACCACGCTCGGCGCGATCGCCGCCGTCACCGAGACGATCCGGCTGTCCACCATGGTCACCGGCAACACCTACCGCAATCCGGCGCTGCTCGCCAAGATCGTCACCACCCTCGATGTGATCAGCCGGGGCCGGGCGATGCTCGGTATCGGCGCGGGCTGGTTCGAGCTCGAACACCTCGCCTACGGTTACGAATTCGGCACCTTCACCGACCGGTTCACCAAGCTGGACGAGGCACTGCGGATCATCGCACCGATGTTCCGCGGACAACGCCCGAGCTTCGAGGGCACCTGGTATCGCGTCGCGAACGTCATCAACGAACCACGCATGCGCGACGACGTGCCGATCATGCTCGGCGGTGCGGGCGAGAAGAAGACCTTCGCCCTGGCGGCACGGCACGCCGACCATCTCAGCATCGGCTGCGAGACCGACGAGCTGCCGCGCAAGATGGCCGCCCTCGACCAGCGCTGCGCGGAGGCCGGGCGCGACCGGTCGACGCTGGATGTCAGCTACCTCGCCTTCGTCGTGATGGACGAGAACGCCGACCGCGCCGAACAACTCATCGACGACATGTTCGCCGCGCGCGTGGGTGAACGGGCGAAGGTCGAGCGGGTGCGGGCTTCGATGGCGGGCAAGTTGTTCGTCGGAACGCCGAAGCAGGTCGCCGAGCAGATCTCCGAACGCGTGCTGGTCCACGGCGTCGACGGCCTCATCATCAACATGGTTGCCAACGGCCACCATCCCGGTGTTCTCGAGATGGCAGGCGAGGCACTGAAACCGCTGGTCGCCTGAGCCTTCGTCCGCCGTGTGACGCTGTCGTCGCACGGCGGACGACTGCGGGCAGCCTTTGACAGCGCATAGTCCGAAACGTATAGTGCGGATCGCGATATCCGGCTCCAATAATGAAACATTCCTGTTTCTCACCCAGGATGTTGTCACCCGATACCAGAGGAGTGAGCTGCTTGGCCGACCGGAAGCTCAGCCCGACGTCCTATCTGGTCCTCAGCTTGGTCGCCCGCACCGGACCCTGCACTCCCTTCGACATCAAGAAGCAGGTCGATCGCTCGATCGGATTCTTCTGGTCGTTCCCCCATTCCCAGATCTACGCAGAACCGGAACGCCTCGTCGAAGAGGGGCTGCTGTCCGGCTATCAGGAGACCACCGGTCGCCGCCGCCGGATCTACTCCATCACCGACGCGGGCCGGGCCGAACTCGAGGACTGGCTCACCACCGGGCAGGACAGGCGCACGCACGAACTGCGCGACAGCGGACTGCTCAAGCTGTATTTCGGCAGCCTCTCCTCCCCCGACGACGTGGTCGAGGTCGCCGCCGGGGAGAAGCAGGCGCATCAGAAACGGCTCGATCGCTATCTCGCCGCCCATGATTCGCTCTCCGGCGATCCGGCCAGCGACACCCACGAGCTGCTCGTGCTCGAGTTCGGCATCCGCTACGAAGCGCTGTCGGTCGAGTTCTGGGGTGAGATCGAACAGCGCCGGGCAGCGGTTCAGCCCACCGCCTCCGCCGGGAACACCCCGCCCACTTCCTCGGCCACCGCGCGGATGCGCCGTCGGTCGCCCGCGGAATAGCTCGCCACCTCGGGGTACGCCCGTTTACACAACCCGGTGAGCACCCGACCAGGGCCCACTTCGACGAACGTCTCGACACCGAATTCCCGGACGGTGCACAGGCTCTGGCTCCAGCGCACCGATCCGGCGAGCTGTGCCCGTAGCCCCGCACGCGCCTGCTCCCCCGTACGCACCTGCGCTGCCGTGACATTCGCGACGAGCGGGATCACCGGATCGGCGAAGCGGACCCCGGCGAGATCGGCCGCGAACTCCGCCTCGACCGGGGCCATCATCGAGCTGTGGAAGGGCGCGCCGACCGCGAGCCGCTTCACCTTGGCCCCCTCGACGCCGAGTCGAGTTGCCCTGGTGGTGAATTCGATCACACCGGCCTCGCTACCCGACACCACGGTCTGGTCCTCGGCGTTGTAGTTCGCAACCTCGACGACCGCCCCGGTCTGGTCGCGCACCTCGGCGCAGAGCCGCTCGACCGTGTCACTCGACAGCCCTAGAGCGGCGGCCATCGCACCGGGATTCGATTCGTTGACCCGCGCCATGAGTTCGCCGCGGCGCCGGACCAAGCGCAGCGCGTCGGTCCACTCGAGCACGCCCGCCGCGACCAGGGCGGTGTACTCGCCGAGGCTGTGGCCGGCGACGACCACGGGCGCGGGAACGAGTTCGGCCAGTACACGGTAGGCGGCCAGGCTGGCGACGAAGATCGCGGGCTGGGTGATGTCGGTGCGGGCGAGGCGGTCCTCCGGTCCGTGCCAGCACAGCTGGGACAGCTCGAAGCCGAGCACCTCGTCGGCGGTGCGGAACAGCGGCGCGACCAGGTCGGGGTAGGCCTGCGCCAGGTCGTGACCCATGCCGACACGTTGTGAGCCCTGGCCGGGAAACAGGAAAGCGGTGGATGTCATGCGATTCTTCCCCTGAATATAGAACGGGTATCAACCTGGACAGGCGTCAAAAACATCTGCAGGTACGGATACAGGAAATTCCGCTCGGACGACGAGCGTCGTCGCTCGATTCTGCTCGCAGGCGGACGGGAGTTCAAGACTTGCCTGTTTGGTATACCGCGAAGCATATCTCGGCCGAATCTCCGACCGGTCGGTTTTCGCCATCGACTCACGTCATGATGAATTCAGCGTTAACGCCGTATCTATTCCGTCTTTCCCGCGCGAAGATCAGCCTCTCGCAGCCCCCTGAAATTACTAGCTAGCGCACTGCAACAGCACGTGCTAAGCGCCCCTCCAGCCAGCAATAGCGAACAGCTATTATGGCGCAAATCACATCTATGCCGGTTGCACCTGGGGTTTAACTGCCGGATCATCGGTTTCGGAAAGTGTGGATGAGATCGTCCGAACCGGACCATCGCACACTTTTCATGCTGACCCCTGGGGAGGTACATGATGTCAGCAATTCACACCGGCCGGGTCGCACTGGTGACCGGCGGATCAGGCGGAATAGGACGCGCGGTTTGCCGTCGTCTCGCCGCAGAAGGCGCCATTGTCGCCGTGAATTACTTTCGCGGAGAGCAGGCAGCCAAGGAAGTGGTCACCGAAATCGAGAACAACGGCGGAAAAGCCGTTGCCCTTCAGGGAGACATCTCCTCCTACAGTGCTGCCGAGTCGATTGTCGAGCAGGTTCTGGAATTCGCCGGAAAGCTCGACATCCTCGTCAACAATTCGGGTATCACGCGCAACGAATTGATCATGAAAATGTCGGAGAGCGATTGGCTCGAGGTCATGCGGGTCAACTTCGGCGGCGTGTTCAACGGCACGCGGGCAGCCTGCGGCGCGCTCGCCCAGAGCGACGGCGCGGCCATCGTCAACATCTCCTCGGTGATGGGCGAACGCGCCTGGTTCGGTGCCTCCAGTTACGCGGCGTCCAAGGCGGCGATCAACTCCTTCACCCGGGCATCGGCGCTCGAGTTCGCCCGCTTCGGCATCCGGGTGAACGCGGTGCTGCCGGGCTTCGTGGAGACCGAGATGATCGCCGACGTTCTCAGTGGTGACGGTGGCGACTCCGTCATCGGGCAGGTGCCCATTTCGGGTGCGACCACCGTCGACGAGGTGGCGGACCTGGTCTCCTACCTCGCCGCGCCCGGTAACCGGCATCTGTCCGGCGCGCTCGTCCCGGTCGACGGCATGGTCGCCGGGACGCTACTGACCGGCAAACCGCTCAAGAAGACCGCGCGGCGCTAGCCGGCACCCCGCTCCACCCCGATCCGACCACTTCCAGATGGAGGAAACCAGCATGTCCGAAATCAGCGTTATCGATACCGTCCGCGAAATCGTCGCCGAGGCAGTCGCTTTGGACATCGACGAGGTCGAAGCCGATGCCACCCTGTTCGGTGAGGTCGGCGCCGAGTCGATCGATCTGCTCGACATTCTTTTCCGAATCGAACGCCGCCTGGGCGTCAAGATCACGACCACCCAGCTGAGCGAGCGAATCCAGGGCGGCATCCCGGACGAGCAATTCGGCACCGACGACGGAATGGTCTCCGACCTCGGCCTCGAGCAGTTGCACAAGGTGATGCCCCAGATCGACCCGGCCGAACTCAGCGGCAAGCTCGGCGCCGAGGACGTGATGGGTCTGTTCACCGTGCGCAATCTCGCGGACATGGTGTCCAAACACACCGTCGCGGCGAGTTGACCCGTGCGGTTCCATCTCGTCGACCGCATCGACACCATCGATCCATGGGCGCGGGTCGAGGCGGTCAAGCGGACGAGTTCGAGTGAGAGTTACTGGTCTACAACGGCTTTCGGATCGTCGATGCCGCTGTCGATCCAGCTGGAGGTACTCGCCCAGAGTCTGGCGTGGCTGATCTATCTCAGCACCGACCGGCGGCAGCGGGCGGTGCTGCTGTCGGTCGGCGCCATGACCACCCGGTCCGCCATCGTGCCCGGCGACGACGTCGTCGCCTCGGTCGAAATCCTGTCGAGGGGCGACACCATCGTGGCCGCAGGCGGGCTGCTGGTCGGCGAGAGCGTCGTCTTCGAGGTCGACGACCTCATGTGCGGCCTGGTCGACGCCGACATGCTCGAGGACGCGGCGTCGGTGCGGATGCGCGAAGAACTACTGCGAAGCGGGGCCCGATCATGAACAACGAGGTCGTCATCACCGGTATCGGGGCCGTCACCCCGGTGGGAAACACCGCACCGGACACGTGGTCGGCGCTGGCCGCCGGGCGCAGCGGGGTGGGCCGGATCGAGACGTTCGATCCGAGCACGTTCGAAGTCCAGATCGCCGGGATGGTGCGTGGATTCAGCCCCGCGCCCGAGCTCTTGACCACCCAGCGCTGGGACCTGCTCAGTCGATCCGGCGGTTTCGGCGTCGTCGCCGCGGCACAGGCGCTGGCCCAGGCGGGCAATATGGGCTCGCACGACGAGGCCGCCCGAGGCGTTTTCGTCGGCGGCCACGTCGGCAGGCCCGAGCCGCAGGAGTTCGCCGAGATCGGCCTCACCCGCCGCACCAGCGACGGCACGGTGATCCACCGCCGCAGTACCGACAGCACGTGGCGCTGCGATCAGGGTGTCGACCTGATGGCCATCGCCGAGGTGAGCCGGTGCCGTGGACCGATCAGCGGGATCAGCACCGCCTGCACGTCGGCGACCCATGCCGTCGGTGAGGCGATGCGCCGGATCCAGGCGGGCGAGATCACCATGGCCGTCGCCGGCGGCCAGGACTCGCTCACCACCTGGCTCGACGTCGCCGGATTCTCGCTGCTCGGCGCGCTCACCACCCGCTACAACGACAATCCGACCAAGGCCTCGAAACCGTTCGACGCCGAACGCGACGGTTTCGTGCTCGGCGAGGGGTCGGTGCTGCTCGTGCTGGAGGAGCGGCGCATCGCCGAGGCACGCGGGGCCCGGATTCTGGCGCGGCTCACCGGTTACGCCTCGACGATGAACGCGTACCGGATCACCGATTCCCCGCCCGACGGTGGCGGGTCGATCACCGCGATGGCCGATGCGCTGGCCGACGCGGGGGTGGCGGGCACCGAGGTCGATTGTGTCTACGCGCACGGGACGAGCACACCGGGCAACGACGTCTCCGAAACCGCGGCCATCAAGCAGGTTTTCGGTGCGCACGCCTACGAATTGCTCGTCACCTCGCCGAAGTCCATGACCGGGCACCTCACCGCCGGGGCGGGTGCGCTCAATGTGCTCGCGGCGCTCGGTGGGATCACCGAGGGGCTGGTCTCGCCGACCGTCAACTACACGCACCCCGACCCGAAGCTCGATCTGGATTATGTCCCGAACCAGGCCAGAAAGGCCGATGTCTCGGTGGCGCTGGTCAATTCGTTCGCCTTCGGTGGCACGAACGCCTCACTCGTGGTGCAGGCGCCATGAGTACCCCCGCGGTGACCGTGCCGAGCACGGATGTCGGCGCCGGGTCGCCGGTGCCGCCCGACGCCCTGGCCGTGGCCGGCGGCCTGCGCCTGGACCGCGTCGTCGAGTTGCGACCCGGTGCGGGGGCCAGTGCCCTCGCGAACGTGCCGAACACCCTGCCCGTGTTCGACACCCATTTCCAGCGGTTCCCGGTGCTGCCCGGTGTGCTCATGCTGCACGGCATGGCGAACCTGGCCGACCTGTTGCTCGCCCGGGACGGTGGCCGGTGGCGGCTCACCGGCGCGCGGCGGGTGCAGTTCCGCCACTATGTGCGCCCCGGCGACCAGTTACACGTGGCGGTCGACATCCGCGAACTCGACGCCACGGTGGCGCGCCTCACCGGGCGCATCACCCGGGCCGGCGCGGTGGTCGTCCTCGCGCGCGAGCTCACCATGACCCGTGACGCGGGTCCAGAGAGGGAAGTCTCATGAATCGCGTTGTCATCAGCGGCATCGGTGTGGTGTCGCCCCTGGGTACCGGATTCACCCAGACCTGGAAGGAACTGGTGGCCGGGCGCAGCGCGGTGCGCCCGATCACCGCCTACGACCCCTCCTCGCTGCGCACCCGGTTCGGCGCCGAGATCACCGACTTCGACGCGAAACCCTTTGTCCGCAACCGCAAGTCGCTGCGGCTGATGACGCGGGCCAACCAGCTGGCGCATGCCGCGGTCCGGCTGGCCACCGAGGAGGCGCGGATCGACCCGGCCACCTCGGGCAACGACTCGGTCGGTGTCTTCCTCGCCAGCGAGAACCAGATCTCCGACCCGCTGCACATCCTCGACGCGACGGTGCAGGCCTGCGGGCCCGACGGGCGGATCGACCCGGCCCGGCTGGGTCACGAGGCGGCGCGGATGTACCCGCTGTTCTTCGTGGAAGGACTCCCCTCTGCCGAACTGTTCTTCCTCTCCGAGGAATTCGGCTTCGCCGGACCGAGCGCATTCCTCTCCGGTGCGGGCGATGCGGGCATCAGTGCGATCGGCAACGCCTACCGGGCCATCGCGCGCGGCGAGACGACGGTCGCGGTCGCGGGTGGTTTCGACGACGGCGTCTCCTGGTGGTGCATGTCCAAGCTCGACCGGCTCGACCTGCTCACCGACCGCAACGAGACGGGTGCGGTGCGCCCGTACGACCGCGACGCCACCGGCACCGTCCTCGGCGAAGGCGCGTGCATGCTCGTGCTGGAGGACTACGACACCGCCGTGGCCCGCGGGATCGAACCGTACGCGGAGATCGTCGGTTTCGGTGGTGGCTCGGATCCGGTGACACCCGGCGAGATCTGGGGCGACGGCACCGGTCTGCGTAATGCCCTGGCATCGGCGATGCGGGAGGCGGGTGTCGCGGGCACCGATATCGGCTACGTGGCCGCCGACGGCGCGGCGGTGATCCGGGCCGATCTCGCCGAGACACGGGCATTGCGGGCCGCGCTCGGCGTGGGCGCCGACACCGTCGCGGCGAGCAGCGTGCAGCCTGCTCTCGGCCAATTGCTCTCCGCCGCAGGGCCGTTGAATGTCGCGCTGGCGGCGATGGCACTGCGCGAGAACACCGTGGCGCCGACCTTGAATCTGTCCGCTGCGGCGCCGCAGTGCGACCTGGACTGGGTGCCCGCTGTGGCACGCGAACTGCGCGCGGACTACAGCCTCGCGCTGGGCCGGGGACTGTCGGGCCAGGCCGCCGCGCTGGCGCTGCGGCGCCTGTAGAGCCCGCTGGAACCACGAACAGGAGTGCACGGTGAAGACGAGAGAAACCCAGCACATGCCCTTGCGAACGGTGGTCGTCGTCGCTGTCGGCGCCGTCACCTCGCAGGGCGACACGGCCAAGGCGCTGTGGGACGGCGTACGCGCCGGTCATGTCGCGATCGACCCGGTCGAGCACCTGCCCATGTCGGACTACAACACCCGGATCGGCGGTGAGGTCCGCTCCCCCGTCGCGCCCTCACCGATCGCCGACGAAGTGGGCGGATTCCGGGACCGCGCTTTCGATTTCGCGTTCGCCGCCGCCACCGAGGCGATGGAGGCGGCGGGCGCCCTGGTCGCCGAGGTGGCACCGCACGACCGGGCCATCGTGCTCGGCACCTGCAATGCGGGTCTGCTCAGCACCCTCGAGTGGCTCGGTGACGACGGTGTCGGCGCGGGCACCCCCGAACTCGCCATGTTCGGCCCGCCGCAGGCCATCGCCGAATCGCTGGCAGCGCATTTCCAGTGCGCCGGTCCGGTGTTCTCGGTGAACACCGCCTGCGCCGCGGGGGCGAACGCGATCGGCTACGCCGCCGATCTGATCGCGCTCGGGCGGGCCGACATGGTGCTGGCCGGCGGCACCGACGCCCTGTCCGACGTGGCCTACGCGGGATTCAACTCGCTCGGTTCGCTGTCGCCGACACCGGCGGCGCCGTACCAGGACAAGCGAACCGGGCTCTCGCTCGGTGAGGGCAGCGGCATGCTCGTCCTGACCAGCGCCGAGCTGGCGGCCGCGGCCGAGGTGGAGCCGCTGTGCGTGATCCGTGGCTACGGACTGTCCGCCGACGGCTACCACCCGACCGCCCCGCGCCCCGACGGCACCGGCGCCGCGCGGGCCATCCGCTCGGCCATCGAATGGGCCGGGTTGCGCGACAGCGACATCGGCTACGTCAACAGCCACGGCACCGGCACGCCACGCAACGACAGCGCCGAGGCCAAGGCCACCCGGCTCGCGCTCGGCGACGCCGCCGATTCCGTGCCGGTGAGCAGTTCCAAGTCGATGATCGGGCACCTGCTCGGCGCGGCGGGTGCGGTCGAGGCGATCATCACCGTCGGCGCCCTGCGCAACGGCGTGCTGCCGCCGACCGCCAATCTCGTTCGGGCCGACCCGGAATGCGCGCTCGACCACATCCCGGTGACCCCACGGGTCAGCAAGATCGATCACGCGATCTCGAACAACTTCGCTTTCGCGGGTGCGAACGCGAGCGTGGTGTTCTCCGAACGCGCCGCCGAGCCGACCCGCGTCGAGCGTTCGCGCGTGGTGGTGACGGGGACGGGCGCCGTCGGCGCCGCCGGCCTCGATGTGCGGGCAGCCTTGCGCGCGGTCACCGAAGGGCGTGACTGCACCCGGGTCGACGACGGTGTGCGGCTGGGTCTCATCGACACCGACCCCAGCGACCATCTGACCAGGCGGGAGGCCAGGCGGATGGACCGGCTCGGCCTGCTGTCGACCTTCGCGGCGAGCCGGGCGCTGGCCGAGGCGGGTGCCGACCTGATCGCCGACGACCCCGACCGGGTGGGCGTGGTCTTCGGCACCGGGCTCGGTCCGATGGAGGCGATGGAACAGTTCGTGCGCCCGCTGCGCGCGGAAGGGGTGGCGGCGGCGAACCCGGCCGTGTTCCCGAACACCGTCTACAACGCGGCGGCGGGCAGTGTCGCCACGCTGCTCGGGGCGCTCGGTCCCACCTCGACGGTGACCTCGGGGCACGCGGCGGGCGCGAACGCACTCTGCTACGGCTACGACATGGTCTCGCTCGGCCGCGCGACCGCGATCCTGGCCACCGCCGCCGACACCCTCACCCCACTCGTGGTGCGTGGCTACCGCAGGCTCGGGCTGCCCATGGGACCGCACGACACGTTCGCCCTCGCCGAGGGCGGCGCCGCGGTGATGCTCGAACGGTACGACAACGCCGTTCGCCGGGGCGCCACCGTGTACGCCGAAGTACTCGGCCATGCCACCGCATCGGACGCGCGCGGTGTGGGGCGCACCGATCCGACCGGCGCCGCCGTCGAACGCGCCATGCGCGCCGCACTCGACGTCGCGGGTCTGGCGCCGGGTGATATCGCCGAGGTGTGGACCAACGAGGTCGGGCTGCCCGCCTTCGACGAGCCCGAGAACCAGGCCCTGCACCGGCTTTTCGGCGACAACGCCCCACAGCGCATCGCCGCCAAACGGGCGCTCGGCGAACAACTGGGCGCAGGCGGACTGCTCGCCGCCGCATTGGCCACCTGTGACCGGCCCGACCGGGGCGTGGCCCTGGTGAACAGCTCCTCACTGGGCGGTACCCACATCAGCATCGTGCTCGCGCCGCTGACCGACTGAGCATCCGAACACAAAGGACGACAAGCGTTATGGCAACACCGGAATTCACGGCCCAGGTCGTCGGCACGGGCAGCTACCTGCACGGCGACCCGATCGACAACAAGCAGATCGAAGCACTGCTCGGTCCCGTCCCCGAGGACATTCTCGAGGGCATCCAGGTCAAAGAGCGCCACTGGATGATCGACCCCGACACCGGCGAACACCTGGTGACCAACTCCCAGATGGCCGCGGGCGCCGCGACCGCGGCGCTCGAGCAGGCCGGCATCGAGGCGGGCGAGGTGGACCTGATCGTCATGTCGACGGCCAGCCCCGAATACCTGCTGCCGCCCGCGGTGACGTTCGTGCAGGAGCACCTCGGGATCGCCGAGTGCACCACCATCGAAGTGCGGTCCGGCTGTGCGGGTTTCGTCGAAGCCGCCGACGTGGCACGCGCCTACCTCGAGCGCGGCACCCACCGCACCGCCGTTGTGATCGGCAGCGAGGCCATCTCGCCCCTGCTCGTCCCGATGTATCGCGGCATCGACCCGGAGCGGATCCGCATGCGGGATCGGCTGGTGGCCTACACCTTCGGCGACGGTGCGGGTGCGCTCGTGCTGCGCGCCGAACCGGCCGACCCGCAGACCCGGGCCGGGGTACTCGGTTCCTCGATCGTCACGATGGGCGGCACCAAGAAGCCGGGCATGCAGGTGATCGGCGGGTCGACCCACGCACCGCTGCACAAGCAGGTGCTGGCCAAACGCCTGATGGAGCTGAAAGTCGACGTCGTGGAGTCGGGAAAGTTCATCCCGCACATGATCACCCGGTCGCTGCGCGAGATGCTCGAGATCAGCGGGGTGAAGGCCGAGGACATCGCCCTGTGGGTCGTCCCCGAGGGCAATGCCGGCTACATGACCAGTGAGTTGGAGGCGGCCGGTCTGCTCACCGACGAGTGGCTGGCCCTGCGCGACAAGATCTACGAGAACATCGAACGGGTCGGTGCCACCGGTTCGGCCGCTGTTCCCCTCGCCCTGGACGAAGCAGCGCGCGCGGGCCGGTTGCGGGCGGGCGACAACGTCTTGCTCCTGGCCATCGAGACGAGCAAGTGGAAGTACGCCGGGATGACCCTGGTCTGGGCGGGCTGAGGGATGCGCCCTGCCGTGGGCCCGATCGAGACGGGCCGGTTTCGCACGAGTGCGGCGACGCTCGAATACGCCCACGTCAGTGGTGACATCAGGCCGTCGCTGTGCATGCTGCACGGGTTGGGCGCACGGTGGCAGACCTTCCGGCCGCTCGTCCGCTCGCTCGGGCCCGGCTGGGACGTCTACGCACCGGATCTGCGTGGGCACGGCCGATCCGACTGGGTGGCAGGCCATTACGCGCTGGCCGACTTCGCCGTCGATGTCGAACAGTTCGTCACCGAGCGCATCGGCGCGCCGGTGGTGTTGTTCGGGCACTCGATGGGCGGCTGGATCGCCGCCATGGTCGCCGCCGCCCGCCCCGATCTGGTGCGGGCGGTGGTGATCGTCGACTCGGCGCTGTATCGGCTCAACGATTCCCAGCGCGCGGCGATACTCGGCTACGCCGTCCCCAATCAGGCGATGCGTTCGATCGCGGTGTCGCTGCGGATGGCCGATCCGGAGCTGAATCAACGCTGGGTGGAGGGGCGCAACCAGCGCGAACAAGACCCCGACGAGCTGATGTCGCGACTGCGGTGTCCGGTGTTGCTCGTCCAGGGCGACGAGCGCACCGGCGCGCTCATGACCGACGAACACGTGCGGCGCGCGCTCGGGCTGCTCGCCGACGGCTCGCACGTGTTCGTGCCCGGTACCGGCCATGCCGTGCACGCGGAAGCGCCCGGCCCCGTCGCCGACGCGCTGCGGGCGTTCCTGGCCGAACAGATCGACAAGTCAGAGCCGAACGGAGAGTTCCGATGACCGAAGTGATCGACACCATCGGCAGGCAGGGCACCGACCAGGACACCACCTGGACCAAATGCCCGTCCTGCGCCGAATACCAGTACAAACCCCAGCTGGAACGCAACCTGCGGGTCTGCACCCGCTGCGGCCACCATCTGCGCATCGGCGCGCACCGGCGGCTGGCCCTGCTGCTCGACGAGAACTCCTGGGCCCCGGGCAGTTACGACGACATCGAAACCCGCGATGTGCTCGATTTCCGTGACCACAAGTCCTACCGGCAACGGCTCGCGCAGGCCCGCGCCAAAACCGGCGAAGACGATGCCGCCGTGTTCGGTGTCGGCACTCTGGACGGTCGGCGTCTTGTCGTCGCGGCGATGGAGTTCGGGTTCATGGGCGGCTCGATGGGTTCGGCCGTCGGCGAGGTCATCACCCGCGCCGCCGAACTCGCCCTCGCCCAACGGCTTCCGCTGCTGCTGTGCTGCGCCTCCGGTGGCGCGCGGATGCAGGAGGGCAGCCTGTCACTGATGCAGATGGCCAAGACGAGCCAGGCGATCGGCCGGCTGCACGAGGCCGGACTGCTCGTGGTGTGCCTGCTCACCGACCCAACCTTCGGCGGTGTCACCGCCTCGTTCGCCATGCTCGGTGATGTGCTGGTGGCCGAGCCCGGCGCGCTGATCGGGTTCGCCGGGCCGGGCGTGATCAGCCAGACCATCGGCGAGGATCTGCCGCCCGGTTTCCAGACCGCCGAATTCCTGCTGGCACACGGGCTGATCGACGCGGTGGTCCCGCGTGCGCAGCTGCGGGCGTATCTGGCGAAAGTCCTCGCCGCGCACGCACCGGACACTCCGCTCGGACCGCTGCTGCCGTCGGTCGCCGTCACCGACCCTGCGCAGGTGTCCCCGCGCCCGGCCGCGACGGTGGTGAGGGTCGCGCGTGATCAGGCCCGCCCGACCACCCTGAGTTTCGCGGCGGTCGCCTTCGACACCTTCGTCGAATTGCGCGGTGATCGCATGTTCGCCGACAGCTCGGCTCTGGTCGGCGGGCTCGCCACCCTCGGTGGCCGCGCGGTGATGCTGATCGGCCACGAGAAAGGCAGCGACACCAGGGAATCCATCGCCAGGAACTTCGGTATGCCCGAACCGGAGGGATACCGCAAGGCGTTGCGGCTGATGCGTCACGCGGCGAAATTCGGGATGCCGATCGTCACCCTGATCGATACGCCGGGCGCCTATCCCGGCGTCGGCGCGGAGGAACGCGGGCAGGCGGGCGCCATCGCACGCGCCATCATGGAATCGGGCAGGCTCCCGGTGCCGATCGTCACCGTGGTCACCGGCGAGGGCGGCAGCGGTGGGGCGCTGGCGCTCGGCGTCGCCGACACCGTGCTGATGTTCGAGAACTCCTACTACTCCGTCATCAGCCCGGAGGGGTGCGCCGCGATCCTGTGGGGCGACCGCGCGGCGGCGAACACGGCCGCCGAAGCACTGAAACTCACTGCGGCGGATCTGCTTTCGCTCGGCGTGGTCGACGGCGTCATCCCCGAGGACGCCGAGGGCGGACCCGACATCGTGCGGATGGCGGGCGATCTGCGCGCAACCCTGTCGAACGCGCTCACCGCGCTGTCCACCGTGCCCGGCCCCGACCTGATCGAGGCCAGGTACCGCAAGTTCCGGAAGTTCGGCTCGTGACACACCTGGGAGACAAACCGATGACCACTGACAAATCGTTGAGCCACATGATCGATGAGGTACGGGGCCTGGTCGCCGACCTGAACCCCCGGCCGCGCCGGCTGCGCGTCCGGGCGGGCGAATTCGACCTGGAGATGGAATGGCCGGAGGGTCCGGCGAGCGTGAGCGCGGCGCCCGTCCCGGTCGTCACCGTCGAATCGGTGAGCCCGGCGCCGGAATCCAGCGCCGTCGCGATCGAGTCGCCCCTGGTCGGGCACTTCTTCCGCAGCCCCGAGCCCGGAGCCGAACCGTTCGTCTCCCCCGGCGACTTCGTGGCGGAGGGTCAGGTGGTCGCGATCGTCGAGGCGATGAAGCTGATGAATCGCATCACCGCGCCCGGTCCGGGGCGGGTGGTGCGGATCCTGCCCGACGACGGTGACGTCGTCGAGTACGGCCAGCAGCTGATCCTGCTCGAGCCCGACGAGTCCGCCCCGATGGAGATCGCGTCATGAACCCGGCGACCGATCCCGAACGGCCGATCAAGACCGTTCTGGTCGCCAACCGGGGTGAGATCGCGCTGCGCGTGGTGCGGGCCTGCCGGGAACTCGGCTTGCGCAGTGTGGTGGTGTATTCGACCGCCGACGCCGATTCGATCGCCATGCAACTGGCCGACGACGCGGTGTGCATCGGCCCGCCGGAGCCGGGTCGCAGCTACCTCAATATCCCGAACGTCATCGGCGCGGCCCTGCGCACGGGTGCCGACGCGGTCCACCCGGGCTACGGATTCCTCTCGGAGAACGCGGATTTCGCCTCGGTGTGCGCCGAGGAGGGCCTGATCTTCGTCGGGCCGTCGCCGGAGACGATGACCGCGCTGGCCGACAAGGCGGTGACCCGTGCGCTGATGAGCGCGGCGGGCCTGCCCTTGTTGCCGGGGACGACGTCGGTGCTGACCGGTGCCGAGGAGGCCGAACGGGTCGCCGAGGAGATCGGTTATCCGGTGATCCTCAAGGCGGCGGCCGGTGGCGGTGGACGCGGTATGCGGGTGGTCCGCGAGCGCGCCGAGATCGAGGACGCCTACCGCCGCACCCAGACCGAGGCCGCCCTCGCCTTCGGTGACGGCAGCCTCTACATCGAGCGATACCTCGAGGGCGCCCGTCATATCGAGGTGCAGATCCTCGGCGACCGCCACGGCAATACCGTGCATCTCGGCGAACGGGACTGCTCGGTGCAGCGCCGGCACCAGAAGCTGCTCGAGGAATCACCGTCGCCCGCACTCGACGACGCCACCCGTGCGGCGATCGGTGCCGCCGCCGTCGCGGGCGCCCGATCGGTCGGGTACGAAGGGGCCGGGACGATGGAGTTCCTGCTCGATCGTGACGGTGGCTTCTGGTTCATGGAAATGAACGCGCGCCTGCAGGTGGAGCATCCGGTCACCGAAATGGTGTGCGGGATCGACCTGGTCGCCGAGCAATTGCGGATCGCCCAGGGGCAGCCTCTGAGCTTCGGGCAAGCCGATGTCGTCGTGCGTGGGCACGCGATCGAATGCCGGATCAATGCCGAGGATCCGGCGCGCGATTTCGCACCGACGACCGGGCGGGTCACCCGCTATCGTCCGCCTGCCGGACCCTGGGTGCGGGTCGACAGCCACCTCGAACCGGGGGTGACTGTGTCGCCGTATTACGACGCACTGCTGGCGAAGGTCATCGTCTGGGCCGCGGATCGACCCGCCGCGATCGACCGCATGATCCGCGCTCTCGACGAGCTCGTCCTGGAGGGCCACGGCCTCACCACCAGCGCGAGCTTCCACACCGACATCCTGTCGCGACCCGAATTCCGTTCCGGCGATTTCGATCTCGATCTCGTCGCCACCACCCAGCGCACCCGGTTGGAGCACCCATGAGTACAGCGAACGGTCGTGTGATCATTCTCGGCGGCGGGATCGGTGGTCTCAGCACCAGCATCGCCTTACGCCGGGTGGGGATCGATGCGCCCCTGTTCGAGCAGGCGCCCGCGTTCGGCACCGTCGGCGCGTCGTTGCAGATCTGGGTGAAGGGCATGAAGGCCTTCGCCGAACTCGACCTGGCCGAACAGATCCGGGCGCGCGGGGCCGATGTGCACCGCCAGCAGTTCTTCAACCAGGACGGCACCCCGCTGTATCACGCGCCGCTGGCCGCGATGGCGCAGCGCTACGACGCGCCGATGCCGGTGATGATCCGGCGCGCGGAGGTGATCGATACGCTCGCCGGCTCACCGGATCTCGGCTCGATCAACTTCAACCACAGGGCGATCGACATCACGCAGGACGATTCGGGTGTCACCGTGACATTCGACAACGGTCATCGGGAGCGGGCCGATCTGCTCATCGCCGCCGACGGCATCAACTCGGCGACCCGGCAGCAGATCTTCCCCGAAGTCGAACTGCGCACCGCCAGTTACCGTTTGGTGCACGCGGTGGCCGATCACGTCCCGCCGTTCGGGCGCAATATGTTCACGCTGCTCTTCGGGCGGGGCAACCGCATCGCCATCAAGGACTGCGGCAACAACAATGTCTTCTGGGTGGCGGGTCTGGCCAGGCCGACCCTGGAACTCGACGCACCGGCGGGCACGGTCAAAGACGACCTGCTGCGCCGATTCGAGGTGTTCCCCGCCGCGGTGCGTGACCTGATCGCGGCCACGCCGCCGGAGGTGATGCTGCACCACAATGTGCGCGCGCTCGGCCCGATGCCAGCGTGGAGTTCGGGCCGCATCGTCTTTCTCGGCGACGCGGCGCATGCGGTGACCCCCAATCTCGGCCGCGGCGCCAGCGAAGGCATCGTCGACTCGATCACTCTGGCGAATCATCTCGGCTCCATCGACGTCGGTGACGGCGCGGCGGTGCGGCGGGCGCTGTCGTCGTACGAAAAGGCGCGCAGGCCCGAAGCGGAGGCATTGCAGAAGGCATCCTGGAAAATCGGCACGATTTCGTCCTGGGACGGATTCGCGGCGACCAAGGTGCGCGATCTGATGATGAAGACGGTGGTCGGCAAAACGCAGGTGTCGAAAATGCACGCCGAATTCGAGGTCGCCGTGCCACGGCTCGGCCACCTGGTGGAATGACCGTCACTCCTGAGAGCTACCACCGGTGATCACTCTGCGGCGGGATGTGCCGGGACCAGCTGATATCTAGGGTTGGATCATGATTGTGGTCACGGATGATTTGACCAAGAGATACGACGACAAAGTCGCTGTCGACAAGGTCGGCCTCACCGTTCGGGCCGGGGAAATCTATGGTTTCCTCGGCCCGAACGGCGCGGGCAAAACTACGACACTGCGAATGCTGGTCGGGCTCATCGAACCGACCAGTGGATCCGCCCGGGTCCTCGGAAAGGCGCCCGGTGATCCGGCGGCTCTGGCGCACATCGGGGTTCTGATCGAAAGTCCCGGCTTCTATCCGTATCTGTCCGGACGCGACAATCTGCGCGTCATGGCACGCTATCGGCGCATCCCGGATTCTGCCGTCGACGAGGCACTGGCCCGCGTCGGCCTCACCGGCCGGGGCGACGACCGATTCCGCACCTACTCCCAGGGCATGAAACAACGGCTCGGCGTCGGCTGCGCGCTGCTCGGCAACCCCGAACTCCTGATCCTCGACGAACCAACCAACGGTTTCGACCCCGGCGGCATGGCCGAGATGCGCACCCTCATCACCGATCTCGCCGCCGACGGGCACACGATTCTGCTGTCGAGCCATCTGCTGGCCGAGGTGCAGGAAATCTGCGACCGGGTCGGGGTGATCAACGGCGGGAAACTGGTCGCCGAATCGACCGTCGCCGAAATGCGCGGGCGCAGCACCCTTTTCGTACGGGCCCAGCCGGTACAGACCGCGGTCGACGCGATCCGGGTCGCCGTCGGCGATGCCACCCGGACCCAGACCGGCATCCGGGTCGACGCGGGCCCCGACGCGGCACCGCTCATCGCCCGCGCGGTGCTCGACGCGGGCGCCGAACTACACGAATTGCGTTCCACGGAACGTTCCCTGGAAGAAGCGTACTTCGAGATGACCGCACCGGATGTGGAGAACGTCGCATGATCGACAGCATTCGCGCGGAAGTGCTCCGGCTGCGCCGCTGGCCCGTGTTGTGGAGTCTGCTCGCGGTCTGGCTGACGTTGAACCTCACCTTCATGTACCTGCTCAACTACCTCAGCTACAGCTCGGGCAGTGCCGCCGATGCCACCGAGGGGCAGCCGCGCGAGTACGTGCTCGCGCAGATGATGCCCACGGCCGTGCCGGAGGAATTCGTCGGCGGCACCGTGCTTTTCGGTGGTGCGCTGATGCTGATCCTCGGCGCCCTCGCCACCGGCAGCGGGTACGGCTGGGGCACCTGGAAGACGGTGTTCACTCAGGGACCCGCGCGCGTCACGGCTCTGCTCGGCACGGTGCTCGCGCTGCTCGCGGTGGCGGTCGTGGCTGTACTCGGGGCGTTCGTGCTCGATCTGGGCGTCGCGTGCGTCATCGCCTCGGCCGAATCCCAGCCGCTCGTGCTCCCGTCGGTGGGCCGGCTGCTGGCCGGAATCGGCAGTGGCATCGCGATTCTGACCATGTGGACGTTGCTCGGCGCGCTGATCGGTCTGCTGGCGCGCGGGCCGTCCCTCGCGGTCGGGCTCGGCCTGGTGTGGGTACTGGTGCTCGAGAACGTGCTTCGCTTCTTCGGCGACATGCTCGGCAGTGCCGGTGCGGTGACGGACTACCTGCCCGGGTCGGTGGCGGGTTCGCTGGCCGGTGGTCTACGGACACTGCAGGGCGAGGCGACACCGGGGGTGCTCGACCTCCTCGACTGGCCGCAGGCCGTTGTCGCGCTGGCGGTGTACCCGGTGATCTTCCTCGCCTGCGCGATCGTCGTCGTCCGGCGACGCGACCTGGTCTGACGGTGTCCGCACCCACGATCGACAAGGATGAGCGCATGGAGACGATCGCTGCCCGCGTGCTGGAGTCCTGGCCCCCGCGACTGGGTTGGTGGCAGCAGGTGTCGTTGAGCGTCGCGGCGGGCGTGGTGGGGTTCGTCGCGGTGCTGGCGACCATGGTGGCCGACACCGAGCTGGCGGTGGTCCAGGTCGTCGCGCTCGCGCTCGGCATCGGGATCGCTGTCTCGCTGGCCATGCGGGCTCCGGTGGCGGGGTGGGCGCTCGGCCTCGCGGCGCTGGCCGCCGCGTCCGTGCTCATCGGACCGCAGGCGGAGTTGTGGGTCGATCCGATGCTGACCAGCTATTTCGTCGTTCTCGGCGTTGGGGCGGTGCGGGCGGGCGCCCGCGCCGCGGCGGGGGCCTGGGCGGCGACGGTGGCGATCGGAATCGGTCTGGCGCTGTGGTTGCGGCCCGCCGAATGGCTGGTCGGGATTCTCGGGGCGAGCGCGGTGTCGGGGCTGGTGCTCTCGACCGTGATCGCGGTGCGCACGGTCGGCGTCACCAGCAACAGCCTGCGCCGCGAACGCGACAGCACCGAGCGGCAACGCCAGCTCACCTCACTGTGGGAGGAACGCGCCCGCATCGCCCGTGAGCTGCACGATGTGGTCGCCCACCACATGACGGTGATCGCGATCCAGGCCGAGGCCGCCCAGCACAGCGACCGCAATCTCGCGCCCGCCACCGGCGCCCGGCTCGACACCATCCGCAACAGCGCGACGGTCGCTTTGTCCGAGATGCGCCACATCCTCGGAGTGCTGCGCAGTGGTGACGCCACGCTCCTGCCGCAGCCCGCCCTGCGAGACCTCACCGAATTGGTGGAGACGGTGCGCGGGGGCGGTACGCACATCACGATGACACTGACCGGCGATACGGCGAAAGTGCCTGACGCCGTAGGCCTTTCGTCCTATCGGATCGTGCAGGAAGCGCTGAGCAACGCGATCCGCCACGCACCGGGCGCACCGGTCGAGGTCACCGTTGTCGTGACCGAGAAGGCGATCGACATCCGTGTCGCCAATCCGTGTGCGACGGTGCCTGCCGCCGGTGCGGGCCACGGACTGCTCGGCATGCGCGAACGCGCGACGATGCTCGGCGGAACTTTCAGCGCGGGCGCGGGCGACGCGAAGTACGTTGTCGCCGCGTCACTTCCCCTGCACAACGGGCGTATCGACGCCGCGCGCGATTAGCCCGTCGACAATCGTCACCTCGACAGAGGCGACGCGGGCAAGAGACGCCGATGCCGCCCGGTGCGCTCGCGGGCAGCCGACCACTCAGTTCTCGACGAGTCTGCGGACCGAGGCGGGCAGGTCGCGGGTGCGTTGGTAGGGGCCCGCGACGGCGGCGCCGTAGGGCCGGGCGAGCAGGGTGCGGGCGATGGCGTTGACCTCGTCGGTGGTGACGGCGTCGATGCGGGCCAGGGTCGCCGAGACACTGCGGTGGTTGCCGTAGCTGAGTTCGCTGCGCCCGATGCGGTTCATCCGCGATGCGGAGTCCTCGAGGCCGAGCACCAGGCCACCGCGCAACGAGCCCTTGGCGCGGGCGCATTCGGCGTCGGTGATGCCCTCGGCGGCGACTTCGTCGAGTACAGAACGTGCCAAAGTGGCCACCTGGGCGAGGTTTTCGGGTTGGCAGCCGAGTGACACGGAGAACGCGCCGGTGTCGGCGAAGGTGTCGACGCTCGAGTACACCGAGTACGCCAGGCCGCGTTCTTCCCGGATGCGCTGGAACAGGCGCGAACTCAGTCCGCCGCCGATCACGGTGTTGAGCACCGACAGCGGCCAGCGCTGCTGCCCCTCGTGCCTGCCGAACGCGCGCACACCGAAGGTGAGGTGGGTCTGTTCGCTGTCACGGTTGATGCGCACGAGTCCCGGTGCGCCCTGGGCGCGGAACTTGCCCTCACGACGGGGTGCCGGTTCGGCGGTGGGGTCGAGGTGCGGGCCGAAGGCGTGGCGGACCAGTTCGACGACCCGCTCGTGTTCGACATTGCCCGCCACCGCGACGACCATGCGTTCGGGGCGGTAGCGGCGCTGGTGGAAGCCGCGCAGCTGGGCGGCCTGCATGCCTTCGATGGATTCGACGCTGCCGATCACGGGACGACCGACGGGGTGGTCACCGAACAGGGCGGTGAGGAAGCAGTCGGCGACGAGGTCCTCGGGATCGTCGTCGCGCATGGCGATCTCCTCGAGTACCACCTGACGTTCCACATCGACGTCGACGGCCCGGCACAGCCCGTTGAGCACCACATCGGAGACGAGTTCGACCGCCAGCGGCAGGTCCTCGTCGATGACGTGGGCGTAGTAGCAGGTCTGTTCCTTGGCGGTGAAGGCGTTGAGTTCGCCGCCCACAGCGTCCATGGTCTGGGCGATGTCGAGCGCGGTGCGGGTGGGGGTCGCCTTGAACAGCAGGTGTTCGAGGAAGTGCGCCGCACCCGCCACGGTCGGTCCTTCGTCGCGGGAGCCGACGCCGACCCACACGCCCACCGAGGCCGAGCGCACACCGGGCACGTGTTCGGTGACCACGCGCAGCCCGCCGGGCAGCACGGTGCGCCGCACTCCACCATCGGTGGTCACGTCCTGGGCGGTGCCGGTTCCGGGTTCACTCAACTGTCGCTCGGTCACCCGATCCCACCGGACGGCTGTACTGGCATGCTTTTCTCGACCTCTCGAAACGGGGGCTGGCGACGTGCGCGGATGCCTGCCGCAGGGGCAGGCTGCAGGCACGACGGCCGGCTCATCGATTCTATGCGCCGCCCGCCCCCGCCCGTGCATCGACCCTCGTCGTCGCCCGTGGCCGCGGCGCCGGTTCACCACGGCCGGTCGCGTCGAGGACCTGTGCGATGCGGGCGAGCGCGTGCTCGTTCGCCATCGCCCAGTGGGTGGCCTCGATGCGGTGACAGATCACGGCGCCGTCGACGACCGGCGCCCAGGTGGCGGCTCCGTGTGTTCCGGTCGGGTCGTCGACGGTGGCCGCGAAGTACACCAGGTCACCGTCGAAGCGGCGGGGACGGTAGTCGTCGACCATGCTCATCGAGGCCTGTGCGGCGTCGATGATGCGGGCGATGCGGGCGCGGTCGAGTTCGGCGAGCGGTCCGCCGAGGTTCGCGGCGGCGGCGGTGAGTCCGTCGATGCCGAAGTCGAGGTCCTCGCCCGCCAGGCCGCCGAGCAGGTCGCCGACGGTCGGGGCCGGGGTCTGCTCGGGTCCGTCACCGAGCCAGCTGTCCATCATGGCCAGCCGCGCGACCTGTTCGCCCTCGGCCCGCAGACCGGTGGCGACCGCGTGCGCGAGCAAGCCGCCGAGCGACCAGCCGAGCAGGTGGTACGGCCCTTCGGGCTGCACCGACCGGATGGCGTCGATGTAGCGGCGCGCCCAGGCGTCGATGCTGTCGGGCACCGGTTCGTCGGCGGTCAGCGCGGGTGATTGCAGACCGTAGATGGGGCGTTGCGGGTCGAGGTGGCGGGTCAGACCGGCGAACGACCACGACAGGCCGCCGACGGGGTGGATGCAGAACAGCGGTGCCCCGGTGCCGCCGGTGCGCAGGGGCAGCAGGACGGCGAAGGCGTCGGCCTGCGCGTCGTCGCCGCGCAAGCGTTCGACGACGACGGCCGGGGTCGGGTCGGTGAAGAACCAGGCCACCGGCACCGGTGTGCCGAGGGTTTCGCTCAGTCGCGAGGCCAGCTGGACGGCGGTGAGCGAGTTGCCGCCGAGGTCGAAGAAGTTGTCGTCCATGCCGATTCGGTCCAGGTCGAGGACCCTGGCGAATTCGGCGGCGACCCGCTGTTCGGTCTCGGTGACGGGTGCCCGGTAGGTGGCCTGGCGCAGGCGCGGGGCCGGGAGGGCGCCGCGATCGAGCTTGCCCGAGGTGTTCACCGGGAACTCGTCGAGTTCGACGATCACCGACGGCACGAGGTAGCCGGGCAGTTCGTCGGCCAGCGCCGATCGGAGGGCCGCGGTGTCGAGCACCGAGACGCTCTGGGCGACAACAGTTCCGGGAGTTGTGACACCCTCGGGCGAGCCGACGGAGCTTCTCCCCCGTGCGGGAACGACGTACCCGACGAGCCGGTCGGCACCCGTACCCGGCACCACGGCGGCCGCGGCCTGCGCGACACCCGGCTGCCGTGCCAACACGGCTTCGACCTCGCCGAGTTCGATGCGCTGACCGTTCAGCTTCACCTGCAGGTCGGAGCGGCCGACGTATTCCAAGGCGGCCCTTTCGCCGCGCCAGCGGACGAGGTCACCGGTGCGGTACATGCGGGTGCCCGCGGCTCCGAACGGATCGGGGACGAACCGTTCGGCCGTCAGCGCGCCTGCCCCCACGTAGCCGTGGGCGAGTTGGGCGCCGCCGACGTACAGCTCACCGACCACACCGGGCGGCACGGGACGCAACCGGGCATCGAGCACGTACAGCCCGGTGTTCCACACCGGTGTGCCGATCGGCACGGTGACGGTGTCGTCGTCGGTGACGACATGGGTGCTCACCTGCACGGCGGTCTCGGTGGGCCCGTAGAGGTTCACGACCTCGGCCCCGGTCACCGTTCGCACCTGCTGGGCGAGTGCGGCGGGCAGCGCTTCACCACCGGCGAAGATCCGCCGCAGCGAGCGGACGCTGCCGACCCCGGGGCCACGGTCATCGGACGAGCGACCGGCCGCGAACGCCACCATGGCGCCGACGGTTCCGGTGTCTGCCTGCGACCGACTCGTCGCGACTGCCGAGGTCTGCGAGCCGGTGTCGGGGCTGTCGTCGCGGTACGGCCGCCGAGTGGCGGCAGCCGGCGTCACCGCGTCCGTTCTGCCGATGTGGGCGAGGTAGGCGGCCAACAGGGTCGGCGCGAATTGCACTGTGTCGATGCGGTGTTCGGTGATGACGGCAGCCAGGTAGGCCGGGTCGCCGTGGCCGCCGGGACGGGCGATGACGGTGCGGGCGCCGACGCGGGGACCGAGGAACAGTTCCCAGATCGAGGCATCGAAGGTGGTTGGCGTCTTGTGTAGGACCGTGTCACCGGCGGTGAAGCCGAATTCCTGTGCCATCCAGTCGAGTTGGTTGACGATCGCGCGGTGCGGCACCCCGACGCCCTTTGGTAGGCCGGTGGATCCGGAGGTGAAGATCACGTACGCGGTGTGCTCGGGGCGCAGCGGGTGGGTGCGTTCGGCGTCGTCGACGGGTTGCCCGGCGAGTGCTGCCGTCTCGATCTCGTCGAGCACGACCACGTCGATTCCCCGGCCCATCGAGATCGGCAGGTCGGCCCGGACCCGTGAGGTGGTGAGAAGGCAGGCGGGACGGGCGATGTCGAGGACGCGCGCGATGCGTTCGGCCGGATGGTCGGGGTCGACCGGCACATAGGTGCCACCGGCGACAATCACCGCGTACAACCCGACCAGCAGGTCCGTCGAGCGGCGGGCCGCCACCGCCACGGCGGTGTCGGGGCCGACGCCGAGCGTGATGAGGTACCGGGCGAGCCGGTTCACCCGGTCCGCGAAGTCGCCATAGGTGAGGGTGGTCGTGTCGTCGACGAACGCGATGGCCGAGGGGGTCGCGACGACCTGCCGGTAGAAGCCGTCGACCAACGTCTCCGGTGCGAGCGGATGGTCGGTGTCGCACCAGCTTTCGAGCATTCGGTGGTCGGCGTCGGTGAGCAGGTCGACATCACCGACGGCGATGTCCGGGTCGGCGGTGACAGCGTCGAGGATCCGCACGTACGCCTCGGCCATCCGATGTGCGGTGGTGGCGTCGAACAGGTCGGTGGCGTAGGTGAGCCGCACCGAGCAGCCACCGTCGGCGGTATCTGCCAGGACGAGGTCGAGGTCGAATTTGGCGACCGCCGCGTCGGCGTCGATGGCGGTGACGGTGAGGTCCGGCAGCACCACCTCGGTGGGTGTGGCTCCCAGGTTCTGGAAGGCGAGCATCACTTGGAACAACGGGCTGTGTCCGGCCGAACGAACCGGGTCGAGCACGTCGACCAGGCGTTCGAAGGGCACATCGGCGTTGTCGAACGCGTCGAGGTCTATCCGCCTGGCTTCCTTCAGCAGCGCGGTGAAGGAGGTGGCCGGGTCCACACCGGTGCGCAGGACGAGGGTGTTGACGAACATGCCGACCAGGTCGTCGAGCGCGGCGGCACCGCGTCCGGCGACGGGGGTGCCGATAGCGATGTCGGCCGACCCGCTGAGCCGGGCCAGCAGTACGGCCAGTGCCGCGTGGGCGACCATGAACTCACTCGCGTCCGCCCGCCGCGCCACTGCCGTAACGCGCTGCCAGACTTCTTGTGGCACAGCCGTTTCCACGCTGGCGCCGCGCTGGGAGGCGACGGCGGGGCGGGGCCGGTCGGTGGGCAGTTCGAGCAGCGGCGCCAGCCCGTCGAGTTCGGTGCGCCAGAACCGCACCTGACGGGCGGCCAGGGATTCGGGGTCCTGCTCGTCGCCGAGCACGGAGCGCTGCCACAGGGTGTAGTCGGCGTACTGGATCGCCAGCGGTGCCCAGTCCGGTGCGGTGCCCGCGTGACGTGCCAGGTAGGCGGCGGTGGTGTCGCGCAGCAGTGGTCCGGCGGAGAAGCCGTCGGCGCTGATGTGGTGGACCACCACGACCAACACCACTTCGTCGGCGGCGCACCGCAATACGCGCACCCGCACGGGCGGGGCGACGGTCACGTCGAATCCCCTGCCGATCTCGGCGGCCACGATCGACGGCACCGCGATCGGATCGACGGATTCCACCACCGGGGCAGGCACGAACTCCCACACCGCCTGGTGGCCGATACCGTCGACGGCCGGGTAGGCGGTGCGCAGCACCTCGTGCCGCTCGAGCACATCGGTGACGGCGGCGGCCAGGGCGTCGGCGTCGACATCGCCGGTGAGCCGCACCGCGATCGGGATGTTGTAGGCGGCCGATTCCGGGTCGAGGCGGTTGAGCAGCCACATGCGCTGCTGTGCGGCCGACAGCGGGATCCGTTGCGGGCGTGGGCCCGCAACCAGTGCGGTGCCCGCGCCGCTGCCCGCGTGGCCGGCGAGCAGCTCGGCCAGTGCGGCGACGGTGGTCGCCTCGAACAGGGTGCGCACCGGCACCCGGGTGGACAGTGCCGCGCCGAGGCGGGCGGCGACGCGGGTGGCGATGAGCGAGTTGCCGCCGAGTTCGAAGAAGTCGTCGTCGAGACCCACCTGCTCACGGCCGAGCACCTCGGCGAACACCTGGGCCACGGCCCGCTGCACCGGGGTGACCGGGGCGCGGAACGGGCGGGCCACGAACTCCGGCGCCGGCAGTGCGGCCCGGTCGAGCTTGCCGGAAGTGTTGAGCGGGAACGCATCCAGCACCACGACGACCGACGGAACCATGTACGACGGCAGGGCACCCCCGACGGCTGTGCGCAGGAACGCCGGGTCCAGCTCCGCGCCCGGCTGCGGCACCGCGTAACCGACGAGGCGGTCGCCCGTCGGGCTCGGCGACACGACAGCCGCAGCCTGACGCACCCCGGGCAGGGCACGCAGCGCCGCTTCGATGTCACCCAGTTCGATGCGCTGACCACGGAACTTCACCTGGAAGTCGCGCCGGTCGAGGTAGACGAGCACACCGTCGCGGGTCCAGCGCACGACGTCGCCCGTGCGGTACATGCGTTCGCCGGGCGCGGTGAACGGATCGGCGACGAACCGGTCGGCGGTCAGGTCCGGACGACCGAGGTAGCCGCGGGCCAGCTGGTCACCCGCGAGGTACAGCTCGCCCGCCACACCCGGTGCGACGGGGCGCAGCCGGTCGTCGAGCACGTAGACCCGGGTGTTCCATTCGGGCACGCCGATGGGCACCGTCGGCCCGGTCGAGTCGCCGGCGGGCCAGGCGGTCACCGAAACGGCGGCTTCGGTGGGACCGTACAGGTTGTGCAGTGCCGCAGAGGATTTCGCTCGGAAAGCCGTAACCGTGTCCGGGGTGAGCGCCTCACCGATGGCGAGCACCAGGCGCAAGCTCCTGAGCTGCTCGGCTTCCGCGTGCGCGGTGAACATACTCAGCATCGACGGCACGAAGTCCGCCACCGTGATGCGCTGCCGCGCGACCAGCTCCGCGAGATACAGCGGGTCACGGTGCCCGTCGGGCGAGGCGAGCACGAGCGTGGCCCCCGCCGCGAGCGGCACGAAGTACCCCCACACAGACAGGTCGAAGGTCGCGGCCGACTTCTGCAGGTACACATCCCCCGCACCGAGCCGGTACTGCTCGATCATCCACGCCACCTGATTACGCACACCGGCATGACTCATCGCCACACCCTTGGGCCGCCCGGTCGAGCCGGAGGTGAACAGCACATAGGCCAGGTTCGAATCCCGCAGCGGCGCAAGTCGTTCCGCCTCGCTTACCGGGTGGGTCGAGTAGCCCTGCAGGTCGAGGTGGTCGACGAGGACGACACGCACCCCCACCGAGGGCACCGTGTGCCCGGCGACCGAGGAATCGACCGGGTCGTCGGCCGCCGGCGGCTCACCGGAGGTGACGGCGCCGATTTCGAAGCGGTCGCGGCTGGTCGTGAGGACCGTGTGGGGGCGGGCGGTGGTGAGGATCTGGGTGATGCGGTCGGTGGGGTGGTCGGGGTCGATCGGGACGTAGGCGCCGCCTGCGGTGAGAACCGCGTACATGGCCACGACCAGGTCGACCGAGCGACGCATGGCCAGGGCGACCAGGGTGTCGGGGCCGACGCCGTCGGTGATGAGGTGGCGGGCCAGGCGGTTGACCCGGGTGTCGAGCTCGCCGTAGGTGAGGTGTTCGTCCTCGAAGATCAGGGCCCTCGCGTCGGGGCGCGTGGCGACCTGGTGACGGTACGGCGCGAGAAGAGTTACCGTGCGGTCGATCTCGTGGCTGGTGTCGTTCCAGTGGTCGAGGATGCGGGTGCGCTCTTCGGCATCGAGCACGTCGATGGCGTCCACGGGAGTCTGCGGTTCCGCGGCGACGGCGGTGAGCAGCCGTTCCAGGCGCGTGACGACGGCGGCGGCGGTTTCTGGGTCGAATACATCGGTGGCGTAGGTGAGTACGCCCGAAACACCGGCTGCCGCACCGTCGTTCGTGTAGCCATCGCTGACGATCAGGTGCAGGTCGAACTGCGACAGCTCCCCGTCGGTGTCCAGACCCGACACGGTGATGCCGGGCAGCTCCAGTTCGGCGCGTTCGAAGTTCTGGAAGGAGAAGCCCACCTGGAACAGGGGGTGCCGGGCGGTGGAACGCGCCGGGTCGAGCACCTCCACGAGCCGTTCGAACGGCACGTCGGCATTGGCGAACACGGCGAGGTCGGTGGCGCGCTGCCGGATCAGCAACTGGCGGAACGATTCTCCCGCCCGCAGCCGGGTGCGGAACACCAGCGTGTTCACGAACATGCCGACGAGTTCTTCGAGCGCGGCCTCACCGCGCCCGGCAACAGGGGTACCGACGGTCACGTCGGTGCTGTTCGACAGCCGTCCGAGCAGAGCGGCGAAGGCGGTGTGCACCACCATGAACAGCGTGGCACCGCACTCGCGGGCCAGCTCGGTGAGCCTGGCGTGGGTGGCAGCGTCGAGGGCGACCGGGACCGTGCCGCCGGCCATGGTTCGCACGGCCGGGCGTGGCCGGTCGAGGGGCAGCGCGAGTTCGTCGGGCACACCGGCGAGTTCGGTGCGCCAGAAGTCGAGCTGGCGGGCGGCCACCGAGGTGGGGTCGGTCTCGTCGCCGAGCACGGCCCGCTGCCACAGCGCGTAGTCCGCGTACTGCACCGGCAGCGGCGCCCACGCGGGCGCGGTGCCGTCGCGGCGGGCGAGGTAGGCGGTCATCAGGTCGCGCACCAGCGGCGGCACCGACGACCCGTCGGCGCTGATGTGGTGTACCACCAGGGCCAGCACCGCCTCGTCGGCGTCGAGGCGGTACAGCACGACCCGCCACGGCACCCCGGCGGTCACGTCGAAAGTGGTCGCGGCCAGGGTCGTCACCGCACCGGCCACCTCGTCCGGGGTGATGTCGCGGATCTCCAGCGCGACACCGGCCTCGGCGGCCGACAGGATGCGCTGCACCGGACCGTCGGCGGTCTCCGGGTAGTAGGTGCGCAGCACTTCGTGCCGGTCGACCAGGTCGTCGACGGCGGCCGCGAGCGCGTCGGTGTCGAGTACGCCGCGCAACCGGACGGCGATGGGCACGTTGTAGCCCACCGAGTCCGGGTCGAACCGGTTGAGGAACCACATGCGCTGCTGGGCAGGCGAGAGCGGGACCACGGCGGGCCGCTCCCCCGCCGTCAGCGCGAGCCGGGCCGGGCCCGCCTCGGTATCGAGCGCGGTTGCCAGCGCGGCCACGACCGGCGCCTCGAAGATGCGGGCCACCGGCACCTGCCGGTCCAGCGCTGCCCCGAGCCGCGCCGCGACCCGGGTGGCGATCAGTGAGTTGCCGCCGAGATCGAAGAAATCGTCGTCGGCACCGACGCGCTCAGCCCCGAGCACGTCACCGATGATCCCGGCGACCAATATCTCGGTCACCGTCGCGGGTGCGCGGAATTCGCGTGCCCTCAGCTCCGGCGCGGGCAGCGCCCGACGGTCGAGTTTGCCCGAGGCGTTCACGGGCAGCGCGTCGAGGACGACGAACGCGGCCGGCACCATGTAGGTCGGAAGCGCCTCCTGCAACCGGGCTTTCACCTGCGCGAGGTCGATCTGTCCGCGCGTTGGGACGAGGTAGGCGGTGAGGTAGGGGCCGGTGCCGTCGTCACGGACGGTCACCACGGCGCGGTCGACAGTGTCGATACCGCCGAGCACCGCCTCGATCTCGCCGAGTTCGATGCGCAAGCCACGCAGCTTCACCTGGAAGTCGGTGCGGCCCAAGTACTCCAGTTCACCGGTGCGGGTGCGTACGACGAGGTCACCGGTGCGGTACATCCGTTCGCCGGGTGCGCCGTAGGGGTTGGCGACGAAGCGGTCGGCCGACAGGTCCGGGCGGCCGAGGTAGCCACGGGCCAGCTGCACACCGGCGAGGTAGAGCTCGCCGGGTGTGCCGACGGGCACGGGGCGCAGGCGGGCGTCGAGGACGTGCAGGGCGGTGTTGGCGACCGGTGCGCCGATCGGCACCGTCACGGTGTCGGCGTCGGTGACCTCGTGGAAGGTCACGTCGACGGCGGCCTCCGTCGGGCCGTACAGATTGTGCACGGCCACACCGGGAATCAGCGCGCGCAGACGCTGCGCATCGGCGGCGGGCAGTGCCTCACCGGAGGCGAACACCGAACGCAGCGACACACAGTCGACGGATCGGGGTTCGGCGAGGAACGCAGCGAGCATCGACGGAACGAAGTGCGCCACACCGACTCCGGTGCGGGTGATGACCTCGGCCAGGTAGGCGGGGTCACGATGCCCGTCGGGGCGGGCGATCACCAGCGTGGCGCCGATCTGCAAGGGCCAGAACAGTTCCCACACCGACACGTCGAAGGTGATCGGCGTCTTCTGCAACACGGTGTCGGCCGGTGTGAGCCCGTAGGTGTTTTGCATCCAGACGAGACGGTTGACGATGGCGGTGTGGCTCACCGCCACACCCTTCGGCTTTCCGGTCGACCCGGACGTGAACAGCACGTACGCCAGGTCGGCACCGCGCAACGGGCGGAGACGATCGGCATCGGTCACCGGGTGGGCGTCGAAGTCGTCGAGGTCGAGTTCGCCGGGATCGATGGTGCGAGTGCCGGTTTCGGGGAAGCCGGAGGCGGCAAGCACACAGACCGGTGCCGCGGTGGCCAGCACATCGGCGATCCGGTCGGCCGGGTGGTCGGGGTCGAGCGGCAGGTACGCCGCACCTGCCGCCTGCACGGCATAGAGCGCGACGAGCAGATCGATTCCGCGCCGCAGTCCCACACCCACGATGGCGCCGGGCCCCACCCGCTCCCCGATCAGCCAGCGCGCGAGACGAGCCACACGAACAGCGAACTCGCCGTGAGTGATTCGCTGCCCCTCGAATTCGAGGGCGATGGCATCCGGGGTGCGAAGGGCCTGTTCGGCGAACATCGACACGAGCGTGGCATCGGTGTCCAGAGGCGCGTGCGTGGAGTTCCAGGCCGCGAGCTGGGCCCGATCGGTGTCGTCGAGCAGGTCGATCTCACCGACGATCGCCGCGTCGTCGGCGACCACCGCACGCAGCACCCGGACGAACCGCGCGCCGAAGGCGGCGACGGTCTCGGCGTCGAACAGATCGGTGGCATACCGCAGCCATCCGCGCATCCCCGGTCGACCACCCGCACCGGCGGTTTCGTTGACGGCGAGCGACAGGTCGAACTGCGTGGTCGCCGCGGGCAGCGCGAATTCGTCGATCCGCAGGCCCGGCAGTTCGACGGTGGTGTCGTCGCGGTGCTCGAAAGCGAGCATCACCTGCACGATCGGCGCGTACGAGGTGGAGCGCACCGGGTTGAGTTCGTCGACGAGCCGTTCGAAGGGCAGGTCCGCGTGCGCGAAAGCGCGCAGATCGGCCGCACGCACGGTGGCGAGCAGGTCGGCGAACGCCGCCCCCGCGTCCACCGGGGTACGCAGGACCAGGGTGTTGACGAACATGCCGACGAGATCGTCGAGCGCCGCATCGGCTCGTCCCGCGACCGGCGTGCCGATGGCGATATCGCCGCCCGCACCGTGCCGGGCCAGCAGCACCGCGAATGCCGCGTGCACCACCATGAACGTGGACGTCCCGTGCCTGCGGGCCAGCGCCTCTATCCCGGCGACGACCTCGGTGGGCACATCGAATCCGACGGCAGCGCCCTCCCCCGCGCGCACAGCGGGACGTGGTCGATCCGTCGCCAACTCGAGAGCCGGTGCCAGCCCGGCCAATTCGTCACGCCAGTGCGCCAGCTGCCGCGCCAGGCGCGACTTCGGATCGTCGGCGTCGCCGAGGACCTCCCGCTGCCACAGCGTGAAGTCCGGGTACTGCACCGGCAACGGCTCCCACTGCGGCGCGACCCCCGCCGTCCGCGCGGCATACGCGGCGATGAGATCCCGCGCCAACGGCGTGATGGACACACCGTCAGCCGCGATGTGATGAACGGCCAGCACGAAGACATACTCATGGTCCCGCGTGGAGCCGCCTGCGGAGGTCACCCCCTGGGTCCGCGCCCCGTCGCCCGACACTCGATCGGCCGAGGCATCGCCCAGAGCTCGGGCAGTACCGTTGACCCCGCCGGTGGCGACGCGGTCGCCGCCATTGCGCCCGGACCCGTCATCGTTGTGGGCACCCGCGCGACGGCCGACCTCGTGGTGGTCGACGCCGTGCGGCAGGACATCACCGAGGCTGACGACCCCGTAATCGGCAGACTGCCCGGCGAGACGGCGGTGGTCGGGCAGTTCGTTCGCCGGTGTGGGCACCGGGCGCAGGAGTGCCGCGCGCAGGGGCGGCTTGGTGGTGAGGTCGAAGCCCGCCCCGACGACGGCGCGGACAGCAGCGGCGAGGTTCGGCTCGGGGACCTCCTCGAGTACCGCGTCGGGTAGGGCCTGGTCGACCGGAAGGACCACCTGCGTGGGGCCGTCCGTGTCTTCGGGGAAGACGGTGCGCAGGGCCTCGTGGCGGGCGAGGACGTCGGCGAGGGCGGCCCACAGGGCGGCGATGTCGAGGTCACCGGTGAGGCGCAGGGCGATGGGCAGGGTGTAGACGGCCGAGTCGGGGTCGATGCGGTTGAGCAGCCAGAGACGAGTCTGGGCCAGTGACAACGGGATTCGGTCGGGACGTGGGTGCACCGCGGCCAGCGGCGGCAGCTGTTCGCCGTCGGTGGCGCGTTCGGCGAGCCCGGCCACGGTCGGTGCTTCGAACACGTCGCGCACGTCGAGGGCGCTGCCCAGTGCCGCGTTGGCGCGGGCGACCAGCCGCATGGCCAGCAGTGAGTTGCCGCCGACGGCGAAGAAGTCGTCGTGGGCACCGATGCGGGTCACGCCGAGCAGGTCGGCGATCACCTCGGCGAGCGTTGCCTGGGTGCCGGGACGTGGCGCCACGTAGGCGGTGGTGACCGACAGGTCGGCAGCGGGCAGGGCGGCACGGTCGAGCTTGCCCGCCGAGTTCAGCGGCACTGTGTCCAGCACGACGAAATGCGTGGGAACCATGTAGGCGGGCACGCGGCTCGCCACATGATCGCGCACCTTCGCGGCGTCGACCGCACCGGCTACATAGCCGACCAGGCACTGACGCCCCGAGTCGTCCGTGGCGGGCAGCACCGTCGCATGCGTGACGCCGGGAACGTCGCCGAGGGCGGCCTCGATCTCACCGAGCTCGATTCGCAGGCCACGGATCTTCACCTGGAAGTCGTTGCGGCCCAGGTAGATCAGCGCACCATTGCGGTCGCGGCGGACCAGGTCGCCGGTGCGGTACATACGGGTACCGTTCGCACCGAACGGGTCGGCGACGAAACGGTCGGCGGTCAGATCCGGCCGCCCCAGGTAGCCACGGGCCAGCTGGGCACCCGCCAGGTACAGCTCACCCGTCACACCGGTGGGCACCGGGTGCAGCCGCTCGTCGAGGACGTAGGCGCGCACATTCCAGGTGGGCCTACCGATGGGCAGTTCGGTCTGTTCGACCGGTGCCGTGATCTGCTGGAAGGTGCTGGTGATCGCCACCTCGGTCGGACCGTAGGTGTTGTGCAACTCGACGGGCAGCGTGGCCAGCACCGTCGCCGCGAGCGGGGCGGGCAGTTCCTCGCCACCCACATGCAGCATGCGCAGGCCGCGCAGGGCGTCACCGAGCCCTTCGGCGAGCATCGCCGACAGCACCGACGGCACCAGTTCGACCACGGTGACCCGCTGTTCGCGCAGTACCCGCGCCTGATAGGCGAGGTCGAGGTGGCCGCCGGGGCGCAGCAGCACCAGGGTGGCGCCGAGCAACGCCGGGGCCAGCAGTTCCCACAGCGACACGTCGAAGGTCAGCGGGGCGCGCTGTAGCAGGCGATCCTCAGCGGTCAACGCGTATTCCCCGCGCAGCCAGCACAATTCGTTCATCACCGCCCGGTGGGTGATGAGCACGCCCTTGGGCAGACCGGTGGAACCGGAGGTGAACAGGGCATACGCCGGATGGTCCGGCAGCAGCGGTGCGAGGCGCTCGGCATCGGTGACCGGAGTACCCGGCACCGGGACCTGCGCAGGGTCTTCGAGCTGAGCGACGGTGAGCACCGGGAACCCGGACCGCGAGGCGGCCGCGAAATGCACCGAGGCGGTGGCGGACCGGATGCCCGCGTCCACGTGATCGAGGTCGCTCGCCTCGGCGGCGACGACCAATCGTGGTGCCGCCGTCGCCAGTACGTGGCCGATGCGGTCGGCGGGCTGGGCCGGGTCGATCGGCACGTACACGCCACCGGCGGCGAGCACACCGTGCAACACGACCAGCAGGTCGATTCCGCGCGGAACAGCGACGGCGACCGGCGTTTCCGGCCCGACACCGCACTCGATCAGCCTGCGCGCCAGGCGATTGGCCCTGGCCGCGAGCACACCGTAGGTGATCTCGGTGTCCTCGAAAACGGCCGCTATCGCCTGCGGATCGCGCGCGGCCGCCGCATCGAGCAGATGGGCGGCCAGCGGCGCGCCGATGCCCAGCTCGGCCAGCTCCCGCTCGAGCGGAACCACCTCGCCGTGCGGGCCCGCCACCAACTCGGCGCGGACCGGTTCGGCGAGCAGTTCGAGGTCGCCGACGGGTGTCGCCGGAGCCTGCACGGCCGCGCGGAGCACGAGCTCGAGCATGGCAGCCATCGTCGCGACGGTCTCGGCGTCGAAAAGGTCCGTCGCGTAGCGCAATTCGAGATCGAGACCGTCGGGCTCGCCGTCGGCGTCGAACCGGTCGACGAAGGTGAAGTCCAGGTCGACTTCGATCGGCGCGTCCGGCAGTTCGAGGCCCGAGAGGGTGAGCCCGGGCAGTTCGAACGCGGCGCGCCGCTGATTCTGCAGGGCGAGCGACACCTGGTACAGCGGCGAATAGCCCTGCGAGCGTGCGGGGTTCACCGCATCGACGAGTGTTTCGAACGGGACGTCGGCGTTGTCGAAGGCATCGAGGTCACCGGCGCGGATCTGGTCGAGCAGGTCGGCGAATCCGGTTCCGCCGCGCACCTCGGCGCGCAGGACGAGCGTGTTGACGAACATGCCGACGATGTCGTCGAGTTCGCGATGACCGCGCCCGGCCACCGGGGTGCCGACCACGATGTCGGACCCCGACGACAGCCTGGCCAGCAACACCGCGAGGCCCGCGTGCAGCACCATGAACGTGGATGCCCGGCGCGCCCGAGCCAATTCCTCGATCCCCCGGTGCAAGTGCGCGTCGAAGGCGGTGATGAAGGTGGCCCCGCGATCGGAGGCGATCAGCGGCCTACGGCGGTCCGTCGGCAGAGTGAGGACGTCGGGCAGCGCGGCCAGGCGGTGCCGCCAGTAGTCGAGCTGGCGGGCCAGCGGTGCGTCCGGATCGTCGACGCTGCCGAGCCCCTCGGTCTGCCACAGCGCGTAATCGGCGTAGTGCACCGTGAGCGGCGGCAGTTGCGGCGCGCTGCCCGTGGCGCGGGCGGCGTAGGCGGCCACCAGGTCACGGGTGAGCGGGCCCATCGACCAGCCGTCGGCGGCGATGTGATGCACGACGAGCACCAGCACGTGCTCGGTCGGCGTCACGCGCAGCAGGGCGACGCGCACCGGCACCTCGGCGGTGATGTCGAAACCGCCCGACAGCACCTGCGCGACGGCGCCGGACACGTCGGTGGCGGAAACGTCGGAGACCGTGAACTCGGGAACGAACGGGTCGCCGACGAGTTGCGTTGCCTGCCCGTCGAATTCGGGGTAGGTGGTGCGCAGGGTCTCGTGCCGGAAGACCAGGTCGCCCAAGGCGCCGCGCAGCGCCGGAACGTCGAGTTCACCGCTGAGGCGGATGGCCACGGGGATGTGATAGGCGGCGGACTCCGGGTCGAAACGGTGCAGGAACCACATGCGCTGCTGCGCGGGCGACAACGGGATCCGTTGCGGGCGTTGACCCGCCACCGGCCCGCGCCTGCTCCCGGTGCCACGCAGAGTGTCCAGGCGCTGTGCCAAGCCACTGACGGTGCTCGCCTCGAACAGCTGACGGACCGCGACGCGCGCATCGAGCGCGGCGCCGAGGCGTGCGGCCACCTGGGTGGCCAGCAGGGAGTTGCCGCCGAGCGCGAAGAAGTCGTCGTCGGCGCCCACCCGGTCCAGTTCGAGCACGCCGGCGAAGGTGGCGGCGACGATGCGTTCGGTCGTGGTCGCGGGCTCCCGGTGAACGGTGCGGCGCACCTGTGGGGCGGGCAGTGCGCGGCGGTCCAGCTTGCCGGAGGCAGTGAGCGGCAGTTCGTCGAGGAACACGTAGGCGCCCGGCACCATGTAGGCGGGCAGGGTGGCGGTGACAGCGGCGTCGAGATCCGCCGGAGTGCAGGCGTCACGGTCGGGCGCACCCGAGACTGTGCCGTCGACACCGGCTTCGGTCGAGGCTGATTGCGCACCGCCTGTCGGTACGGAACCGGCTGCAGTCGAAGCTGATTGCGCACCTCCGGCCGGGATGACCCCGACTGAGGGAGAGGCTCGCCGGGCAGCCGCGACGGGTTCGGCTTCGGTGCTGTCGCGGACGATGTAGGCGACGAGCTGGTCGGGCTTGCCGTCGTCCGAGCGGACGACGACCACCGCGCGGCGAACGCCGGAAACCGTGGTGAGGGCGGCTTCGATCTCGGCGGGTTCGATGCGCAAGCCACGCAGTTTCACCTGGAAATCGGTGCGGCCCAGGTAGTGCAGGGCGGGGCCGGTGGACGTGGTGCGCCAGGTGACGAGGTCACCGGTGCGGTAGAGGCGATCGCCGGTGCCGAACGGGTTCGCGACGAAACGCTCGGCGGTGAGGTCGGCGCGACCGTGGTAGCCGTCGGCGAGCTGGGCGCCGGCCACATACAGTTCGCCGGGCACACCGGCCGGGACCGGGTGCAGGCGCGAATCGAGCACGTACACACGGGTTTCGGCGACAGGCGAACCGATGGGCACGGTCGCACCCTGGTCGTCGGCGAACCGGTGGGTGGTGACCTGGATGGCGGTTTCGGTGGGCCCGTACAGGTTCACCACCGTGGCGTTGGTGCGTTCGCGGACGGTACGCGCCAGTTCGGTGGTGAGCGCCTCACCGCCGGCGAACACCAGCCGCAGCGCGCTCTGCCCCCGGGAAACGTCGCCGGACCGATCGTGCGGGTCGCCCACGGTTCCGGTCGTTTCCGCCATCACGGCGGTCAACACCGAAGGCACATACTGCACCACACTCACGCTGTGCCGGGCAGTCGCGGCGGCCAGGTACGCCGGATCGCGATGCCCGTCGGGCGCGGCCAGAACCAGTCGGGCCCCGACCTGCAAGGGCCACAACAGCTCCCACACCGAGGCGTCGAAGGTGAAGGGCGTCTTCTGCAGCACCACATCATCGGCGGAGAGCGGATAAGCGCTCTGCAACCACCGCAGCTGGTTCACCACCGCGCGGTGCGGTACCGCCACGCCCTTGGGCCGACCGGTCGAACCGGAGGTGAACAGCACATAGGCGAGATTGTCGGGACGCAGTGGGGCACAGCGCTCTTCGTCGACGATCGGATCACCCGACAGCGCCGACAGATCGAGGGTGTCCACCTCGACCGCCTCACCCACGCCGACACCACTTCCGGCGACGGTAAGCACACACACCGGTGCCGTCTGAGCGAGCACATACGCGGTTCGGTCAGCTGGATGATCCGGATCCACCGGCACGTAAGCGGCCCCGGCGGCCAGCACTGCGTGCACCGCGACCAACTGCTCGACACCACGCCGCATCGCCACGGCCACGAGAGAACCCGGCCCCGCACCAAGCCCGATGAGATGCCGGGCCAACCGAGCAACCCTCTCACCGAACTCGGCATACGTGAACCGCACCGATACCGGACCGCCCATCGCTACCGCGCTGTCGGCACCACTGCCACACCCTGCCCCACCTCGCTCTGCGTGATGGAAGACCGAAGTCCCCACACCGCCCACCCGGTTGGGCTCGACGACGGGCTCGGCATCGGAAACGATCGGTGTCGCAGCGCGATCCACACTGCGTGACCCGACCACGGGCTGCTGCGCATCAAGGGCTACCGCTGTGTCCGCAAGATCCGCACCGCGCGCTACTCCCGCGGGTTCGGCATCGAGGATGAGAGCTGTTGCGCCGGGGCTGGCCGCGACCTGGTCGGCGAACAGCGAAGCCAGGGTGGCGGTAGCGGCGGGCGCTCGGGCGGCACGGGCGGCCGCGACGTGGTCACCCGACTGCGCTGCCAGGCCGGAAGCAGCAGCGGCGGAGTCTTCCTGAGCGGCAGCGTCGACCACCGCCCGGTCGGTCGACTGCGTTATCAGGGCGGAACCAGCCGCAGAGGGCGCGTCCCCGATGGCGAGCAGTTGTGTGCGTTCCGTGTCGTCGAGGAGGTCGATGTCGCCGACCGGGCGCGTGGGGTCCGTCAGGGCGCTGGTGAGGGCGCGGTGCAGGCGGGTGGCGAATCCGGCGACGGTCGCCGCGTCGAACAGATCGGTGGCGTAGAGGAAGGCGCCGGAAAGTCCGGTGGGAGCGCCGTTCTCGTCGCGGTGTTCGGTGAGGGTGAGTTCCAGGTCGAACTTGGCGACCGTGGTCGGCAGGTCGACGCCACCGACCGTCAGGCCGGGCAGGACGAGTTCGCGCGCGGTGTCCTCGTTCAGCGACAGCATCACCTGGAACAGGGGGTTGCGGGCCGTGGAACGCACCGGGTCGAGCGCCTCGACGAGCCGCTCGAACGGCACATCGGCGTGCCCGAAGGCCGCCAGATCGGTGTCACGGACCCGCGCGACCAGCTCGGCGAACGGCGTCGCGGGTGCCACCTCGGTGCGCAGAACCAGGGTGTTGACGAACATGCCGACCAGGTCGTCGAGTGCGCGGTGCCCACGCCCCGACACCGGCGTGCCGATGGCGATATCGGTGGTCGCCGACAAGCGCGCCAACAACACGGCGAACGCCGCGTGCACGGCCATGAACACCGTCACCCCGTGCGCCCGCGCGAATTCGGCCAGCGCACGGTGCGTTTCGGCCTCGAATTCGACCGCGTGCACCGCTCCTCTGCGCGAGGCGACCGCAGGCCGCGGCCGGTCGGCAGGCAACTCCAACTGCTCCGGCAGCCCGTCCAGCGTCTTACGCCAGTACGAAAGCTGCTGGGCAGCCACCGATCCGGGGTCGGCCGCGGTGCCGAGCACCGCATGCTGCCACACCGCGTAATCGGCGTACTGCACGCTCAGCGGTTCCCACGCGGGAGCCTCCCCTACAGCCCGCGCCCCGTACGCGGCGAGCACATCGCGGATCAACGGACCGAACGAAAATCCGTCCGCCGCAATGTGATGCAGCACGATAGCCAGCACGTACTCCGCTGCGCCGTCAACCGACACAGCAGCTTCCCGTGCTTCTCCGGGGATCTGACCGACACCGGCCGATGCGTCTCCGCCGAACTGCTCCTGCGCAGTCAGCAGCGCCTCCGCGGTGAACTCCACCGTACCGGCTTGCGCCGCACCGGACCTCACGCCGTCGTCGGTGGGCGCGTCCCCGTCAAGCATCGTAGGCACGCCCGTCGATACACCCGTAACTTGCAGTGCCGCACCGGTACTCACGGGATCGGCAAGCAGCGGTTCCTCGCCGGAGCGCGCTGACGTATCGATCGGACCGTACCCGCTGGTCGGCGCTTCCCTGGTGTCGCGCACGCGGAACAGGGCGATGCGGAGGGGTGCGTCGGTGGTGAGTTCGAAGCCGGCGTTGGCGAAGGTACGGATCGCGTCGGGGAGGTCGTCGGTAGAGAGGACCTCGGGGTGGATGTCAGGGAGAAGACCCGGGGTGGGGAGGATTTCGGCGATCGCGTGGCCGTCGCGTTCGGGGTACCGGGTGCGCAGGACCTCGTGGCGGTCGAGGACGTCGACGAGGGCTGCGCGCAGAGCGGGCACGTCGAGGTCGCCGGTGAGGCGCACGGCCATCGGGATGTTGTCGGCGGATGAACCGGGGTCGAAGCGGTTGAGGAACCACATGCGCTGCTGGGCCGGGGACAGCGGCAGCGGGTCGGGGCGCACGCCCGCGACGAGGGCCGGACCGACGCCGGTGCCGCGCAGCCGCTCGGCGGCGTCGGCCAGGGAGCGGACCGAGGCGGTGTCGAACAGTTGCCGCACCGGAATGCGGATATCGAGGTCGGTGCCGATGCGGGCCATCACGCGGGTGGCGAGGAGCGAGTTGCCGCCGAGCTCGAAGAAGTCGTCGTCGCGGCCGACCCGTTCCAGACCGAGGACCTCGGCGAACGCGTCCGCGACTACCTGTTCGGCACGGGTGACGGGCGCGCGGTAGACGGCGGCTTCGAATACGGGAGCGGGCAGCGCCGAACGATCCAGTTTGCCGACCGGGGTCAGCGGCACCTCGTCCAGAGTCATGATCGTGGCGGGCACCATATGCGCGGGCAGATGCGCGGCGGAATGCGCGAGCAACTCCGAGGTGTCGACAGCGGCCTCGGGGGCCTGCACCACATAGGACACCAGCAGGGTCGCACCAGCCTCGGTGCGGTGCCCGATCGTGACGGCGAAACGCACCGTCGGGTACTTGGCGAGGACGGCGTCGATCTCACCGAGTTCGATCCGGAACCCACGCACCTTCACCTGGAAGTCGTTGCGCCCCAGGTATTCCAGGTCGTAGGAGTCACCGAGGCGCACCCAGCGGACGGTGTCGCCGGTGCGGTACATCCGCTCCCCCGGCGCGCCGTACGGGTTGGTGACGAACCGGCTCGCCGTCAACGCGGGCCGACGATGGTAGCCGCGCGCCAACTGCGCGCCCGCGATGTAGAGCTCACCGACGACACCGGCGGGCACCGGGCGCAGCCGCTCGTCGAGCACCAATTCGGTGGTCCCCTCCACGGGACCACCGAGGGTGATCGGCGTTGTGGCGCCGAGTGGTTCGCTGATATTGGTGACGATCGTGGTTTCGGTCGGCCCGTACCCGTTGCGGAACACCAACCCCGGAATCGCCGCCGTCCACCGTGCCACCAGCTCCGCCGGACACGCCTCACCACCCACCACGACGACCCGCAGATCGGCGAGCCCCACCGGATCGACCGTCGCGAGCGCCGACGGCGTGATGACCACATGGGTCACCCGTTCGACCCGCAACAGTTCACCCAGCTCCGCCCCACCGAACACCCCGTTCGGCGCGACGACCATGGTCGCTCCCGCGCTGACGGTGAGCAGCAGCTCGGCCACCGAGATGTCGAACGACGGCGACGCCACATGCAGGACCCGCGCGTCCGCCGCAGCCCGATACCGTCCCGCCTGCACCGGCAGGTAGGCGGCGACAGCCGCGTGCGGAATCACCACACCCTTGGGCAGACCGGTGGTGCCGGAGGTGTAGATGACATAGGCCGGGTCGAGCGGATGCGGCCTCCGAGCATCACCCGACGCATCGAACCCGTCGATGACAACGTCCGCCGCGCCGAATCCACCATCACCCTCGACAAGCCTCGGCGCGGTGACATCGGGAACGGCGTGCGTGTCCGTGTACACGGCGGCGCGGTCGACGACCAGCCAGTCCACGGCGGCGGGTAGGTCCGCGCGGAGCTCGTCGGTGGTGATGCCTGCGGCGGCGCCGGAGTCGGCGAGCATGTGGGTGATGCGGTCGGCCGGGTAGTTCGGGTCGACCGGGAGGAAGCCTGCGCCCGACTTGATGACGGCCCACACGGCGGTCACCGACGCTGCCGAGCGCGGAATGCTGACGGCGACAACATCTCCCGGGCCCACGCCGTGGTCGGCCAACCGGGCGGCCAAGCTGGTGGCGGCGGCTTCGAGTTCGCCGTAGGTGAGGGTCTGTCCGCCGTGGCGGATGGCGATAGCGGCCGGGTCGGCGGCGGCACGGGCAAGAACTTCGGGCAGCAGGGGTGCGGGCTCGGCGAAACCGCCGCTGCGGGTGGTGAGTTCGGTGAGTTCGGTGTCGATCAGCAACGGCAGATCGGCTACCGGGGTATGCGGTGCGGCGGCGATCGCGGAGAGCAGTCCGGTGAAGCGGCGCACCATCGTGGTAACCGTCGACACGTCGAACAGTTCTGTGGCGTAGGAGAATTCGCCGGACAGACCATCGGCCGCAGCGTCGCGCAATGTCACCGACAGGTCGAACTTCTCGATGTCGTAGGGCAGGTCGACCGCGCTTGCCCGCAGGCCGGGCAGTTCGAAGGTGGTCAGGGGCAGGTTCTGTAGCGACAACGCCACCTGGAACAGGGGGTGCCGACCGGCCGAACGAGTAGGCGCCAGCACTTCGACGAGCCGCTCGAAGGGCAGGGTGGTGTGTTCGAAGGCGGCCAGGTCGTCGGCCCGGACGCGGCCGAGCAGCTCGGCGAACGGTTCCCCGGCGCGCACCTGGGTGCGCAGCACCGCGGTGTTGACGAACATGCCGATCACATCGTCGAGTTCGGCGGCACCGCGCCCGGCGACAGGGCTGCCGATCGCCACATCCACATTGCCCGACAGACGGGCGATGAGCACCGACAATGCCGCGTGCAACACCATGAACAGCGTCGCGCCGCGTTCGGCGGCAACAGCATTCAGCGCCGTGACCAACTCGGCGTCAAGGCTGAACTCGACCCGCTGCCCACGCATCGAGGCGGTCGCTGGGCGCGGCCGATCGGTCGGCAACCCCGACTCGTCCGGCAGACCGGCCAGCGCCGCCCGCCAGAACGCGATCTCCCGCCCCGCCTGCGAAGCCGGATCGTCCTCTTCGCCGAGCACGGCCCGCTGCCACAGCGTGTAATCGGCGTACTGCACCGCCAGCGGCTCCCACGCGGGCGCCGCTCCACTGGTCCGTGCCTGATAGGCGGCCATAGTGTCGCGCACCAGCGGCCCCGCCGACCACCCGTCGGCCGCGATGTGGTGCACCACGAGCACCAGCACGTGATCCCCGTCGTCCTCGAACAACCGCACCCGCACCGGCGGCGCCACCGCCACATCGAAACCGCGCAGGATCTCCCCCGCGATTACCTCCCGCAGCTCGTCCGCTGCAACAACAATCGGTTCCAACAGCGCCGCACCAACGCCTTCGCCACCGACAGCACCGCAACCCGCAGCCGCGGCGCCGAGCGCCGGTTCCGCGACACCGTGGCTACCGCCGCCGGGGGCCGATGCCCCGGCATGTGCACAGCCCGCCGCCTCGGCGACGAGCAGCTCGTAAGCCTCGGCGGGGTCGAGCACAACCTGCGTCCCGACCCCGTCCACCTCGGGGTAGACGGTCCGTAGCACTTCGTGGCGGGCGATCAGGTCGCGGACGGCCGCACGCAAGGCCGCATGATCGAGCGCACCGGAGAGGCGAACCGCGATCGGGATGTTGTAGGCGCCGGTGGTCGGGTCGAAGCGGTTCAGGAACCACATGCGTTGTTGAGCGGGCGACAGCGGCAGAACGGAGGGGCGGGGGCCTGCGACGAGAGCCGGCCTCTCGTCGGCATCGCAAGCATCGATCAACGACGCGAGAACCGCGACGGTGGGACTGTCGAAGAAGTCCCGAACATCTACGCGCACACCGAAGTTCGCGTGCAGGCGAGCGATGGCCCGGGTGGCGATCAGGGAGTTGCCGCCGAGCCGGAAGAAGTCGTCGTCCAGGCCGACGGTCTCGACGTCGAGCAGTTCGGCGAACAGCGCCGCCACCGCCTGCTCGGTCGCGGTCACCGGCGCACGGAACTCGGCCGCGGCCACACGGAAGTCGGGTTCGGGCAATGCTTTCCGGTCCAGCTTGCCGCTCGCATTGATCGGCATCGCGGGCAACTGCACCAGCAGCGAGGGCACCATGTATTCCGGCATCGATGCCTTCGCATGCGCCACCAGCTCGGCCTCGTCGACAGGCTCCCCGTCGACACTCACCACATACCCGACCAGCGCCTCACCGGCCGCGTGCCGGTGCAGCACCACCGCGGCGTTGCCGACGCGCGGGTGCGCCGCGAGCACGGCCTCGATCTCGCCGAGTTCGATCCGCAACCCACGCAGCTTCACCTGGAAGTCGGTGCGCCCCAGGTATTCCAGCTCGGCACCGCCGGGCAGCTGCCGCACGAGATCACCCGTGCGATACATGCGTTCACCGGGCTCGCCGTAGGGGTTGGCGACGAACCGGTCGGCGGTCAGCCCGGGCCGCGCCACATAGCCACGAGCCAACTGCACACCCGACAGATACAGCTCACCGACCACCCCGGCGGGCACCTGGTCGAGGTTCTCGTCGAGCACGAGCAACCCGGTGTCGTCGGCGGGCCCACCGATCGGCACCGACACCTCGTCGGCCTCGGTCACCTCGTGTGCGGTGACGTCGACCGCCGCCTCGGTCGGCCCGTACAGGTTGTGCAGCGCCGTCGCCGACAGCTTGCGTAGCCGCGCGGCGGTCGCGGCGGGCAATGCCTCACCGGAGGCGAACACCATCCGCAACGACGACAGATCCGCGACCGTCGCGGCCTCGGCCAGCTCACCGACGAAGGCGGCCAGCATGGACGGCACGAAGTGGGTCACCGTCACACGGTGGCGGGCGATCAGGTCGGCCAGGTAGGCGGGATCACCGTGACGGCCCGGTTCGGCGATCACCAGCCGGGCACCGATCTGCAAGGGCCAGAACAGTTCCCACACCGACACGTCGAAGGTGTACGGGGTCTTCTGGAGCACCACGTCGTCTTCGGTCATCGCATAGCTGCGCTGACGCCAGTCCAGGTTCGCCACGATCGCACTGTGGGTCACCGCGACACCCTTGGGCCGACCGGTCGAACCGGAGGTGAAGATGACATAGGCCGTGTTCCCAGCCTGCGCTCCCAACATGATCTCCGCCGGTACCGCGGACCAGTCGACGTCGTCGGTGCGCAACACCGCCGCGCCACCCAGATCCGGTTCGTCGCACGCCCGCGTCACCACCACGACGGGCCGTGCCACCTCGAGCACGTAGTGCAACCGGTCCACCGGATGATCCGGGTCCAGCGGCACATACGCCCCGCCCGCCCGCACGATCGCGTGCACGGCGACGATCAACTCGACACTGCGCCGCATCGCCAACCCGACCAGCGACTCCGGGCCGACACCGAGCCCGGCCAGCCGATCGGCCAGCACCCGGACCCTGGCATCGAATTCGGCATAGGTCAGCGTCTGGTCACCGAACTGCACCGCCACCCGATCCGGAGTGCGCGCCAGCTGCTCGGCGAACCGGTCGACCAGCGTCGCCCCGGCGGCAGGCGCCTCGATCCCGAGCACGGTCATCGCGTCGGCGGCCAGTGTGTTCAGCAAGCGCCCGAAGGTGCCCTCGGCCGCGTCGACAACCCCCGGAAACAGCTCGGCGAGCACGACCTGGACGAGCGTCTCGGGGTCGAGCGCGCCGCCGGTGAGCTCCGCCATCAGTGTGAGCTGGGCATCCAGCTCCGCGTAGGACACCGAGGTGCCGTCGAATCCGACGGCGGTCCGTGCCGGTTCCATCGCCGCGACCGTCGCCACCAGCGCCGCCAGCTGATCGATCTGCGCGCACGCCGGAGTGGGGTTGGTCATTGCAACACTGCCTTCCATCTACCGGCCGCGGGTAACGCCACGCAGCCGCGAAAAACTCTCGGAACTCCCCCGGCTCGCACCGGGTCGGGGATCGGCGCACGGACGGCCAACCCCGGGCACCCTGCCCGAAATCCGCCCGCTCACACCGGAATTCAGTGCGATCGGCTATGACACGATCGCGACATTCCAGCTCGTCGCCACACAACCAGCAATGACTCGGTTATCTCCCGACCTCCATCGTCAACCCCGACACCCGACACACGCGCCCGTAGACGACTGAAGCGTATTCGTTTCGATAATAAACCGGACCAGATTCCGTCAAAATCTCGTACTCGGGAGTAATTCACCAGAATCCGACGGCGCCGGGCAACCCGGCCGCACACGCCGAACCGGCAGCCGCCCGCCCGGTGCACCCACGGGCTACGTCACTGCTGCCGCCACAGATTCGTACTGTGTCAGGACACACTAGGCGAGCCAACGTTGCATCACCGTTGCATCCGAGTGATGCACACCACTACACCCCGAACACGACGAAGCCCCCCGCCATCGTGCTCGGCGGGGGGCTTACGGTGCCTGAGAGTTACTCGGCGGAGGCGTCCTCGGTGTCGGCCGACTCGGCGGGCGCGGCGGCCTCGTCCTCGACCGGGACCAGCGAGATCTTGCCGCGGTTGTCGATATCGGCGATCTCCACGCGCAGCTTGTCGCCGACGTTGACCACGTCCTCGACCTTGGCCACGCGCTTGCCGTTGCCCAGCTTGGAGATGTGCACCAGACCGTCGCGGCCCGGCAGCAGCGAGACGAACGCACCGAAGGCGGTGGTCTTGACGACCGTGCCGAGGAAGCGCTCGCCGACCTTGGGCAGCTGCGGGTTGGCGATGGCGTTGATCATGTCGATCGCGGCCTGGGCCGACGGCCCGTCGGTCGCACCGACGAACACGGTGCCGTCATCCTCGATGGAGATGTTGGCGCCGGTTTCCTCGGTGATCTGGTTGATCATCTTGCCCTTGGGGCCGATGACCTCACCGATCTTGTCGACCGGGATCTTGATCGCGGTGACGCGCGGGGCGTACGGGCTCATCTCGTCCGGGGTGGCGATGGCCTCGGCCATCACGTCCAGGATGGTGGTGCGGGCGTCGTGCGCCTGGTTCAGCGCACCGGCCAGCACCTGCGAGGGGATGCCGTCGAGCTTGGTGTCGAGCTGCAGGGCGGTGACGAAGTCACGGGTACCGGCAACCTTGAAGTCCATGTCGCCGAAGGCATCCTCGGCACCGAGGATGTCGGTGAGGGCCACGTAGCGGACCTCGTCGACACCCTGGTCGTTGGTGATGGTGTCGGAAACCAGGCCCATGGCGATACCCGCGACCGGCGCCTTCAGCGGCACACCGGCGTTGAGCAGCGACAGGGTCGAGGCGCACACCGAACCCATCGAGGTGGAGCCGTTGGAGCCGAGCGCCTCCGAGACCTGACGGATGGCGTAGGGGAACTCCTCCTGCGAGGGCAGCACCGGCATCAGCGCGCGCTCGGCCAGGGCGCCGTGGCCGATCTCGCGACGCTTCGGCGAACCGACGCGACCGGTCTCACCGGTGGAGAACGGCGGGAAGTTGTAGTGGTGCATGTAGCGCTTGGAGGTCTCCGGGCCTAGCGAGTCGACCTGCTGAGCCATCTTCACCATGTCCAGGGTGGTGACGCCCATGATCTGGGTCTCGCCACGCTCGAACAGCGCCGAACCGTGGGCGCGCGGGATCACGTCGACCTCGGCGGACAGCTCACGGATGTCGGCCAGGCCGCGACCGTCGATGCGGAAGCCGTCGGTCAGGATGCGCTGGCGGACCAGCTTCTTGGTGACCGAGCGGAACGCGGCACCCAGCTCCTTCTCGCGTCCGGCGAAGTCCTCACCGAGACGCGACAGCACCTCGACCTTGATCTCATCGATCTTGGCTTCGCGGGCCTGCTTGTCGGCGATGCTCAGCGCCTGGTTCAGCTCGACCTTCGAGGTGCCCTCGACAGCCTCGAACACATCGGGGCCGTACGGCGGGAAGAGCGGGAACTCCTGGGTGGGCTTGGCGGCCAGCGCGGCCAGGTCGGCCTGGGCGCGGACCAGGCGCGCGATGAACGGCTTGGCGGCTTCCAGACCCTCGGCGACCACGGCCTCGGTCGGCGCCTGCGCACCATCCTCGATCAGCGCGATCACCTTGTCGGTGGCCTCGGCCTCGACCATCATGATGGCGACATCACCGGTGTCGGTGACGCGGCCCGCGACGACCATGTCGAAGACAGCGCCCTCGAGCTGCTCGACGGTCGGGAACGCCACCCACTGGCCGCTGATCAGGGCTACGCGCACGCCACCGATCGGACCCGAGAACGGGATGCCCGACAGCTGGGTGGACGCCGAGGCGCCGTTGATGGCCAGCACGTCGTAGAGATCCTGGGGGTCCAGGCTCAGCACGGTGACCACGACCTGGATCTCGTTGCGCAGACCGTCGATGAAGGTCGGACGCAGCGGACGGTCGATCAGGCGGCAGGTCAGGATCGCGTCGGTGGAGGGACGACCCTCGCGACGGAAGAACGAGCCGGGGATGCGGCCCGCGGCGTACATGCGCTCTTCGACGTCGACCGTCAGCGGGAAGAAGTCGAACTGGTCCTTGGGGTGCTTACCGGCGGTGGTCGCCGACAGCAGCATGGTCTCGTCGTCCAGGTAGGCGACCACGGAGCCGGCGGCCTGCTTGGCCAGACGGCCGGTTTCGAAGCGGATGGTGCGGGTGCCGAAGCTACCGTTGTCGATCAGCGCGACCGATTCGAAAACACCGGGTTCGACCTCGACCGCAGTCGATGCACGTTCAGTTGTCTGCGTCATATTTCTCTCTCGACCTCTCGTCTCGCCGATTCGCGCGGCCGATGCCAGGCGTACTCGCCTGATGGGCGCGAACCAGCTTTTCGTCAGCCGTACCGGACACGGACACGCGACAACCCTCCTGGCTGTCACGCGCAGCACCCGGCCGTATCCCCTTGGAAGCGGCGACGCGGTGGCGGTCATCGATCGAAGCCCGACGGCGGTAGAACATCGCCTGCCGAAAGGCCACTACCGAAGACCGACGCCACGTGGACGGATGCACACGGCTGTCACATGTTGTAGTGCACCCGGAAACCCCATGGTCTCCGAATACGCGAATAGCCAACAGAAAGAAGTGTACTTCTTCCTGTTGGCTACTCGCCGACCGCCTCAGCGTGGAGGCGTGTCGTAGCAGATCAGCGGCGCAGGCCGAGACGCTCGATGAGCGAACGGTAGCGGTTGATGTCCTTGGCCTGCAGGTACTTCGACAGGCGACGACGACGACCGATCAGGGCCAGCAGGCCGTGGCGGGTGTGGTGATCGTGCTTGTGCTGCTTGAGGTGCTCGGTCAGGTCCGAGATCCGCTTCGACAGCAGCGCGATCTGCGCCTCCGGCGAACCGGTGTCCTTCTCGTGCAGGCCGTACTCGGCCAGGATGGCCGACTTCTGCTCAGTGGTCAGCGCCATGTGGCTCGACTCCTATTTTTCAGTTCCGCGCTCGAATGTCCGGTTACCCGGGATGGGCGCCACCGCGGACCGCAGCAAACCCGAGGAGCCACCTTACACCGCCGCTGGTGAGAGGTTGAATCCGCCTCAGACCTCGGCGGCGGTGAGTACCTTGCGGGCATTCTCGACGTCGCGGCCCATGGCCTCGACCAGCTCGTCGATGGACTCGAATTTACGCATCCCGCGCAACTGTTCGACGAAGTCGACCGCCACATGCTGGCCGTACAGATCGGCCTCACCGTCGAGGACATAGGCCTCGACCGTGCGCGAGCGTCCCGAGAAGGTGGGGTTGGTGCCCACCGAGATCGCGGCCATCGCCCGCTCGCCCGCCTCGACCGTGCCGATCGTCGGACCGGCGCCGAGCACGGTGAACCAGCCCGCGTACACGCCGTCGGCGGGGATCGCGGCGTGCATCGGCGGGGCGACGTTGGCGGTCGGGAAACCGAGTCCACGTCCACGACCGTCGCCGTGCACGACCACGCCCTCCACGCGGTGCGGGCGGCCGAGCGCCTCGGCGGCCGCGGCCATATCGCCCGCGTCGACGCAGGCACGGATGTAGGTGGAGGAGAAGGTGACGGCGTGCTCACCGAGCAGGGTCACCCCGTCGACCTCGAAACCGAAACGCGCACCGAGCTCACGCATGGTGTCGACGGTGCCCGCGGCCTTCTTGCCGAAGGTGAAGTTGTCGCCCACCACGACCTCGGTGACGTGCAACCGCTCCACGAGCAGGTCGTGCACGTAACCGGCGGGGGTGAGCTTCATGAATTCCTGGGTGAACGGCATCACGCAGAACACGTCGATGCCGAGTTCCTCGGCCAGTTCCGCCCGCCGGGTGAGGGTGGTGAGCTGGGCCGGATGCGAACCGGGGCGCACCACTTCCATCGGGTGCGGGTCGAACGTCATCAGGACCGCGGGCACGCCACGCTTTTTCGCCGCGGCCACCGCACGGCTGATGAGCTGCGCGTGTCCACGATGTACCCCGTCGAACACGCCGATCGTGAGGACGCAACGTCCCCAGTCCGCGGGCACGTCGTCGAGACTTCGCCATCTCTGCACAGAGCGAAGCCTACGCAAAGCGGTGCGCGAACAGAATTCCGGTGTGATGCGATCGTGGCCGGTTCGCCGATGTGTGATTCGGGCCAGGGATGCCTAACATTGACAACGTGCCAGGTAAACGTGAGGCCGGACTCGAGGTCAGCGCTACGATCGCGCCCGAGCTGTCGGCGGTGGCACAGGACTATCTCAAGGTCATCTGGACCGCGCAGGAGTGGTCGCAGGAGAAGGTGTCGACCAAGCTGCTCGCCGAGCGCATCGGCGTGTCGGCCTCGACCGTGTCGGAGGCGGTGCGCAAACTCGCCGACCAGGGCCTGGTCGAACACGCTCGCTACGGCGCGATCACGTTGACCGACCACGGCCGTCGCGCCGCCGTGGCCATGGTGCGCCGCCACCGCCTCATCGAGACCTTCCTGGTGAACGAACTCGGCTACGGCTGGGACGAGGTGCACGACGAGGCCGAGGTTCTCGAGCACGCGGTGTCGGAACTGCTGGTGTCGCGCATCGACGCGAAACTCGGCCACCCCGACCGTGATCCGCACGGCGACCCCATCCCCTCGGTCGACGGCGCCGTCCCCACTCCCCCGGCCCGCCGTCTCAGCGACTTCGCCGCAGGCGAATCCGGCCGCGTCGCCCGCATCTCCGACTCCGACCCCGAGATGCTGCGCTACTTCGACTCCGTCGGCATCGCCCTCGACACCCCCATCGAGGTAGCCGAACGCCGCGACTTCGCCGGCACCATCGCCGTCCGCATCGCCACCGCCGACGCCCCCACCGAACTGGGCACCCTCGCGGCCGAAGCCATCTGGCTGACCGCCTGATCAGCAGGTGAAGTAGGGGCGGAGCCGAGCCGGGACGCCGTCGGATTCGGCGGTGGTCCAGCAGGTTTCGTGGGGGAACAGGACGTAGGTGGTCCAGGTGCCGTCGACGCGGCGGATGATGCGCTGGTTGTCGCCGGGGGTGGCGAAGCGGATGACGGCCCAGGTTCCGTCGCAGTCGACGACGGCGGCGTTGTCGAGCATGCCGAGGTCGGCGGAGATGCCGTCGGGGTGGCAGGGGCCCGCGGTGTCCTGGAAGCGCCGCAGGCCGTCGACGGTTGATCCGGCGGTGGTGAGGAAGGCCGAATGCATGCCCTCCGGAACAGGATTCGTGCCGGCGGGGGCGGTCATGCCGAAGTAGTAGCAGCCGACGGGCACGGCGAAGACGGCGCGGCCGTCGCCGTCGGTCACGGCGTCGAGCCGCTGGGTCTCGCTCGTCTCGCCCACCGGGATGTCGTGGCCTGCCGGGTCGCATGGTTCCTGACGCGAAAGGTGCACCGGCACATCGGGAACCGCAATTCCCGACACCGTTTCGGTGCGCAGCACGATGGTTCCCGTCGCCGGTGTCGGCCGCGGACTCGGCCGCGCGGCGGTGGTACGCGTGGCGGACATCCCCGTCGTCGCCTCGACCGGACCCACAGTGATCGCCGCATCAGGCGGCGTCGCCACCGGCGGCTGGGCCGGCGTGGTCGGCACGCGCGAAGGGTTAACCACCCGAGGCTCATCGGACGCGCATCCGGCAACTAGGAGCATCGCCCCGGCGATCACGCCGATCCAGGCTTTCCGTACCGCACCCATGGTCCACCTCTGCGCCGTCGGCTATATACCGAAGCTATCGAGCGAGGTCCCGACCCCGTTAGCCCTCGTCCAGAGGACATGACACAGCCGAAGCCGGCCGCCGAACTCCCGAGGCGCACGACCACGACCCGATCGGGGTGCCAGGTGACCGTTCGCCGCACACCAGCGATCGGTCAGCGGCGCATGTCGGCCAAGGTGGCAGCGAGCTGGGCTGCCAGTTCAGCGGTCAGCGGTGCGCGGCGCACACCCAACCGGTACCAGAGCACCCCGAACGCCTGATCGATCAGCAACTCCACATCGGTACCGTCGGCGAGTTCGCCGCGAACGCGGGCCCGGTCGAAGATGCGGCGCAAGGCGGCGCGGCGGGTCTCGGCGAAGCCCGCGAGCAGTCGGGACGTCTCCGGATCACGTTGTGCGTCGGCAAGAATCGCGCACAGCAGATGGTGAGCGGGCGGCGTCGACGCGGCGAGGAAGGTCGCTCGCAGGAACGTGTCGAGGTCCTCCAGCAGGGTTTCGCCGGACGGTTCGGCAACTTCGGCGCCCGCCCACGCGCTCAGTGCGTCGAGCAGTAGCACGCCGCGAGAGGGCCACCATCGGTAGATCGTCTGCTTGCCGACACCGGCCGCGGCGGCGATCTCGGTCATGGTGATGTCGGTGCCGTCGGCGGCGGCCAGCAGGGCAGGCACAGCATCCAGAATCGCCTGTCTCGCCGCGTCATTGCGCTTGCGACCGGTGTGCACGCGACACGGTTTCGAGACCACATCGAGGATTCTACCGTTGACGGAACGCGCAGTCTCGACAACACTCTTGTCTAGACATTCCGTCTCGACAAAGTAGGCAAATATGACGTATCCGCAGGTCAAGCGACGCATCGTCACATGGGTTCACCGCTATCTCGCCAATCCGTTGGCGAAACCACTGGTCGGCCGCATTCCGGGCAACGCACTACTGGAGACAACCGGCCGACGCTCAGGACTGGCCAGGCGCACGCCGATCGGTGGACGTCTCGTCGGCTCGACGTTCTGGATGGTCAGTGATCACGGACGCGACTCGGCCTACGTCCGCAATATCGATGCCGACCCCCGCGTGCGCCTCCAACTACGTTCCCGCTGGCACACGGGAACGGCTCGACCGCTCCCCGACGACGACGCGCGCGCCCGGCTGCGGCAGTTGCCCCGGATCAACAGTGCGATGGTTCGCCTGCTCGGTACGAATCTGCTCACCATCCGGATCGACCTGGACCCCACCGGCGAGACCGCTCGCTGACGCCTCTGCGCCGAAATCAGTCGCCGATGCCCTGGGGGCGGACGACCATGACCGAGGCGGCGCGTTTGCCGCTCTCCTCGAGGAGGGCGATGGCCCGGCCGGTGGGATCGATGGCCGCGTAGACGCCCTTGATGCCGACAGGTTCGAGCCAGCGGCCGTTACGCAGATCGTTCGCCTGGGCTTCGTCGATGTCGCGGTGCAGGAATGCGGTGCGGACTGCGGTGTCGATATCGAGGCTGAGCAGCGGTTGCTCGGCTTCGGCCGCGGCGGCCAGTTCGTCCAGGGTGCGGGCATGTTCGAGGGTGAAGGGGCCGACCCTGGTGCGGCGCAATGCGGTGAGATGGCCACCGACGCCGAGGGCGGCGCCGAGGTCGCGGGCGAGGGCGCGGATGTAGGTGCCCGAGGAACAGTCGACCTCCACGTCGAGGTCGACGAAGTCGCCGGCTTCGCGGCGGGCGAGGACGTCGAAGCGGGAGACGGTCACCGGGCGGGCGGCCAGTTGCACGTCCTCGCCGGCACGGGCGCGGGCATAGGCGCGTTCGCCGTCGATCTTGATGGCGCTGACGGTCGCGGGCACCTGCTGGATGTCGCCGGTGAGCGCGGCGACCCCGGCGGCGATGTCGGCGTCGGTGACGTGCGTGGCGGGCGTCGTCGCGACCACCTCGCCTTCGGCGTCGTCGGTGATCGTCGACTGACCGAGGCGGATCGTCGCCGTGTACGCCTTGGAGGTGAGGATCAGCTGGCCGAGCAGTTTCGTCGCCCGTTCGACGCCGAGCACCAGCACCCCGGTCGCCATCGGGTCGAGGGTGCCCGCATGGCCGACCTTCTTGGTGCGCAACAGCTTCCGGCTGCGGGCCACCACGTCGTGACTGGTCCAGCCGCCGTCCTTGTCGACGATCACCAACCCGCCGAGCGGATCGACGGCCGGAGTACGCGCCGCCATCAGCCGTGCGCGATCGCGGTCAGGATCAGCCCGTCGGCGATCAGCCAACGTCCGTCGAACGTGGTCAGCGGGATTCCGCCGTCGGTGGTGAGACCGGGGACGAGCAGCTTGGTGTGGAACGTCCCGGTGGCGGAATCGGCTGTGCGGGAATCGACTTCGAAGGTGATGTGGGCGTCCTCGAAACCGAGCCAGCGCAGGGTCAGCGGGAACCAGGCCTTGTAGGTCGCCTCCTTGGCGCAGAACAGCAGCCGGTCCAGGTGCAGACCGTCGCCGGGTGTGCCGGCGAGCCACTCGCGTTCGGCGGGCAGGCTCACCGAGTCGAGCACCCCCTCGGGCAGCGGACCGTGCGGCTCGGCGTCGATACCGACCGAACGGAACCGCAGCGCGTGCGCCAGCGCGGCGGCACGGTACCCGTCGCAATGGGTGAGGCTGCCGACGACACCGCGCGGGAACAGCGGCATACCGCGCTCCCCCTTGCCGATCGCCACCGGCGGCTCACCGAGCTCCTCGAGCGCCAGCCGCGCGCAGTGCCGGGCACCGATGAAATCGCGACGGCGCTTCTCCACCGACTTCGCGATGAGGTGCTCTTCGGCGGGATGCGCCTTCAGGTCCTCCGGATACGCCAGCAGCTCCGAGGTAGCGACACCGGACGGCAGTATGTTCTCAAGCACACCCGCCTCCCCGGGACTCGAGGCCAGACCTGGGTGGTTGTCCGGCGAGTTCGGCGGCTGGCGGGACGGAAGCGGCAAGTTCGCCCGTACCCGATGAGTTACCCATGTGCATCACCAAATCAGTGGTCGACGTTCTACGCAAATCCGAACTCCGCGGTTCAGATGCCTCGGCGCCGATCCGCCTTCGCACGCATCTCTTCGGCTGCGGCTTCCATTTCCGGGGTGACGGCGAAATGGCCGCCCCACGCGTTGAGGTCGCCCTCGGCGTAGACCGGTTCGGGCAGGATCTGGCGCAGCAACGGGTCCGGCATGCCGCGACGCTTCCATTCGCGCGGGTAGCCGAGGGATACCTCTTCGAAGCGGACACCGTCGTAATGGGTGGTGCGGGGGATGTGGAGATGGCCGTAGACCGAGCAGACCACGTTGTAGCTGGTGTGCCAGTCGGCGGTGAGGTCGGTGCCGCACCACAGGGAGAACTCGGGGTAGAAGAGGATGTCGGTGGGCTGGCGGACCAGCGGGAAGTGGTTGATCATCACCAGTGGGGTGTCCGGCGCGAGGGCGTCGAGGCGACGCTGGGTGTACTGCACGCGGGCGTGGCACCAGGCGTCGCGGGTGAGGTACGGGTCCGGGTGGAGCAGGAATTCGTCGGTGGCGACCACATTGCGTTCCCGTGCCACCGCGAGCGCCTCGGCCTTGGTATTGGTGCCGGCGGGCCGCCACGAGTAGTCGTAGAGCAGGAACATCGGGGCGAGCGTGACGCTGCCACCGAACTTCTCCGCGCCCGGCCCGTTCCACACCGGGAACGGATCCTCCGGGGTGAGGACATCGAGGTCACGGCACATCGCCACCAAGTAGTCGTAGCGGGCGGCGCCGTGCATCTGCACCGGGTCCTTGGGCGTGGTCCACAATTCGTGGTTGCCCGGCACCCAGATCACCTTGGCGAAGCGGGCACGCAGCAACTCCAGCGCCCACCGCACCTCCTCGGCCTTCTCCCCCACGTCACCGGCGACGATCAGCCAGTCCTCCGGCGACTCGGGCCGGATCTGCTCGACGATCGGCTTGTTGCCCTGATGCCCCACGTGCACATCGCTGACCGCCCACAACTTCGGATTCACCTGTCCACAGTGACACATCGGCCCTCGACCGGCCCATCCCCGTCGGTCACAGGCGCCCGGGTTCTGCGGAAGACAGCCTGCCGACGCCGCGCGCAGCGGTTAGGCTTTTCGCACATGGCGTTGTGCCACAAGAGCTTCGGGGGATCAGGTGTTGTTGGCAAAAGGGGGCAACTGTGTGCTGTCCGGCGGGCGTGTCGAGATCCGGGTCGGTGTGGTCGACGGCCCACCGCCGCGCGTGCTCGCGGTAGGTCTCGACGTCAACGGTCGCCTGCGCGACGGCCGCGACCTGGTGGTTTCCGGCGCGGACCCGTCTGCTGACGGTGCCGTCGAAGTCACGGAGGATTCGGTGCGCATCGATCCCGCCCTGGTCGATCCCGGTATCGCGCGGGTCGTCGTGGCCGCGGCCACGGGCAGGCAAGGGTTCGCGGGCACCGAGGTGCGCAGCGTCGTGCGCGGCGACGGCGAGGAGTTCGTCGCGGTGAGCAGCGGCTTCACAGCCGAGACGCTGGTCAGGACGGTGGAGCTCTACCGTCATCAGGGCCGGTGGAAACTTCGTCACCTCGGCGACGGCTATGCCGACGGGATCACCGGTCTCGCGCGCGACATAGGACTCGAGCTGCCGCCGGTGTCCCAGGCGCAGCCGTTGACACCGGCGCCGCCGGCCGAGCCGATGCCACCGATGCCGCCCGACCCGACCGCTCGTACATCGGCCGCCGCCGAGAGGTCGACTCCGGCGATGCGGGTGATGGGTTTCGTCATCGGTATCGCGATCATGGTGTTCTTCGGCGGTATCGCCTTCATGGGTCTGAGCGAGGACGATTCCGGCGTCCGCTGCGGCACCGAGGTCATGGACGCCGACGACATCTGCGTCACCAACAACTCGGCCCGCCACAACCGCGACGAGCAGGAAGACATCAACGAGCGAGGCAACATATTCGGCTTCCTGTGCTTGGTCCCGCTCGCGCTGGTCGGGGGCGCCATCGCCGTGGGCTCACTGATGAAAGACCCCGACTAGCTCTCGCGTCCCGCCGGCTCACCCGGCGGGACGGGGTCAGGCCAGCAATTCGTCGACGAAGTCGAGCACGCGGTCACGCGATTCCACGACGATCTCCTCGTGGCCGCCCGGGTACTGGGCGAACTCCACGTCGGTACCCGCCGCCCGCATGCGCGACAGCAGTGCGAGGGTCATCGGCAGCGGGACGACCATGTCGGTGGCACCGTGTGCGATGAGGATCGGCTGCCGGTAGCCGACGGTCGGCACCACCATGTAGTCGCGCAGGGCCGCGCCGATGCCGCCCTCGGTGATCGGCCGGGCCAGCAGCGACCCGAGCGAGGCGGTGCCCGCCGCACGGTCGAACTCGCGCACACAGCTCGTCGAGATCGCATCGACCACTCGGCGGCCGCGCTCGGTGAGCGCGCCGTTCACGTCGAGGTCCGGACGGGCGGCGCGCAGCCCGGCGAGCATCCCCGCGAACGGGCCGACCAGCCGGTCGACGACCGGAAGATTCGGGACGCCGGGGCCCAGCCGGGACAGGATCTCCTCGAAATGAGATTCCGGTGCCAAGGCCACGGTCCCCCGGAAGTCGAGTTCGGGGGCGTAATCGGCGGCGAGGTTGCCGGTGGCCAGCGCGGCGTGCCCGCCCTGGGAACCACCGACCACAGCCCAGCTGCGCGACAGATCGGGCTCGGCCGCCTGGGCGGCGCGCACCAGGTCGATGGTCGCGGTCGCCTCGGTGCGGGTGTGCAGGTATGGGTGAACGGTGTCCGCGCCGGCCGAAAGTCCCAGATAGTCCGGAGCGACCACGGCCCAGCCGCGGTCGAGGAACGACTGCAGCAGCGAATGCTCGTGCGCCGCCTTGGACGTGGTGAGCCCGCAGTGCGGCGCGAGGCCACTGGTGCCGTGATCCCAAGCGACGACCGGATATCCGCCTTCCGGGGCAGGTGTGTCCGGAAGCAACAGCAGCCCTGCCGAATTCGTGGTGCCGCCGGTGACCGCCTCGGTGCTGTATTCGACGATCGAGGCCCGCGACCATTCGCCCCACCCGGCGGGCTGAGCGGTGTGCGCTACCAGCCGACCCGGTGTCTCGGGTGCCGCCTGTGCCGTCGCGGGCAGCCCGACGACCACCGCGACCAGTACGAAGACCCCAGCGAGGATCACCCGCCCGGCCTTCGAAATCCACTCGTGCACTCCGGTTTCGCCTCCCATGTCTGCTCGAAGTCGTCCACCCGACGGTAGGCCATCGGCGACGAACCGGCACTACCCGCATTTCCGCCGACGAACCGAATTCGGCTCGAAACGCCGCGGCCCAGCTCGATTGATCGGACGGCTAGGCGGCTTCGCGTGGGAGTTCGGCGCCGACCTTGGCCCAGCGTCCGGACCGGGCACGGGCCACCACTGCGAGGAGGCGGGCAAGCATGAAGACGACCAAGCCGGTCCAGATTCCTGCGACGCCCCAGTCGAAGACCAGCGACAACCAGATCAGGGGCAGGAATCCGCCGAGTGCCGCCGCCAGGGTGGCAGTGCGCAGGAAGGCCGCGTCGCCCGCACCGAGGAGGACACCGTCGAGGCCGAAGACGACGCCCGCGACCGGAATCATGGCGACGAAGAACCACCAGATCACGTGGGTGCGGTCGAGCACAGCCGCGTCGTCGGTGAACAGCAGGGGCAGCACGCCGGCACCGGCGGCGAAGATTCCCGCGAGGACCAGTCCGAATATCCCCGACCAGGTGGTGACGCGCCGGGCGATGCCCTTCGCGCCCCGTGCGTTGCCCGCACCGAGCGCCGCACCGACCAGGGTCTGGGCGGCGATGGCCAGCGAATCCAGCGTGAGTGCGAGGAAATTCCACAGTTGCAACACCAGTTGATGGGCGGCGACCGAGGCTGCGCCGAAGCGGGCCGCGACGGCGGCGGCCGAGACGAAACACACCTGGAACGACAGACTGCGCACGATGAGGTCGCGGCCGAGGACCAGTTGAGCACGCATGACCGACGGGCGTGGTCGCAACGAAACCCGCTCCCGCAGCAGGGCGTAGCCGAACAGCACGCCCGACACCGTTTGGCCGACAAGGTTGGCCACCGCCGATCCGGCCAGCTCCATCCGTGGCGCGCCGAGTAACCCGTACACCAGAACCGGGCACAGCACCGCCGAAAGAGCCAGCCCGGCAACGACATACAGCAGTGGACGACGAACGTCCTGCACCCCACGCATCCACCCGTTGCCCGCCATGGACAGCAGGATCAACGGCACTCCGAAGAGCGCGATCCGCACCCAGGCGAGCGCTTCGTCGGCGATCTCCCCACCACCGGCGAGCACCGAACACAGTGGGCCCGCGAACAGTTGGATCACCGCGAGGATCACGATGCCGATCCCGAGGCCGACCCAACTGGCCTGCACACCCTCCTCGACCGCGCCCGCGCGGTCGCCCGCACCGTTGCGCCGAGCCGCCCGCGCCGTCGTGCCGTAGGACAGGAACGTCAGCTGCGTACTCACCGTTCCCAGGATCACCCCGCCGACGGCGAGCCCGGCCAAGGCCAGCGCCCCGAGCCGCCCGACTACGGCGATATCGAACAGCAGATACAGCGGCTCGGCCACGAGCACACCGAGCGTCGGCACCGCGATACCGAGAATCCGCCGGGGCCCGGCGTCTTCGATCATCGCGTCGTCGTTGGACACCGTCGACCCCACACCAACCTCCCACCACCCGCAACTGTTCCGCAGATACTGGCACAAGGCACCGACAAGATCGCCGCGCAGCTGATCGGCGAGATCACCGAATCCGATGAGGTACAGCCCTCGACGCGCAGGCAGTGCCGTACCGCCCATCTGCGCACCGGACCGCCCATCGGCGCGCATGGCCGAGGTCAGCGCGAGTAGCCACTCGCCAGCGCATATAGCCGTATCTCAGCGCACGTGGCCGTCTGATCCACATCACAAAGTCGAGCGCATCGATCACGACACCAGTGCGTCAGGAGAGCTCGTCCACCAGCGCGCGCACCACCGACTCGGCGCTCCCATAGGTCGTGTACCCGGCCGCGAACCGATGCCCGCCGCCACCGAAACGGCTCGCGATCGCCGCCACGTCGACGCCATCGGACACCCCGGGAGCCGAGTCGCGCGAACGCAACGACACCGTCCAGCGGTCGTTCTGCCCGCGCGCCTCCTTGAAAACCGCCGCGATACCCGCCTCGGCGGTGGTGCGGATGACGTCGATGACGCTTTCGACCTCCTCCGGCCCCACTTCATGGGTGTCGGCGGCCCGGACCAGTGCGTACACCAGGCCGACGCCCGCCGCACCGGGCACGACCACCGCCGAGGACAGCACCTTCGACAGCATCGGCAACCACGTGAAGGGGTGCGTATCGAGCAGCGAACGGGTGATTTCGGAACCGTCGATGCCCGTGGCGAGCAGCCGCTCGGCCAGGGCGTGACTGCCGGGCCGAGCCCAGCGGAACGAGCCGGTGTCGGTGACCAGGCCCGCGAACAGGCAGTGCGCGATGGCGGCGTCTATCGGCACACCCCACGCGTCGAGCAGGCGGGTGACCAGCTCGGTGGTCGAGGCCGCCGTCTCGTCGATCAGATCCACCGTGCCGAAACCGTCGTTGGCGCGGTGATGGTCGATCACCAGAGTCGTTGCCGCACCGGATAATCGGTCGGCGAGTGCGCCGAGTCTGCTGCGGGCGCCGCAGTCGACGACCACCAGCAGGTCCACCTCGTGCGGAACCTGCGCGGGCGCGACGAGATGCTGCCCGCCCGGCAGGGTACGCAGCGAGGCGGGCAGTTCGGCCGGTTCGGCGAACGACACGCACACGGGTACGCCGCGGCGGTCGAGAGCCAGCGCCAAGGCCAGCCCGCTACCGACCGTGTCGGCATCGGGCTGCACATGGCACAGGACGGTCACCGAACGGGCAGCCGCCAACAACGCGACGGCGGCACCCAGTTCGGTCCCGTCCCGGACACTGGTCACGCGGGTGTCCTACTCGTCCTCGTCGTCGCGTTCGGACTTGTACGGGTCGGCGTCACCGGCGTGCTTGGCGTTGGCGGCCACCTTGGCCACCTCGTCGTCGATGGCGCGAGCCCTGGCCAGCAGCTCTTCCATCTCGCGCGCCGCGTCGGGCACCTTGTCCAGGCTGAACGACAGGATCGGGGTGAACTTCACGCCCGTCCCCGCGCCGACCTTGGACCGCAGTACACCCTTGGCCGCGTCGAGACCGGCGGCGGCCGCCGGGTAATCGGGTTCGGCGTCGAGCGTCTCGCCCATCACCGTGTAGTAAATCGTCGCCTCGCGCAGGTCGCCGGTCACCTTGGCGTCGGTGACGGTGACGAACCGCAGCCGCGGATCCTTGATCTCGTACTCGATCGCGGTGGCCACGATCGCGGAAATCCGCTTGGCGAGTCGGCGAGCCCTGGCTTGATCCACCATGGGGACACTCCTCTCATAGGCAGGCACCGGGCTGTGACACCCGGGCCGCGCCTGTCAGTCTTCGGGTCCGAAGATCCGGCGGCGTACTGCCAGCAACTCTATCTCCGGACGCGCGGCAACGTGCCGCTCACATTTGTCGAGCACCTCGTTGAGATGTCCCGTTTCCGCACTGACCATGGCCACCCCGAGCAGCGCACGGCGGTGCAGGTCCTGATCACCGGCCTCGGCGGCATTCACGCCGAAGCGTTTCTGCAGCTCGGCGAGGATCGGCCGGATCACCGACCGCTTCTCCTTGAGCGAATGCACGTCACCGAGCAGTAGATCGAATTCGAGCGCACCGATGTACAGCGGTGCTCACCTCCTGGTAGATGGTTCGCACGCATGACCACACGCCGCACCCGAGAGCTCGGATGCGGCGTGTGGAACGGTGTGCGTTATCAGTCGCGCGGCTTCTCGCGCAGCTCGTACGCCTCGATGATGTCGCCGTCCTTGATGTCGCTGTAGGTCACGGTCATACCGCACTCGAAACCTTCGCGCACCTCGGTGGCGTCGTCCTTCTCCCGCTTGAGCGAGGAGATGGTCATCGTCTCGGCGATCACCCGGCCGTCGCGGATCAGGCGCGCCTTGGCGTTGCGCTTGACCGAACCACTGGTGACCATGCAACCGGCGATGTTGCCGATCTTGGACGAACGGAAGATCGCGCGGATCTCCGCCCGGCCGAGCTCGACCTCTTCGTAGATCGGCTTGAGCATGCCCTTGAGGGCCTTCTCGATCTCGTCGATCGCCTGGTAGATCACCGAGTAGTACCGGATGTCGACGCCCTCGCGGTTGGCCAGCTCGGTGGCCTTGCCCTCCGCACGGACGTTGAAGCCGATGATGATCGCGTTCGAGGCCGACGCCAGGTTGACGTTGGTCTCGGTGACGCCACCGACACCGCGGTCGATGACGCGCAGACGCACCTCGTCGTCGATCTCGATACCGAGCAGGGCCTCTTCGAGGGCCTCGACGGTACCGGAGTTGTCGCCCTTGAGGATCAGGTTGAGCTCCGAAGTCTCCTTCAGTGCGGCATCCAGATCTTCCAGGCTGATCCGCTTGCGGCTGCGTGCGGCGAGCGCGTTGCGCTTGCGTGCGTTGCGGCGGTCGGCGATCTGACGGGCGATGCGGTCTTCCTCGACCACGATCAGGTTGTCACCGGCGCCGGGCACCGAGGTGAAACCGATGACCTGCACCGGGCGCGACGGGAGCGCCGCGTGGACGTCCTCGCCGTGCTCGTCGACCATGCGGCGCACGCGACCGTAGGCGTCGCCCGCCACGATCGAGTCGCCGACACGCAGGGTGCCGCGCTGGATGAGCACGGTGGCCACCGGGCCACGGCCGCGGTCGAGGTGCGCCTCGATGGCGACACCCTGGGCGTCCATGTCCGGGTTGGCCCGCAGGTCGAGCGAGGCATCCGCGGTCAGCAGCACCGCTTCGAGCAGTGCGTCGATGTTGGTGCCCTGCTTGGCCGAGATGTCGACGAACATGGTGTCGCCACCGTATTCCTCGGTCACCAGGCCGTATTCGGTCAGCTGCTGCCGGATCTTGTCCGGGTTCGCGCCTTCCTTGTCGATCTTGTTGACCGCCACGACGATCGGCACGTCGGCCGCCTGGGCGTGGTTGATCGCTTCCACCGTCTGCGGCATGACGCCGTCGTCGGCCGCGACCACCAGGATCGCGATGTCGGTGGCCTTCGCACCACGGGCACGCATGGCGGTGAACGCCTCGTGACCCGGGGTGTCGATGAAGGTGATCAGGCGCTCTTCTTCGTTCAGGTTCGTCAGCACCTGGTAGGCACCGATGTGCTGGGTGATGCCACCGGCCTCGCCCTCACGGACGTTGGCCTTACGGATCGTGTCCAGCAGTCGGGTCTTACCGTGGTCGACGTGACCCATCACGGTCACCACCGGCGGACGCTGCTCGAGGTCTTCCTCGGTGCCTGCGTCCTCGCCGTAGGTGAGGTCGAACGAGGAGAGGAGCTCGCGGTCCTCGTCCTCGGGGCTGACCACGTGGACGACGTAGTTCATCTCGCTGCCGAGCAGCTCGAGGGTCTCGTCGTTCACCGACTGGGTAGCGGTGACCATCTCGCCGAGGTTGAACAGGGCCTGCACGAGAGCGGCCGGGTTCGCGTCGATCTTCTCGGCGAAGTCCGACAGCGAGGCGCCACGGGCGAGACGGATGATCTCGCCGTTGCCACGGGGCAGACGCACGCCGCCGACGGCGGGAGCCTGCATGTTCTCGTACTCGGCGCGCTTCGCCCGCTTCGACTTACGGCCACGGCGAACCGCGCCACCGGGACGACCGAAGGCACCTGCGGCACCACCACGGCCACCGGGACCACCGGGACGACCGCCGCCGCCACCGGGGCGACCGCGGAAACCACCGGCCGCGGGTGCACCGGCACCGGGAGCGCCGGGGGCACCGCCACCGCCACCGCGGTAGCCGCCACCGCCGCCACCACCGGGACGGCCTGCGCCGCCACCGGGGGCGCCGCCGGGACGACCCGGACGGCCACCGGCCGCGGGGCCGGGACGTGCGGAACGAGCGGGCATGGCGCCGGGGTTCGGACGCGGCGGCATCGAGCCCGGGTTGGGGCGCGGACCACCGGGACGCGGGGCACCGCCCTGCGCGGCGGCCGGACGCGGACCACCCTGACCCTGACCGGGGCGGGGACCGCCCTGACCGGGAGCCGGACGCGGGCCACCCTGACCGGGAGCCGGACGGGGACCGCCCTGACCCGGCGTCGGGCGCGGACCGCCCTGCGGGGCGGGACGCGGCGCCGGACGCTCACGATCGGGAGCGGAGCTGAACGGGTTGTTGCCGACCCGCGGGGTCTTCGGGCCGGGCTTCGGGCCGGGACCGGCCGGACGCGGGGCCTGAGCACCCGGTGCGGGGGTACCGGGACGCGGCTGCTGCGGCGCCTGACCGGCCTGAGCCGGACGCGGGGCGCCGGGGGTCGGACGCGGGCCCGGAGCCGGTGCGTTGGCCGGCTTGGCCGGTGCGCTCTGCGCGGCGGCGGGCGTCGGCTTGGCGGCCGGAGCCGGCTTCACCTCGGGCGCCGGAGCCGGAGCGGGTGCGGGAGTCGCGGCGGCGGCGGGCGCCGGAGCCGGACGCGGGCCCGGACGGGGACCACCGGGGGTGGGCTTGGCGGCCGGACGGGCCGCCGACGACGGACCCGGACGGGCCGCCGGCTTCGCGTCGGCCGCCGGAGCGGACTTCGACGCGAGTGATTCGCGCAGACGACGTGCGACGGGTGCTTCCACCGTCGAGGACGCCGACTTCACGAACTCGCCTTGCTCCTTGAGCTTCGCGAGTAGTTCCTTGCTTGTGACACCGAGTTCCTTAGCCAACTCGTGCACGCGGGCCTTGCCTGCCACTGCTCTCCTCACTGAGAGGTCGAGCAGTGACGCCGCCTAGGTAAGGCGGGCCCGCACGACCTCGGGTTATCTCCGATGGACGTTCATCGTTGGTGCTTCACGGTGTGCTCATGAGTGCTCGTGCCTGTTCTCGAGGTACTGCTCCAGGGCTGAGATATCCAGATTTCCGGACACTCGTAGGGCTCTGCCGAATGCTCGGCGCCGCTCTGCGGAACGCAGACAAGCTGAGACGGGGTGCAACCAGGCACCCCGTCCGGGAAGTCTGCGCCGCGGGTCGGGAACGATGACCACGGGGGCGGCGGCAGTAGCACTGCCCGCCTCCCTTGGCTGCGTCACGATCCGCAACAGGTCGGCAGACGGCTCGCGCTGACGGCATCCGATACAGGTTCGAACGGATTGCGCGGGCCGGTCCTTCACCCACTCTACCGGTGACCCGGTCATAACGACGAACCCCTCCCCTTCCGAAGTTATAAACCTGTCATCCGCTGGCCGATATTCCGACGTGTCCGCGTCAACTACGGTGCGCCTGCGGCCGTGCCGAGTCGTCGGTCTCCGGCGCGGCGTCGCTGCGGATATCGATGCGCCAGCCCGTCAGGCGGGCAGCCAGGCGGGCATTCTGCCCCTCCTTGCCGATGGCGAGGGAGAGCTGGAAATCGGGCACGATCACCCGCGCGGCGCGAGCCTCGGGATCGACGACAGTGACCGAAACCACTTTCGACGGCGACAGCGCATTACCGACGAAGGTCGCCGGGTCCTCGGCGTAATCGATGATGTCGATCTTCTCGCCCGCCAGCTCGCTCATCACGTTGCGCACGCGCTGCCCCATCGGGCCGATACAGGCGCCCTTGGCGTTCACGCCGGGAACGGTCGAACGAACCGCGATCTTGGAGCGGTGTCCCGACTCACGGGCCACCGCGACGATCTCGACGGAACCGTCGGCGATCTCGGGAACCTCCAGCGAGAACAGTCGCCGCACCAGGTTGGGGTGGGTGCGCGAGAGCTGGATCTGCGGACCACGCGCTCCGCGCGACACACCGTAGACGTAGCACTTGATGCGGTCGCCGTGCTCGTAGGTCTCACCGGGCACCTGCTCGGCGGGCGGGATCAGGCCCTCGGCGCCGTTGGCCTCGCTGCCGATGCGCACCACGACGATGCCGCGCGCGTTGGCCCTGGCGTCGCGCTGGACGACGCCGCCGACGATGTCGCCCTCGTGGGTGGAGAACTCGCCGAAGGACTTCTCGTTCTCGGCGTCACGCAGCCGCTGCAGCACCACCTGGCGGGCGGTGGTTGCGGCGATGCGGCCGAAACCCTCAGGGGTGTCGTCCCATTCGGAGACGAGGTTGCCGTCGGCGTCGAGTTCGCGCGCCATCACCCGGACCACGCCGGTCTTCTGGTTGATGTCGATGTAGGCGTTGGGCTGATGCCCCTCGGTGTGCCGGTAGGCGGTGAGCAGCGCCGACTCGATCGCCGAGATCACGGTCTCGATCGGGATGCCCTTGTCGGCGACGATCGCGCGCAAGGCTTCGATTTCGATGTTCATTCCGCAACCCCTTCGGTGGGAGTGTCACTGTGTTGGCCTGCTGCGGCGAGGTCGGCGGGTTCGTCGCCCGGGACGGGGCGGCCCGCGGCGATTCCACCGGCGAGTTCGAGTTCGGCGGCGCCGGGTGCGTTGAATTCGACCTGGACGACCGCGGAGGCGATGTCGGCGAGGGGCACATGCACCCGGTGCGGCTTGTTCCTGCCGCCGAGCACGAGCGCGATGGTGCCGTCGTCGGCGAGCTGGCCGACGCGGGCCTCGAAAGTCTTCTTGCCCTCGACGGGTTCGGCGCCGACGACAAGGGCGATCTTCACCTTGCGACCCTGGGCGCGGCGCCAGTGGCGGTCGGTGGTCAACGGCCGGTCGACGCCGGGGGTCGTCACTTCGAGCAGGTAGGCGGATTCGCCGAAATCACCTGCCGCGTCCAGCGACTCGGACATCTCGCGGCTCAACTCGGCGATGGCGTCGAGGTCGGCGGGACCGTCGCTGTCCACGGTGACCTTCACCCGAACCGGAGCCAGTTCGTCCTTGCCCGCGGCCGCGATCGCGACGCCCTCGAGGTCGAAACCCCGGCGTGCGACGAGCTCAGCGACGAGCTGGCTCACCCTTTCCTCGGTGGGCATCGGCATATGGGCGGCTCCTGGTTCAGTTGTGACGCGATCGGAAATTTCTACGCCGAAGGTCTAGCGTAACGCGCCACGAGAGTGTAAAGGACCAGCCACCGGGCGGTGCGCACCGGTCCGTGTCGGCGTGCCCGGCGCGATCGCCGCGTGGCGAACCGTCGCCGCGGGATCTGGCACGATGGTCCACGTGCATCACCGCCATACCGTCCCGCCGAGTGCCGGGCGACCTTCCGGCATGCGCCCCGACCACCGCGATTCCCACCCGCCGACCAGCGGCTTCGCGCGTGAAGTCGTGCGGTCGGCCTTCGCGACGACTGCCGAATTCGCCGTCGCGCCGAGCACCCCCACCGCCGTTCGGACTCCCCGGCATCTCCCATCGCCGACCACCGAGGTCGTGCCGCACGCGAAGTCGGCACAGCACGCTGCCCAGCACCTGCAGTCGCCGACCACCAACATCGCCGTGCCGCACCCGAAGTCGCCGGAGTGCGCTGCTGTATCGGCGGCCGGGCAGCTGGAATCGACGGAGCCCTCGCCCGTACCGACCGTCGTGCGCACCTGGCGGCGGCGGACGATATTGCGGCTGGCAGGCGCAGGCGCTGTCGCGGTGCCCGCGGTCGCCGTCCTGACGTCGTGCGCCGAGGACGATTCTGTGCACGCACCGGACCCCCTTGCCGCACACGAGGTTCTGGCTCGCACCGATGCCGCCGCCGCGACGGCCGCGATCGCGCTGGCACCGCAGGCGCAGGCCGCGCTGACGACCGTCGCCACCGAACGCACCGCCCACGCCGATGCCTTACGCGCCGAGATCGACCGGGTGATCGGGGTCTACGGCGACGGAACCACTCCTGTGCACCGCACCGGCGTCGTCACTGTGCCGGGTTCCGACGGCGCACCGGTGCCCGCCGCGGATCTGGTCTCGGCGGCGCAGCAGCCGATCAGCGTCGAACAGTTGCGTGCCCGCTTGCAGCATTCCCAACAGGCCGCAGCGACCCTGGCCCGCACCGAATCCGGTTACCGCGCAGGGCTGCTGGCCTCGATCAGCGCGGCCTGTGCCACCGAGGCGGGAGTTCTGCTTTCATGACCGGTCAACGTGAAGCGTTGCAACGCGCCCTCGACACCGAGTACGCGGCCGTGTACTCCTACGGCCTGATCGCCGCCTACGCCAACAGTGATCGGTCGCGCCTGGTCGCGGAGTTCAGTGCCGCGCACCGCGCCCGCCGGGACGCGACGATCGAACTGCTCGAAGCCGGTGGCTCCGCACCCGAGGCACCCGACGCCGCCTACAACCCGCCGTTCCCGGTCGACGACCCGATCCCGGCCGCGCACCTCGCCGTCGCGGTCGAATCCGATTGCGCCGCAGCGTGGTACGCCGTGGTCGAACAGGCGACCGATCCCGCCGTCCGTGCGAGCGCCGTCGAAGCGCTCACCGAAGCAGCGGTGCGCCGCGCCCGATGGCAGGCGATCCTCGGCACGAACCCGGTCACCGTCAGCTTCCCGGGACGGACATAGCCCGAAGGCCCACCGGGTCACGCGGGCTTCCGTACTGGAATACCGCCCGCGCACATCAACCCGTCGCGGACGGAAGCGATTCCGCCCGCCCGGCAACGCCATGCCCTCCCGTTGGCAGTGCCGGCGGGCGACGAGCCATCGAGGGAGCCTCGATGGCCGCCCCGTGTGACACAGCGACGGTCCGGCCCGCTGAACAGGCCGGACCGTCGCTGTCGACTACGGACGCATCGCGTACGCGCCGTCGTAGGACTCCACCTGCTGCCACACCCGGTCGAACCGTTCGGCGTCGGCGATCGGCGTGCGCAGGGCGGCGATGGCCCAGTTCCGCTGTGCGTCGGTGACCGACGGCTTGCCGAGCAGCGCGGTGGCCTGGGTGTTGAAGTCGCGGATCTGGAAGTCGAAGATCTGGTCGAGCACGTCGCGGTCGAGGCCGGTGAGTTCGGCCTGCTCGAGGATCAGCTGACCGTAGACCACCGTGGAGAACAGATGGCCGATGGTGAGCATGAAGTCCAGGTCCTTCTGCTGCGCCTCGTCCGGTGCGGCGGTGAGCAGCAGCTCACGCAGCGCCTTGGCCTGCTCGTAGAAGCGGCCCACGTTCGGCACGTCGGCGGCCGCCTCGTAGGCCGGGGTCCAGTCGGCGAAGCGCACCTTGCCCGCGCCGCGCGCCGGGCCCTGCTTCCAGAAGAACTCCTCGTCGCCCGCCTCGAGCCGGGTGGGAACCGCCTGGTACTCGGCCGGGTTGAGCAGGTAGTTCGGCATGAACTTGAGGATCTGGCCCACGTTCACGTGCACCGTGCCCTCGAGCCGGGGCAGGTGGTTGATGTAGCGCGAGGCCTCGTGGAAGTAGGTGTTCTTCTCGAAACCCTTGGCCGCCAGCACATCGAGCAGCAGGGTCATGGCGACCTCGCCCTCGGAGGTGACCTTGGACTTGGTCATCGGGTTGAACAGCAGGTAGCGGCGGTCCTCGAGGGAGGCGCTGCGGAAGTAGTCGACGGCCCGGTCGCTGAACAGCTTCATCGCGATCAGGCGGGCGTAGGCGTCGACGAAATTGCCGCGCACGTGGGCGAAGTCGGTGACCGGCTTGCCGTAGAGGATGCGGTTGTTGGAGTGGGTGATGGCCTCGAAGAACGAGTGCTCCACCATGCCGATACTGCCGTGGCACAGGTTGAACTTGCCGACGTTGACGGTGTTGAGCGCGGCCGAGAACCCTTCGGGGCCTTCGTGCAGCACGTCGGCGGCGGTCACCGGGTAGTTCTCCAGCCGGAAGTGGCTCACATACATCTGACCGTGGATGACGCTCTCGATCAGGTGGTAGTTCTCGTGGCGTGAGTCGGCGGCGAACCAGACGTAGCCGTCGGCGCCCTCGATGTCGGCGCGGCGGGAGAACACCGAGACCATCGAGGCGACGTTGCCGTTGCCGATGTAGTACTTCTCGCCGTTGGCGCGGAACAGGATTCCCGCTTCGGCATCGGCGCTGCCCGGCTCGGTGGGGGTCAGGACGAGGTCGGTGTTGTAGATGTCGGCGCCGTGGTCACGCTCCGACAGCGCGAATGCCATGACCTGACCGTCGGCGAGGTCGGCGGCGGCCTTGCGCTTGGCGATCTCGTTGTCGCTCTGCCAGATCGGGCCGAGGCCGAGAATCGTCACCTGCTCGGCGTACCAGTAGGCCAGCCCGTAGAAGCCGAAGATCTCCGACAGCGCCGCATTGCGCGCGGCGTCCCAGCGCTTGTTCGGGTCACCGTCGGCGTAGGCGGCCGGGGTCAGGAAGGTGGCGAACAGCTTCTCCTTCGCCACGAAGTCCAGGAAGTCCTGCACCCACAGCGCGTCCCGGTCGTCGGCCAGCAACTGCGCCTTGCCCTTGGACTCGAACCACTCGATGGTGGCTTTCAGCAGCCGCCGCGTCTCCGCATCGAAGTGCTGCGGGTCGTAGGTGGCGGGGTTGAACAACAGGCTGGGCGAACTCGTCATACCCGTCAACTTATCAGCGCCCCACCCCCGACTACGCCGTCTACCTGCAGGTTTCCCCTACGTAAGCGTAAGTTCGGCGGATACGACGATCGCGCTGCCCCACCGGTCGGCGGGACAGCGCGATCGAGGCGAACCGATCAGCCGCGCACGCGCGCGGTGACCGCGCTGACGGCATCCTCGGCCGGGATCTCCTCGGCTTCGCCGGTCAGCCGGTTGCGGAGTTCGACCTTGCCTTCGGCCCAGCCCCGGCCGATGACCAGGATCCAGGGCATGCCGAGGAGTTCGGCGTCCTTGAACTTCACGCCGGGAGAGGCGGTGCGGTCGTCGAAGAGGACCTCGAGGCCTTCGGCGTTCAGCCCGGCGACCACGTGTTCGGCGCCGTCGCGGGCGGCGGCATCCTTGTTGGCGATCACCACGTGCACGTCGAAGGGGGCGACTTCGGCGGGCCAGCGCAGGCCCTTCTCGTCGTGCTGCTGTTCGGCGATCACCGCGACCATGCGGGAGATGCCGATGCCGTAGGAACCCATGGTGAGGCGCACGGGCTTGCCGTTCTCGCCGAGCACGTCCACATCGAAGGCGTCGGTGTACTTGCGGCCGAGCTGGAAGATGTGGCCGATCTCGATGCCACGGGCCGACACCAGCGGACCTGCGCCGTCGGGCGAGGGGTCGCCGTCGCGGACCTCGGCGGCCTCGATGGTGCCGTCGGGGGTGAAGTCACGTCCGGCGACCAGGCCGACGACGTGCTTGCCCTGCTGGTCGGCGCCGGTGATCCAGGAGGTGCCGTCGACGACGCGGGGGTCGACGAGGTAGCGAACACCGTTGGCCTGCAGACCCTTCGGGCCGATGTAGCCCTTCACCAGGAACGGGTTGGCGGTGAAGTCCGCCTCGGTGAGCAGTTCCACCGTCGCGGGTTCGACCGCGGCCTCGAGACGCTTGTCGTCGACCTCGCGGTCGCCGGGGATGCCGATGCCGACGATCTCGGTCTTGCCGTCGGGGTGACGCAGTTTCACCATCACGTTCTTCAACGTGTCGGCGGCGGTGACGGCGCGGTCGAGCACCTTCGCCTCGTTGGCCCAGTCGACCAGGGTCGCGATGGTCGGCGTGTTCGGGGTCTCGTGCTCGACGGCGGCGGGCAGGCCGTCGATCGGCAGCGGCGCGGGCGCGGGGGTGACCACGGCTTCCACGTTGGCGGCGTATCCGGATTCCACGCAGCGCACGTAGGTGTCCTCGCCCACGGGGCTCTCGGCGAGGAATTCCTCCGACGCGCTACCGCCCATGGCACCGGAGGTGGCGGCCACGATCACGTACTTCACGCCGAGGCGGTCGAAGATGCGCTGGTAGGCGGCGCGGTGGGCGGCGTAGCTGGCGGCCAGACCGTCGTCGTCGAGGTCGAAGGAGTAGGAGTCCTTCATGATGAACTCGCGGCCACGCAGAATGCCCGCGCGGGGACGTTCTTCGTCGCGGTACTTGGCCTGGATCTGGTACAGCGTGACCGGCAGGTCCTTGTAGGAGTTGTACTCACCCTTCACGGTGAGCGCGAACAGCTCTTCGTGGGTGGGGCCGAGCAGGTAGTCACCGCCCTTGCGGTCCTGCAGGCGGAACAGGGCGTCACCGTATTCGGTCCACCGTTTGGTGGTCTCGTAGGGCTCGCGCGGCAGCAGCGCGGGCAGGGAGATCTCCTGGGCGCCGGTGGCGTCCATCTCCTGGCGCACGACGTCCTCGATCTTGCGCAGCGTGCGCAGACCCAGCGGCAACCACGAGTACACGCCCGGGGCGACGCGGCGGACATAGCCGGCACGCACCAGCAGTTTGTGGCTCGGCACCTCGGCGTCGGCGGGATCGTCTCGCAGGGTGCGCAGGAACAGGCGGGAGAGGCGGGTGATCACGGATGCACAGGGTAGTCCCTGGTCCGGCGGGGCCGACAGCCGATTACCACCTGGACCCGCGCGGGCGGCCCCTCGCCGGTCCGCCGCGGAAATCGCGTATCAGGTTACCCATCGAAGTGGCCCGCCAACCAGCAGATAACAAAACGATAACGGAACCGGGTTCGGCAAATATCGAAGCATTAGATTTTTCACAGACACGAATTTCCCGACGACAAAAGAAGATTCGGTAACCTGCACATTCTGCGGCGCTACCCCTGCGAGAGGCCGACCATGCCGGACACGATTTCCCTGCCTAAGCGCTGTACAGCAGTGTTCGCCGGTGCCGCGCTCGCGGCGGCGGTGCTCGCCGGGTGCACGAAGACCGAGACCACCGAGAGCGGCCAACTCCTGCAGTCGCTGAAGGACAAGGGCACCATCACCGTGGGTTTCGCGGGTGAGGCGCCGTATTCGTTCGAGGAGGGCGGCCAGCTCACCGGCGCGACCGTGGCCCTGCACAAGGAGATCTTCGCCAACCTCGGCATCAAGACCGTCGACGGTGTGCAGACCGAGTTCGGCGCCCTCATCCCCGGCCTGCAGGCCAACCGATTCGACGCGGTGAGCGCCGGAATGTCGATCTTGCCCAAACGGTGCGAACAGGCCGCATTCAGCGAACCGGAATTCATGTACACCACCGCGCTGATGGTGAAAAAGGGAAATCCGATGAACCTCAGCGATATGCAGTCGATCAAATCCAGCGGGGCGAAGATGGCCGCGATGACGGGTGCCATCGAATCCGATTACGCCGCGTCGCTCGGCATCGACGCCACCCAGGTGGCCACCCCGCAGGACGGCATGGACGCGGTCACCTCGGGCCGCGCCGACGTGTTCGCGCTCACCGCGATCTCGCTGAACTGGCTGAAGAGCCACACTCCCGACGCGCCGGTCGATGTGACGCCGTCGTTCGTGGCGGTCATCGACGGCAAGCCGCAGGTCGGTGCGGGCGGCACGGTCTTCCGCACCACCGATCCGGACCTGCTCGCCGCCTACAACACCGAACTCGCCAAGATCACCGGCGACAAGGACAAGTACTTGTCCATCGTCGGCAAGTTCGGCTTCACCGAACGTGAACTGCCCGACCCGAAGTACACGACGGCAAAACTCTGCAAGGGCGAGATCTGACCGGCTCGTGAGCAAGCTCGACGCGGTACGCGATGCCCTCCCCGCGCTGTGGGACGGCATCGTCGTCACGCTGGAACTGACCATCGGCGGTGCGCTGCTCGCGTTCGTCCTCGCCCTGGCGCTCGGTACGGCCGCGCGTTTCCGCTCGCTCGCGGTGCGTGGCAGTGCGCGGGTTCTGATCGAATTCTTCCGTGGTACTTCGCTGTTGGTGCAGATCTTCTGGCTGTTCTATGTGCTGCCGCTGCTCGGTTACAAGCTCGACCCAGTGTTCTGCGGCATCCTCGCGCTCGGCCTCAACTACGGCGCCTACGGTGCCGAGGTGGTGCGCGGCGCGCTGAACGCGGTGCCGCGCGCCCAGTTCGAGGCAGCGGTCGCGCTGAACTTCAGTCCATGGCAACGAATGCGGCGGGTGCTGTTCCCGCAGGCGTGGGCGCTCATGCTGCCCTCGCTGACCAATCTGCTCGTGCACCTGCTCAAGGGCACCGCGCTGGCCTCGTACATCACCCTGCACGATCTGACCTACGAGATCGGCCAGCTGCGCAAGACCACCAGCGACACCCTGTTCTCGTTCGGGGTGGGCCTGGTTATCTATTTCGTCCTCGCCTACCTGCTGACCCTCGGCATGAACCTCCTGGAAACCCGTGCCAAGACCAAGCTCGGCCGAGGTGCGTCGCTGAAGGAAGTGCTGCGGCTCGCCCCTGACGACGCGAAGGTGACCGCATGAACGCCCAATGGAGCTGGGAGCGCGCCCGCGACGCCCTGCCGGTGCTGTGGGACGGCTTCCAGATCACCCTGCTCGCCACCGTGCTCGGCTTCGCGCTCGCCGCCGTGCTCGGACTGGTGATCGCGATCATCCGCCAGTCGATGCCGCGCTGGATCGCCGCACCCGTCCACGCGGTGAGCGAGTTCGTGCGGCTCACCCCGCTGGTCGTACAGCTGCTGTTCGCCTACACCCTGCTCACCCAGTTCTCGGCTTTGCAGATCGGCATCACCGTGCTCGGTATCCATTACTCGAGTTATCTCGCCGAGGTGTACCGGGCCGGGATCGAGGCGGTACCGAAGGGGCAGTGGGAGGCGGCGCGCGCGTTGTCGCTGCCGCCGACACGCACCTGGCGGGCGGTGGTGCTGCCACAGGCTATCCGGGCGTCGTTGCCCGCACTCGGCACCAACGCGGTGTCGATGTTCAAGGACACCCCGTTCCTGTTCGCCATCTCGGTGGTCGAACTGGTCACCGCCGCACAGCAATTCGGGGCACGCAACTTCGCCTACCTGGAGGCGATCACCCTGGCGGGCGTGTTCTTCCTCGTCGCCAGCTATCCGACCTCCGTGCTGATCAGAAGACTGGAGAAGCGACTTGCCTACTACTGACGAGATGATTCGATTCGATCAGGTGGTCAAACGCTTCGGCGCCCTCACCGTGCTCGACCACCTCGATTTCACGGTCGGGCGTGGGGAGAAGGTCACGTTGATCGGCCCGTCGGGGTCGGGCAAGACCACGATCCTCCGCCTGTTGATGACGCTGGAAACCGTGAGCGAGGGCGTCATCTGGGTCGACGGCGAACCCCTCACCCACACCGAACGCAACGGAAAACTGGTGCCCGCCAAGGAGAAACACCTGCGGGCGGTGCGCACCAAGATCGGCATGGTGTTCCAGCAGTTCAATCTGTTCCCGAACATGACGGTGCTCGAGAACATCACCGAGGCACCGATCCACGTGCTCGGCAAGTCGAAAGACGACGCGCGCGAACGGGCACGGCACCTGCTGGATGTGGTCGGCCTGGCCGACAAGGAGAACGCGCACCCCTCCCAGCTCTCGGGTGGTCAGCAGCAGCGGGTGGCGATCGCGCGGTGCTGCGCGATGGACCCGAAGGTGATGCTGCTCGACGAGGTGACCTCCGCGCTCGACCCGGAACTGGTCGGTGACGTGCTCGACGTGCTACGCACCATCGCCGAGACGACCGACATCACCATGCTGATCGTCACCCACGAGATGCGTTTCGCCCGCGAGGTGTCGGATCGGGTGCTGATGTTCGATGCCGGGCGCATCATCGAGCAGGGTCCGCCGGAACAGATCTTCGAGGCGCCGACCAACGAGCGGACGCGCAAGTTCTTGGAAGCGGTGCGCTGAGCACCCCGGGACTTCGGATGCCGTAGTCGGCGAGCACGAAGACGCGGCTTTGCCGGGAGCGGCGGGGTGGGACGCTGCGGCGATCAACGCGGCGATTACCGTTGACGCTCGTGCTGGTGCTGCTGCCTCCCTCCGAGACCAAGTCCGACGGCGGTTCGGGCGCGCCCCTGAACCTCGACGATCTGGCGATGCCGCAGCTGAGCGCGGTGCGCGACAAGTTGATCACCGAGGTGGTCCAGTTGGCGGCCGACCCGGCCACCTCGGCAGCCGTGCTCGGGCTCGGCAAGGGCGCCGACACCGAGATCGCCCGCAACGCGACCCTGCGCACCTCCCCCACCCGGCCCGCACTCGAGCGCTACACCGGCGTGCTCTACGACGCGCTGGACGCGAAGTCGTTCACCAAGGCGCAGCGGGCCAAGGCGTACGCCCGGCTGGGGATCGGCTCCGCCCTGTTCGGTGCCGTCCGCGCGGGCGACCCGATCCCCGCCTACCGTCTCTCCGGCGGCACCAAACTCCCCGGCCTGCCCACCCTCTCGGCCCTGTGGCGTGACGTGCTCCCCGACGCCCTCTACGCCGAGGCCGCGGGCGAGCTCGTCGTCGACCTGCGCTCGGGCACCTACCAGCAGCTCGGCCGCGTCCCCGACGCGATCACCGCCAACGTCCTCACCGAGCACCCCGACGGTTCCCGCACCGTGGTGAGCCATTTCAACAAACACCACAAGGGGCTGCTCGCCCGCGCCCTCGTCCTCACCCGCGCCGATCCCACCGACATTCGCGGTGTGGCCCGAGTCGCGACCAAATCCGGTCTGCGCGCGGAAATCGCCTCGCCCACAGAACTTCTCATCATCACCTGAACTCGGGGTGCGCGCCGGTCCGGTTACCGGTAACGTTCCGCGGTTCGGTCGCGTCCGGCCGGGCATGCGTGATCGAGAGAGTGCTCAATGGGTTTCGGTAGGGGTTTGTTCCGGCGTCGCGAATCTGCTTCGCGTGACGCGATTTTCGGCAAGTGGGCGGTCGACATCCTGCGGGCGTTTCCCGAGGTCGTCTCGGCGGAGTTCGATGCGTCCGAGTTCCACGTCGATGTCGTCTACGCCGACGGCGCGATTCAGCAGTACGGCCTGCAGACGCCGTACCGGCTGGCCGTGGGCCTCGACGGCGAGGAAGCGGTGCAGCTGCTCGCCGAGTACTTGCGCCGTGCGGTGACGTCGCGAACGGTGATGACCGAACCCGTAGCGGGCTGGGTGTCGGCGGCGCCGACGTTGCGCTCGGTGCTGCGGCCGGCCGGTGACCTCACCCTCGAGTTCCAGGGGAAGCGGATCGGCGACCACATGCTGTGGCGGCCGCTGCTGCCCTGCCTCACCGAGCGCGTGGTGATCGACCTGCCGACCTCGATGCGCACGGTGTCCCCGGACGATCTGGTCGAGTGGGGTGTGGATGCCGATACCGTCTTCGCCACCGCCCGCGCCAACATGATCGACTTCGCGGTGGAGACTGTGTCGCTGTTCGACACCGAGGACGGTGTGCTGTTCCTCCCGGACGACGACGGTGATCTCTACGCGGGGTCGCTGCCGCTGGTCGACGGCTGGCTGGCCGGGCTCGGCAACAAAGCAGGCGCACAGCCCCTGTTCTTCGTGCCGGGTAGTTTCGGCGTCCTGGCCGGGGTGGCGAGTTCACCGGAGCGGGTCTGCGAACTGGTCGCTGCCGCCCGGGAAATGTTCGACAATGCCGTGCGACCCGTCTCACCGGCTCCCTACACGGTCGACGAACAGGGTCGGCTCGTGCCGTTCACGGTGCCCATCGACCACCCCGCGTGGGCCGCGATCCGTTCCGCCGAGGCCGCGCTCGCCGCACCGGTCCATGCCGCCCAGTATCAGGGCATGCAAGCCGATACCGAAGCCGGCCGCCTGGATCTGTTCGTCGCAGAACTGCTGCACGTACGGGCCGAGAACGGCATCGAGGAAACGGTGGCCGCGTGGACCGACACCGTGCCCACGCTGCTTCCGCGCGCGCATGTCGTCAGCATGGTCGACCCGACGACCGCGTCCCTGTTCGGTGTTCCCTGGGAGGTGCTGGATCGCGAAGTCGGCCTGCGGGCCGTGCCCGGCCTGTTCCCGCCGCGCTTCCTGGTCGAGCATCACCCAGATCAGGCGACGCTGGCCAGGTTGCGGGCCGCGGGGAGGTGGGGAACGGGTTAGATCTGCGCCGCCGCGAGGGCCGCGCGCACTTCGTCGGCACTCGCGGGCTTCGACGCGGGCGGCCAGTTGCTGTCGGCGGCGTACGGGCGCACGTAGACCGGCGTATCCCGCTGCGAGCGGCGGCTTTCGGCGAGTGAGCCGCCGTCGACCACGTCGTAGCCGAGACTGTCGATGAACTCGGCGGCCAGCTTCTTGGCGTCGGCGTCGTCACCGAAGATCGGCAGCGCGGAACGGTCGGCAGCGCCCGCGGGGCGGGCGAGTTCGGCCAGGTTGGCGTAGGCGATGTTGTTGAACGCCTTGACCACCTTCGACTCGGGGAGGTGGCGCTGCAGGAGTTCGCTGGTGGTGGTCTCGTCGGCGTCGAGTTCGGGGAACGCGCCGTCGCGCTCGGGGTAGTAGTTGTTGGTATCAAACACCACCTTGCCCGCCAGCGGCGCGACGGGGATCTCGCGGTAGGCCTTCAACGGGACGGTGACCACCACGTAGTCACCCGCCTCGGCCGCTTCGGCGGGGGTGGCCGCGCGAGCGCGTGGGCCGAGTTCGGCCACCAGGTCCGCCAGGGTTTCCGGGCCACGCGAATTGCTGAGGACCACGTCGTGACCCGCGTCGACCGCGAGCCGGGCCAGGGTGGAGCCGATGAATCCGCTACCGATCAATCCGAGTGTCGTCATGTGCCGGGTCAACCGATGGGGTGCCACGATTGTTCCCGGTGATCTCGGCGGCGCCCGGTGCGCTATTCGCCGACAGGTGAGTTCAGGGAGATGAGGTTGCCGCAGGTGTCGTCGAAGACGGCGGAGGTCACCTGGCCCATGGGCTGGGGCGGTTGGGTGAAGAAGACACCCAGGTCGGTCAGGCGGCAGTACTCGGCGTCGATGTCGTCGACGGTGAAGATCATCATCGGAATACCGTCGGCGCTCAGTGCCGTCTTGTAGGCCTTGGCGGCGGGGTGCTGATCGGGTTCGAGGAGCAGTTCGATGCCGTCGGGGTCGGCGGGCGACACGACGGTGAGCCACGAGTATTCACCAAGGGGCACTTTGTGTTTCACCTGGAAACCGAGCACCTCGGTGTAGAACTTCTCGGCCTTGTCCTGGTCGTCGACGAAGACGCTGGTGACGCCGATGCGGATCATGTGTCCTCCTGGGGAATGGGCCACCGCGCCGTCAGCTCGCGCAGCGGGGTGAAGTCGCGGTAGTGGAATTTGTAGCGGCCGACACGGCTCGTGCGGACCAGGCCCGCCGCCTCGAGCACACCCAGATGCTGGGTGATCGCCTGCCGCGAGGAGCTGATGCCGTGCTTTGTCACGAGCCTGCCGCACAGTTCGAACAGGGTCTGACCGTCACGATCGGCCAGTTCGTCGAGCAGCACGCGTCGTGTCGAATCCGCCAGGGCGGTGAAGATATCGCTCACGGCGAGCACTCCTTGTCTCTTCCGAAACCACCATAGGCAAGTAGCGACTTGCCTGTCAATCGCATCGTCCAACAGATACCGTGACGCAGCACAAAGACAACGGGGTGCACCGCCGCCTAGCCTGAACTCGGCCGACCGACGCCGACCGCTCGATCTCCAGGATGTTCGATGACCAACCGCATGCGCGCTCTCGTTGCGGCGCTGACCGTTTCGGCGTCCGCGCTGCTCTCGGCCGGAGCGCACGCCGACCCGGTGAGCGGGGCTGTGTATGTGGCCCTCGGCGATTCCGGTGCCGCGACCACCGGCGCCGCGAACCTCGACCTCACCGCTCCGCTGCAGTGTGCTCGCTCGACGGCCAACGCGCCGAAGCTGGTGGCGCAACGGCTCGGACTCACCCTGGACGACCGCACCTGCAGTTCGGCGAAGATCCCGCACCTGACCCAGCAGCAGGGACCGGGTATCGCCCCGCAGCTGGACGCGCTCGGGCCTGCGACACGGCTGGTCACGCTGCACATCGGCGCCAACGACGCCGATATGACGCAGTACATCCTCGGCCGGTGCCACCTGGGCGGCTGCGGGACGGAACACGGCTGGGACGAGAAGATCGACGCGATCGCCCCGAGCTACGCGGCCGCACTCGACGACATCACCCGGCGCGCCCCGAACGCCGTCATCGTCGTCGACGGCTGGCCGACCTACCTCACCGACCACAGCTGCCCGGCGATGGCCGGACTGCGCGACACCGACGCCGCCTATATCCAGTCCAAGTTCGAACGACTCAATGCGGTGGTCGCGGGCGAAGCCGCCGCGCACGGTGCGATCTTTGTCGATACTGTCGCCGCCTCCCGCGAATTCGGGATGTGCGCGGATCCGTCGGTGCGCTGGTTCGACCCGATCCTGGCCGATCGCACCCTGCTGCCCTATCACCCGACCCTCGCCGGTCAGCGCGGCGTAGCCGACCTCATCGTGACCGCGATCGAATCGAACAACGCGCTCGCGCGCTGAGCGCGGCCCGGATACCGTGGCGGTCATGGTCTCCTGGGGTGCGCTGGCGTCGTTCGCCGGACTGGCGTTGCTGATCGTTCTCGTGCCGGGTCCGAGCGTGTTGTTCACCATCGGGCGGGCGCTCACCGCCGGTCGGCGGACCGCGTTGCTGAACGTGGTCGGCAACGCCGTGGGCGTATACCTCCAGATCGTCGCCGTCGCGTGTGGCGTGGGGGCGGTGGTGATGGCGTCGGCGACCGCGTTCACGGCGATAAAGCTCGTCGGCGCGGGTTACCTTGTGTACCTAGGCATTCAGAGCTTCCGGCACCGCACCCAACTACACGGCGCCCTGCAGATCGGACCCGAGGGTCGCGACGGAAACACGGTCGCGGCGTTGCGCGACGGGTTCATCGTCGGCCTGGCCAACCCGAAGACCATCGTCATCTTCGCGGCCTTGCTCCCCCAGTTCGTCGACCCCGCACGTGGCGGCGCACCGCAGCAGATGCTGATCCTCGGTCTGTGCATCCCCGTGTTCGGCCTCGTCTTCGATTCACTGTGGGCGCTGGCGGCCGGCTCGGCCAGAACCTGGTTCGCCCGGTCGCCGCGACGCCTGGCCGCCGTCGGCGGGACCGGCGGGTTGGTCATGATCGGCCTCGGCGCGTCGCTCGCGCTGACCGGGCGCAAGGACTAGCCGGACAAGCCGATGAGTTCGGCCGCGAGGTTGGCACGAGCGGGCCCCTCGTAACGCTGATAAGCCCGCGGCGTGCGGAACAGGCGCGGTTGCTCGGCGAGGTTGCGCAGCACCGAGGCACGGCCCGCACGGAACAGGTCGTCGGGGACGTGGCGGTATTCATCACGGATCGCGGCCGCGTAGGTGGCGTACTCCTGCGCTGTCCCACCGAGCACGACCAGGTCGGCGTCGCAGAGCACCGCGCCGTTGGCGTCGCCGGCTTCCGGGTTGTGACCACGGGTGAGGATCACCAGGCGCACCACCTCGTTCACCAGCTCTGGTGTGGCGCCGAGTGATTCGAGCACGTCGCGAGCCAGGTCGGCGCTGCGTTCCTCGTTGTCGGCGCGGTCGACGGCGTAGATCGCGTCGTGGAAGAAGGCCGCGTAGCGCACGGCATTGATATCGGTTGCGGCATCGGCTAATTCGTCGATGGCGGCGAGCATCACCGCCAGGTGGGTGAGCGTGTGGTAGCGACGGTGTGGTTCGGCGTAGCGGCCGATGATGCCGATCCCGATGGCTTCGGAGTCGGTCCCGGCCAAGGCGATCCACCGGTCGAGCAGGTTCTCCGCGAGCACAGACATCCCTCCAGTCTCATGCCGCGTCAACTGTCGGGCAACCCCGTTTTCGCCACGAGAACCCGAATACCGTTCTGCCACAATGGGCCGGAATGCCGGGTATGACCGCCGCGTTCGTACCGGTATGACCCGAACCATCGCGCTGTCCGAAGAGTTGTCCACCTATATCGACAACGAGAGGGCGTATGCCACCGTCGCCACCCTCGGCCCCGACGGGCATCCGCATCTGACTGTCGTCTGGATCAAACGCGACGGCGACGACCTGCTCTTCTCCACCACGGTCGCCCGCCAGCAGGCCAAGAACCTGGCCCGCGACCCCCGCGTCACCGTGATGGTCAACCCGCCCGAGCGCCCGTTCGTCTACGCCGCCATCCGCGGCACCGCCACCCTCGTCCCGGATCCCGATCGTCTGCTGCCCGACGAGTTGTCCCTGAAATACACGGGTCTGCCCTACGCGGAGTTCAACCCGGCCTCGGTAGACGACGCCGAACGGGTGACGGTACGGATCACGCCGTACAAGGTCACCGGCCGCCTCTGAGGCTCAGGACTGCTGGGCTTCCTCCTGGGCGTGCTGGGCCTGGGCCAGCTGACCTGGCGTGAAACGCAGTGTCAGCGCCACGACGGCGGCCAGCAGTGCCAGACCCGAACAGACGAGCAGGACCGTGGTGTAGCCGCTGGTGAGCGCGTCGAGCTGGGGGCCGGTCATGGCCGACACCTTGGTGTCGGGGCTGCCGCCGAGCGACAGGGTGCGCGAGGCCGCGATCGGGCTGAGCAGTCCGATCGCGATCGGCGTCGCCAGGTTCATGAACATCTGCCCCACCGCCGAGAGCGGACCGATATCGGACGGCGGCACGTCGACCAGCACGCACAGCGGGGCGAGCACCATCGCCACACCCACCCCGAATCCGATCACGACGAGCAACGGCAGCAGGGTGGTGAAGTAGCCGATGTGGCGATCGAGGGTCGACCCGAACAGCAGCGCCCCCGACAACACGAGCGCGGCGCCGGTCAGCAGCCAGCGCGGCGGCACCCGCAACGCCGCCTTCGAGGCCAGCGCGCCGCCGACGCCGATGCCGATGGTGAACGGGATGCAGGCGATACCGGCGTGCAGCGGGCTGTAGCCGAGCGAGTTCTGCAGCATCTGGGCGACGAAGAACGTCATCGCGCCGAGTACCGCGCCCGCGAGGAAGATCAGCAGGAAGGTCGAGTTGCGGTCGCGGCTGTCGAACAGCGACCACGGCAGCAGCGGGTCGGCCTCGTTGCGCTCGATGAGCACGAACGCCACGAGCAGCACGACACCGACGATCAGCGAGGTCAGGATGACCGGGCTGCCCCATCCCCACGACGGTCCCTCGGTGGCGCCGAACACGACCAGCGCGCAGGCGAGCGTGCCGAGCACCGCGCCCTTCACGTCGAGGGGCGCCCGGTGGTGGGCGGTGTCGGAGAGTGTGTACATCGCGCCGACCACGATCAGCGCGCCGATCGGCACATTGATGAGGAAGATCATCCGCCACGACATCTCGGTGAGCAGACCACCGATCACCAGGCCGCTCACCGACCCGATGCCCGCCATCGATCCGACGACGGCCACCGCCTGGTTGCGTGCCTTACCCGGCGCGAAAGTCGTGGCGACCAGCGCGAACGCGGTCGGTGCCGCGATCGCCGCGCCCGCACCCTGGAAGGCGCGCGCGATCAGCAGCGCCAGCTCACCCTGAGCGAGGCCGCAGGCCAGCGAGGCGGCGGTGAACAGGCCGACACCGGTGATGAGCATGCGTTTGCGGCCGAAGACGTCACCGAGGCGACCGCCCAGCAGCATCATGCCCGCGAAGGTGAGGCCGTAGGCGGTGACCGTCCACGCACCGCCCGAACTGGACAGGCCGAGTTCGTCCTGCAGGCGGGGCAGCGCGAAGATCACGACGGTGCCGTCGAGCACGACCATGAACTGCAGGCCGCTGAGAACGATGATCGCGAGCCCGAAGGCCGACTGCTTCACCGGGGACTGCTTCGAGGCAGCGGGGTTTTCGAGCACAGTCGACCACTGTAAACGACGCGGCCGGCGCCCCCGCCGGGATCGTGACTCAGGCGGGATCGGCACCGAAGGCCGCTGTCGGCCCGATGACGATGATCGCGGGCGGCCGGATGCCCTCCTGCTTGACCCGCTCGGCGACGGTGGCCAGGTCGGCGCGCACCACCCGCTGGGTGCGCAGGGTGCCCTCCTGGATGACGGTGGCCGGGGTGTCGGCGGGCTTGCCGCCGTCGAGCAGGGCGGCGGCGAACTTGTCGATGCGTTCCACGGCCATCATCAGCACGAGGGTGCCGCGCAGCTTGGCCAGCGCCGACCAGTCGACCAGCGAGTCCGGGTGATCCGGGGCGACGTGTCCGCTCACGACCACGAATTCGTGGGTCACGCCGCGATGGGTCACCGGGATGCCCGCCGCACCGGGTACCGAGATGGGACTGGTGATGCCGGGTACCACCGTCACCGGGATGCCCGCCTCGGTGCACGCCTCGAGCTCCTCGTACCCGCGCCCGAAGACGTACGGGTCGCCGCCCTTGAGCCGGACGACGAACTTGCCCGCCTTCACGCCCTCGACGAGGGCGAGGTTGATCGCCTCCTGCGCCATGGACCGGCCGTAGGGGATCTTCGCCGCGTCGATGACCTCGACGTGCGGTCCGAGTTCGGCGAGCAGCTCCGGCGGTGCGAGCCGGTCGGCGACGACCAGGTCGGCGCGGGCGAGCAGGCGGCGACCGCGCACGGTGATGAGGTCCGGGTCGCCTGGCCCACCACCCACGAGCGCGACGCCGGGCGTCACGGGTTCCGAATCATCGGTCACCACACCGGATTGCAGTGCTTCGAGCAGCCCGTTGCGGACGGCGGCCGAGCGGCGGTGCGCACCACCCGCGAGGACGCCGAGAGTGAGGCCGTCGTAGCGGGCGGTTGCAGGGGTGACGGCGGTGCCGTCGCGGGCGATGTCGGCGCGCACGCAGAAGATCCGTTTGGCGGTGGCCTCGGCGACCACGGCGGCATTGGTCTCGGGTTCGTCGGTGCAGGCCATCGCGTACCAGGCCTCGTCGAGGTCGCCGTCGCGGTAGTCGCGCAGTTCCACGGTGAGTTGCCCCGCTGTTGCCATGCCCTCCACGGCCGGGGTCACGGCGCGGCTGACCACGTGCACCTGCGCACCCGCGGCCACGAGCAGCCCGAGCCTGCGCTGGGCGACAGTGCCGCCGCCGACGACAACGACTCTGCGTCCACGCAGATCGAGCCCGACCAGGTAGTTCGGGTCCCCGGCGGGCTGGGTCGATGCGGTGTCAGACGTGTTCGGCACAATGTCCGAGCCTAGTTCGTGACCTGCCGATCCCCGCACCCACCCGGCCGTTGCGGTGTCGGACCGCTGCCCGGTGCCGGTCGGCTCGATGGACGCCGGTCCGCGCGCGCCTCGCCGCACCGTGCACGGCTCAGCCCAGGTAGGGATTGTTCTGTACCCACCGGAAGCCGGTGCCGCGCAAGGGGAAACTGTCGAGATCGACGCGAGTGAGGACGACCACCGCCTGCTTGCCCGCGATGTCGCCGCGCAGGGTGAGCCGGTCGTCTGCCGCACGGTCCACGGCGAGAGTGGCGTACGGCGCGGCCGCCTGATCGGGTGCGGTCGGCGCGGCCAGGAGCGTGAGCGTCGAGGTCGCCGGGTCGACGGTGACCTGGACCGGAACGATGGTGTCGTCCATGAGCTGATAGCCCGCCGTGCCCTTGTCCACGACGAGGCGCTGCCAGCGGACGGGATCGGTGGTCAGCGGCGCCACCGGCAGCTGCTCGATCGAGAACTCCGACACCTCCCAGATGCCGTACAGCTCCGGTTCCGGTGCGCCCCCGCCGTATTCGCGCCACGAGTCCGTGATCACCACGATCATTCCGGCCACAATCCACACCGCCGCCGCGACCTGCGCCACGGTGGCCCACCGGTTCGCCCGCGCGGACCGGAACAGCGCGGGCTGCACCATCGGACCCGATGCGCGTTCCAGCACAAGCACATCCAGTAGCCGCCGGGCCTGCGGGGCGAGCAGCACCAGGCTCATCAGCAGCAGGTGGCCGGACAGCATCTTCACCGGCACGTCGAAGGTGAGGTTCAGCAGGAACACCTGGGCCATGCTGATCAGGCTGAGCATGGCACCGAGCGTCGCGGTGCGCGGCCAGAACAGCAGCAGCCCCGCGAGCACCTCGGCGGCACCGAGCGCCACCTCATAGGCCGGTGCCGAACCGACCTGCGTCCACAGCATCGCCATCGGACTCAGGTCGCCTACCCGGGTGAGCAAGGTGGTCAGCGCCGGTTCGGGCATCTGGGTGGGGACCAGTTTCGTGAAACCGTAGAACAGCATCTGCCCGCCGACAGCCAGGCGCAGGCCGGTGAGGAACCAGCTCGCCACCCGGGGATAGGCGCGGCGGCGGCGGTCGAGAATCGACCACACCGCGGTGACCAGGATCGCGACCATCAGCACCAAGCCGCACTGGATCCAGATGGCGGCCTGGTCGCCGCTGCCGTTCATCTCCAGCTCGGCGTACACGCCGAACACGTGCTCCCCGATCCAGCTGCTCACGGGGGCCAGGGTGAGCAGCTGCCAGGCGACGGCGTCCTCGGGCATCTTCAACGCGATCACGCCGAGGAAGACGAAGGTGATCTGAGCCATCCACAGGCAGAACAGGCCGAAGTACGCGACGCAGAACCTGAACGCGATCAGGCTGAGCGGGTGCCACCTGGGCTCCGGTGCACGCACCGGCTCCTCGACTGCGTGCTCCGCGACGACTGCGGTCACTACGTACCTCCCTATCGAAAACAGCTGTCCGGCAAGCTTTACCGAGAACGACACGCACGCGCATCGGGGGAAACCCCGATCTTGGAGGTGTCAACCCTGAATCCCGCTCACCGACGCCCGCCTTACATTCCGGCCGGTCTTCCGGTACGCCGGTACGGAACACGTTTCACCACGCCGACAGGGGACCCCACGTATGTCCGACGACACGGACCACACCGCGCAGCAGTCGCTGACCGTCACCGAGCTCGATCTCGACGCATTCGGCGAGCGGCTCTCGGGGTGGCTGTCGGACAAGGTCGGCGCCGACGCCCCGCCGACGATCGGCAACCTCAGCAAACCCGCCACCGGCGGTATGTCGAGCACCACGGTTCTGTTCGATGCCGAATGGTCGGTGAACGGGGTCGCCGAGAGCGGTTCGTTCGTCGCGCGGATGGCGCCCGAGGACTCGTCGTTTCCGGTGTTCCAGTCCTATGACCTGCCGTTGCAGTACCAGGTGATGTCGGGTGTCGCGGCGGCGTCGGAGGTTCCCGTGCCCGCCCTGCGCTGGCTCGAGACCGACGAATCCCTTTTCGGCACACCGTTTTTCGTCATGGACAAAATCGATGGTCAGGTAGTCGCCGACAATCCGCCGTACGTGTTCTTCGGCTGGGTGTTCGACGCCACCCCCGCCGAGCGCGCGGGCATCACCGCCGAGACCGTCAAGGTGATCGCCCAGGTGCACGCGATCGACGAAGCGGCACAGCGCTTTCCGGCGCTCGACGGCGAAGGATCCGCGCTGCGCAGGCACTTCGAGGCTCAGCGCGCCTGGTACCGGTGGGCGCTGGCCGACGACGGTGTCGAGATCCCGCTGATCGAGCGCGCCTTCGACTGGCTGGAGGCCAACTGGCCCGCCGAGACCGGCGCCGAGGTGCTCAACTGGGGTGACGCGCGCCCCGGCAACATCCTGTTCGACGGCTTCACCCCGGCCGCCGTGCTGGACTGGGAGATGGCCACCCTCGGCCCCCGCGAGCTCGACCTGGGCTGGCTGATCTTCATCCACCGGTTCTTCCAGGACATCGCCACCCACTTCGACCAGCCGGGCCTCGCCGACTTCCTGCGCCGCGACGACGTGGTCGCCGAGTACGAGAAGCTCACCGGCCACACCGTCACCGACCTGGACTTCTACATCGTGTACGCGGCGCTGCGCCACGCCATCGTGATGGCGCGGATCAAGCGGCGGATGATCCATTTCGGCGAGGACACCGTGCCCGACGAGCGCGACGACTACATCATGCACCGGCGCGGACTCGAAGCGCTGCTCGACGGCACCTACGAATGGGACTGACGATGAACGCGATCATGCCCGTCCCCCTGGACGAATACCCGGTCCATCAGACGCCGCTCTCGCTGGCCCGGGTGGCGACCAGCGACCGGAATTTCTACGACCGCTACTACTTCAACGCCTTCGACCCCGCCGGTGACACCATGCTCATCACCGGGTTCGGCGTGTACCCGAACCTGGGCGTGGTCGACGCGTTCGCGTGCGCACGCCAGGGCGACACCCAGCACAGTGTGCGGTTCTCCGACGCGCTCACCTCGCGTGATCTCGACACCGGTGTCGGTGGCTACCGCATCGAGGTGATCGAGCCGCTGCAGAAGTTGCGCGTGGTGTGCGAGCACGACGATCTCGGTTTCGACCTCACCTGGACCGGGGCGCAGCCGGCCGTGCAGGAACAACCGCACCTGATCCTGTCCGGCACGCGGCCGATCATCGAGGCCTCGCGTTTCGCCCAATTGGGTTCGTGGGAGGGCACTCTCGCGGTCCACGGGCGCGACTACTCCGTCGACCCGGCGGTGTGGACCGGCAGCCGCGACCGCTCCTGGGGCATCCGTCCCTCCGGCGAACCGGACCCGGCGGGCAGGCCGACGGGCATGGGTGGTTTCTGGTGGTTGTACGCGCCGCTGCGGTTCCGTGATTTCGCCATCGTGGTGATCATCCAGGAGGAACCCGACGGCACCCGCACTCTCAACAACGCGGTGCGCATCTGGAACGACGGCCGCAAGGAACAACTCGGCTGGCCGCGCATGACCTGGGTCTACGAGCCGGGCACCCGCCACCCCCGCTCGGTCCGCCTGAACATGACGACCCCCGACGGCAAGCCCCTCGAGGTCGAGATCGAGTCCCGCCCCGGCATCGCCCTGCACGTTGGCTGCGGGTACGGCGCCGACCCCGACTGGACCCACGGCCGCTGGATGGGCGAGAACTGGTCGCTGTCGAGCACCTACGACCTCACCGACCCCGGCATCCGAGCCCGCGTACCCTACGGCGTGATCGACCACATCGGCCACGCCCGCTGCGGCGACGCCGAGGGCTGGGGCCTGTTCGAACACGCCTCCATGGGCCGCCACGACCCCACCGGTTTCGCCGATTGGTCCTCGGTCGCCCCCTGAGGGTGAGGAACTTCCGCGCGAGAGGAAAGGTGCCGCCGCGACAACGAGGTCGCGGCGGCTCCGTTTTCTGTGCTGTGTGAACTTCTATGCGGCCGTGGCGAAGTCGGCCAGCAGCGACGGCACGGCGGCGTCGAATCCGGCGACATCGAGCATGCCCGCGTCGTCGGGATCGGCGATGCTGAAGTTCGTCGCGGTCATCCCGACCACCACGAGCTTGGCTCGCGGGTTCACCTCGCGGCGGTAGCGGGCCAGCGCCTGATGCGGGTGCATGGAACCTGCCCAGGTCTCGTTGTCGGTGTAGACCGAGAACACGTCCACCTCGATGCCCTTGTCCAGCGCGTGCAGGATCGGCAGCGCGCAGTCGGTTCCGCCGAACGGCAGTCCCGATACCGTGCGCACCGCGTCGTCCAAGCGCTGGCGCGGCGAGATCGCCAGCTCCGACAACCGGTCCGACTGCGACCAGCCCTTGCCGCCGCTGGTGAACCCGACGATCTGGTGCCGGGGTTCGGTGCGGGCGGTGACCAGGGCGAGCGCGGCCGATGCCTCGCGTGCCGACAGCGGCAGGCCGCTGATCGGCGCGGTCATCGACCCGGACACGTCGAGCGCGAGCAGGTGCCGCAGACCGGTCGGCTGGATCAGCTCGAACGCCGCGTAGAACGCGGAATCGAGCGCGTCGACGACCGGAGCCGACGGCGTCCAGGTGCCCGAACCGCGTGCCGAACGCCCGGAAGCGTAGGTACGCAGAGCGATCAGCACCGAGACAGGGTGCACCCGGGCCGCGCGCAGTCGCGCCGGATCGGTGAGCTGGGCACAGATCGCGGCCGTCCGTGATCCGAGCGGGTCCAGCATCCCGAGGCGGGTGATGCGCGGGAGCTGACGCAGCAGTGCTGTCTGCGGAATCCCGTTGTCCAGCAGCGCCTCCCACACCTCGGGTGTGTTCAGCGCGGCATCGGGCAGCATCTCCCAGCCGAGCCGGTATTCGCGAACAAGTGCGGGCACCTGATCGGCCGGGGCGGTCTGCGCACGCTGGAAGCCCTCGATCACGGCCAAGCCGTCGAGTTCCGTTGCGCGGCCGCAGATCCAGTCGAACAGCCTGCGCCGCTCGTCGTCGGTGGCCGCCGGGTGCGACAGGCGAAGCAGGTCGCGGTGCGTCCAGCCTTCACGCTGCCGGTACTTGACCGCCTGGAAGGCGAGCGCGTCGACCGGCTTGTCCAGGTACCAGTTCGCCACCGCCCGGCGCAGCCCGCGACCCCAGCCGCGGAACTGCTCGATGTAGCCGGCGAACAGGAACAGGTGCGTGCCGGTGCGGGCGACCTGCGGCAACGCGGCCAAGGCGGCGCGACGGCCGTCGACATCACCGACCGATGCGGCGGCGGCGAGTGCGAACAGCGCGGGATTCTGTCGCGGCGCACGACCGGAGGTGGAGATCTCCACGATCTCGCGCACCAGGCCGGCGGTGTGCTCGGCCGCGTACCCGACGATGAACTCCGCGTTGTCGGCGGTCAGCGCGGCGGGGCTCACGTAGTACGTTCCCGATTCGGTGCCGAGCGTGAGGAAGCGACGCACTCGTGCCTGCGGCGTGATGTCGAAAACGTAACCACCGGCGTTGTTCACGACCTGACGATTGTCGGCCGGTGCGGTCTGCGGTGTGCTGCGACGGTTGAACCGCGACAGAATATTCATTGTTCCCCTCCGATACGCCCGTGGGCGTTGCTGTTCGGCCCCGGACCCAGCGGGGCATGTATGCGGAATGGGGCAGGCGTGGTGTTTTCGGCCGGAGCCGGAAATTGCTTTCCGACGCGGGGTTCGAACCCGCTCGACTTACGAGGTCACCAGATAACCGACCGAATCCGGCCCGCCCTATTCCGTCGCAATCGCACGGCGGGCGTGTGTGTCCCGACCGGACGCGCCGAGTGCTCTACCAGGCTGAGCTACCGCCACCGCGCGGTGGCGGGCAGGATTCGAACCTGCGTCCGCTTGGTCCAGAGGTAACCGATCAGTGCCGGCCCGCCGTACGACTGCTGGACCAGACGTTACTGCGCGCGGCCGATATTGCCCAGTGAATTAAATCGGGTCGGTGTACGCCACTGCCACGACGATTCCATCGACAATTGTTCGTCCGCATACTGATTCGCCATTCCCCGCAAGTAGTGCGGCGGCCTCCGCGACGCTGGGGGTCCCGACCGCTGCCTCGGTGCGGAGCGAGCTGTGTGCAACCTCTACCGCGGACAATTCCTCGGCGGTGAATCCGAGCAACGCGACTCCTAGGATCGCGGCGGCCGCCCGCACTTCCGGCTCGGCGGCTCGGGTGTCGAGCGTCGCCAGGCAGGCGATGCGGTACTGCCCGACAACCTCTTCGACGGCTCGCACGATGCGGTCCGATGTGGTGCCTGGGCGCAGACCGATGCCGACCGCGACGGCTCGGTCCAGCGACTCGCTCTCGGATGCTCCGGTCGCTCGCGTCCCCCTACCGTCCGTCACCGACGACCCGTCATCGATTCGAATCCCGTTGCGGCGTCGACGAATCGGCGGATGGCGTCAGGATTACCCGCAGGGTGGGTGTGCAGGTAGGAGGCATGGACCTGGCCGACCACCGCACCTTCGGAGACGGACTGTGTTGTGCGCCAGCCCCATGCGGCGTTCGCCGTGCCCGCCTGGATCAGGCGGGTGCGGTGGAATTCGTGGCCGCGTACTCGGGCGCCCGCCTGCCACAGCACGGAGTCGTGCAGGGCGACGGCGTCGCGGTAGCCGAGGGTGAGGCGGGGGCCGAATTCGGCGTCGGCGTCGATCACTCCCGCCATGGGGTGCCCATCGAGGGAGCGGGTGAGGTAGAGCAGTCCGGCGCATTCCGCGTGGATCGGGAGGCCGTGGGTGGCGCCGTCGGCGATCGCGCTGCGCAGGCGTACGTTCGCCGAGAGCTGCGCGGCGTGTTCCTCGGGGAAACCACCCGGCAGCACCAGACCCGCTGTGCTCTCGGGCAATTCGTCGGTCAGTGGATCGAAGACAACGACCTGCGCACCCGCTGCCAAGAGCAGCTCTCGGTGCTCGGCGTAGCCGAAGGTGAAGGCAGCGCCGCCGGCCATCGCGATCACAGGCCCCCCGATCCGGGTGAGGCGGTCGCCGACAGTCGCGTCCGTGATCGTGGTGGTCCGCCCGGTTCGCGCAGGTTCGACCGGCCGATTCGCGGCGTGCGCGAACTTGGCCATGCCTGCTGTAACTCCGGGTTCGGTCGACGAAGGCAGCGTTCGGCCGGACAAGGTGGCTGCGGCCTGCGCGTTCGGGTCGGTCGGCAGTGGGGATCGCTCGGACAACATCGCCGGGGCGGGATCGCGTGGAGTTCGCGCGGTAGAGGGCGACCCGCCGAGCTCGCCGGACGACTGCTCTCGATCGGGCACGGCTCGATCGGCGGCTGCGGCCAGTTCGGTCAGCGGATCCCAGGCGGTTCCCTGCACCGATCCACCGGCCAAGGCGACGATCGCCGAGAGGTCGACGTGGGCGGCGACCAGGGTGGTCATCGCGTCGACCGCGCGGGTGGCGGCGGTCCCGTGTTCGACGGCGGGGATGAGGCCGAGATGGCGTGAGGGGACTTCCAATTCGGTCATCCGGGGTAGCACGCCGAGGACGGGGATGCCCACGCGGTCGCATGCCGAGCGCAGGACCTGTTCGTGGCGTTCGCTGCCGACGCGGTTGAGGATTACTCCACCGAGACGGACCGAGGAGTCGAAGGTGGCGAATCCGTGGAGCAGGGCGGCCAGGCTCTGCGAATGCCCGCGCGCGTCGACGACCAGCACGACCGGTGCGCCGAGCAGGCTTGCCACCTGCGCGGTGGAACCCTCGGCCACCGCTTCCGTCCGGTGCTCGTCGATACGCCCGTCGAATAGGCCCATCACGCCCTCGACCACCGCGATATCGCACCCGCGTGCACCGTGCCGGTACAGCGGGACCACCCGATCCTCGCCTACCAGAACAGGATCGAGGTTCCGGCCGGGGCGCCCCGCGGCGAGCCCGTGATACCCGGGGTCGATGTAGTCCGGGCCGACCTTGAACGGCGCCACCTCGTGCCCGGCCCGCCGCAACGCACCGATGAGCCCGGTGGCCAGCGTCGTCTTGCCGCTACCCGACGCCGGGGCCGCGATAACGATCGCCGGGGCGCTCACGGTCGCCACTCCCACACGACCGCCGGTCCACTCCCCGTTCGTTCCACAACGGCTGTCGAGCCAGTCACCATTCGATACCGCGCTGACCCTTGCGGCCCGCGTCCATCGGGTGTTTCACCTTGGTCATCTCGGTGACCAGGTCGGCGGCATCGATCAGCGCCTGTGGTGCGTCGCGTCCGGTGATGACGACGTGCTGGTTACCGGGCCGGTTGGTGAGGGTCTCGACGACCTCGTCGATATCGACCCAGCCCCACTTCAGCGGGTAGGTGAACTCGTCGAGCACGTAGAAGCGGTGCTGCTCGGCGGCGAGACGCCGGGAAATCTCCTGCCAGCCCGCGAGTGCGGCGGCGGCGTGGTCTTCCTCGGTCCCGTGCTTGCGGGTCCAGGACCATCCCTCCCCCATCTTGTGCCACTCCACCGCGCCGCCCGCGCCGGTCTCCTCGTGCAGGGTGCCGAGGGTCCGAAACGCCGCTTCCTCGCCGACCTTCCACTTCGCGCTCTTCACGAACTGGAACACGGCCACGTCGAATCCCTGATTCCAGGCCCGCAGCGCCATCCCGAACGCCGCCGTCGACTTCCCCTTGCCGGGCCCGGTGTGCACGGCAAGCACGGGTTGATTACGCCGCTGCCGCGTGGTCAGCCCGTCCGCGGGGACGACCTCGGGAACACCCTTGGGCACAGCAATCTCCTTCTCTTCACGCTCGGCTGAGGCTCAGGCCGCGCGGTTCGTCGGGTAGCCGGACGCGCGCACCACATCGGCGACGGATTCGCCGGTGAGTTCGTCGAGGCGCAGGTAGCGGGCGCGCAGGTCGCGGGCCAGTTCGGCGGCCAGGCCGAGGCGGATCATGCCGCGCTCGCAGTCGATGACCATGGTGGTGTGACCTTCGCCCGCGAGGAGGCGCGCGGCGGTGCGGGCGCGCGGGAGGGGGTCGGTGCCGCCGGTGGCACGGCCGTCGGTGAGCAGGACGAGCATCGGGCGGCGACGCGGGTCGCGCACGTGTTCGCGGGCGATCACCTCGCGGGCCTTCAGCAAACCGGCAGCGAGAGGTGTCTTCCCGCCGGTGCGCAGACCGGCCAGGCGGCGCACGGCGATGTCGACCGAGGAGGTCGGCGGCAGCACCAGCTCGGCCTCGCTGCCGCGCACGCTGATCACCGCCACCTTGTCGCGGCGCTGGTAGGCGTCACGCAGCAGGGTGACGACGGCGCCGGTGACGGCGGTGAGCCGGTCGCGGGCGGCCATCGAACCGGAGCTGTCGACGACGAAGACCACCAGGTTGCCTTCGCGCCCTTCGCGATACGCGCCACGCAGGTCTTCGATCGCCAGGGCGAGCGGGCCGGCGAACCGGCCGCGCTCGACCTGTTTCGGTGCGGCGGCGAAGACGGTGCCGAGCAGGTGCAGACCGGTGGAGGTGTCGGTGTGGGGGCGAACCATGCGACCGGTGCGGGTCTGGGCGCGGGAGCGGCGGCCGGGAGCGCCTTCACCGATGCCGGGAACTTCCCAGCGGGGGGCAGGCTTGGAAGTGGAACCGGGTGTGCCGGAAAGCCTTTCGGCGGTCGGCCGAGAACCCTTGTCGTCGGAGCCACTGCTGTTCGAACCGGTCTCGTTCGGGCGGTTGCCATTCGGGCCACCACCGGGCCCACCGTCCGGACCGCTGCCGTCCGGGCCACTGGGCCCACCGTCCGGGCCGTCGTCATCCGGTCCGTCGCTGTCGTCAGGACCGCCCTCGCGCGGGTCACGCGAGTTGTTGCCCCCGAGCCGATCCCCGGAGCCGTCCCCGTCCTGATCGGTACCTATCGACTCGTCACTCGCGCGACCACCGTCGGCCTGCTCGCCGCTGCGACCGTCCGCATTCTCCGCCTCGAGCGCCCGGTCATCGGCGGACCCGTACGGATCATCGAATTCGTCGTCTTCGGAAGCATTTTCGACTTCCTCGGCCGCCGCCCGCATCGCCTCGTCGAGCTGTTCCTCACTGATCCCGGGCTCGTCGAACGGATCGCGGCGCCGCCGATGCGGCAGGGCCAGCTCGGCGGCGATCCGCACATCGTCCTCGGTGACCTGGTCGCGGCCCCGCCAGGCCGCGTGGGCGGTCGCGGTTCGGGCGACGACCAGGTCCGCGCGCATCCCGTCGACATCGAACGCCGCACACAGCGCCGCGATCCGGCGCAGCTCGGCATTGTCGAGCACGACATCGGGCAGCCGGTCGCGCGCGGTCAGAATACGTTCGGCGACAACCCGATCCGCGCCGGCGTAGCGGGCGGCGAAGGCGGCGGGGTCGGCTTCGTAGTCGAGGCGGCGGCGCACGACGGCCATCCGGGTCGACACGTCACGCGAGGCCGCCACGTCCACGGTGAGGCCGAACCGGTCGAGCAATTGCGGACGCAGCTCTCCCTCTTCGGGATTCATGGTGCCGACGAGCACGAACCGCGCCGGATGCGAATGCGACACCCCGTCGCGCTCCACGTGTACGCGGCCCATGGCGGCGGCATCGAGCAGCACGTCGACCAGGTGGTCGTGCAGCAGATTCACTTCGTCGACGTAGAGCACGCCGTGATGGGCCGCGGCCAGCAGGCCGGGACGGAACGCCTGCTCCCCGTCGCGCAGCACCCGCTCGAGATCCAGCGAACCGACTACGCGGTCCTCGGTGGCGCCGACCGGCAACTCGACCAGCCGGGCCGGTCGCGCGCCCGTCTCGTCGACCACCGGCGGCAGCAACTGCGCGAGCGCGCGCACCACGGTCGACTTCGCGGTGCCCTTCTCGCCGCGCACCAGCACCCCGCCGATCCCGGGGTGCACCGCCGACAAGATCAACGCCAGCTGCAACCGCTCCTGCCCCACCACAGCCGAGAACGGGAACCCCGCTTCACCCACTCCCCGCGCAGCGGTGTGCGGACCAGCGGCAACATCAGCAAAACCAGGCACGCCCCCACTGTATGCGCGGCCCGATCACCTCTGATCCCCGGGCATCACTGCCCGACGAGCGGCACCCGGTCCGCCGCCCGCGACGATCGCATCCAGCGGCGTCCCGCCATAGTGGCGCGCGCGTCTCTCGACGGACCGGACAGCATGGCAGACGCAGGGGTCGGAGATGGATACCCGGAGGGATCAGCCGCGACGCATCGGGACGTGCATGATGCCGTCGTCGTCGTATTCCGGCCCGTCGACGGCGAAGCCGAACTTGGCATACATGTCGACCAGGTGGGACTGGGCGTCCAATCGCACTGTTGCCGAACCGGTTTCGGCCAGCGCGGCCTGCATCAGACGAGTGGTGTAGCCACGTTTGCGGGCATCCGCCGCCACGCACACCCGGCCGATGCGGAATCCGTCCGGCTCTTCGAGCAGGCGCAGAGTCGCCACGATCTCGCCGTCGTCGTCGATCCACAGGTGCCGCGTGCCGGGAAGCAGGTCACGCCCGTCCAGTTCGGGGTAGGCGCATTCCTGCTCCACGACGAACACGTCGACGCGCAACTTCAGCAGCCGGTACAGGGCGGCGGAGCCGAGGTCCGCCGCCCACGACCGTTTCAGCACGACCGGCACGGCGGGTCAGCGCACCTGGGCGAAGCCGAGCGCGTCTTCCTGGGTGGTGGCGCTGACCTCGTCGAGCTTGAGCGACTTGTTGGTCCAGTCCCACACTTCCTGGAACAGGGCCTGGTTCTCCGACAGCTTCTGGCCGAGCGAGGGGATCATCTGCTGCAGCTGCGGGGTCCAGTCGGCGTATTCACGCGGGAAGCAACGCTGCATCACATCGAGCATCGCGGTGACACAGGTCGACGCGCCGGGCGAGGCACCGAGCAGACCGGCGATGCTGCCGTCCTGGGCGGAGATGACGGCGGTGCCGAACTCGAGCACGCCACCGGCACCCTTGCGCCGGATCACCTGCACGCGCTGACCGGCGGTGATGAGCTCCCAGTCGCGGCCGTCGGCCCGCGGCAGGAACTCCTCGAGCACACCCACCTTGCCGTTCTGCGACTTCAGCAGCTCGCTGATGAGGTACTTGGTGAGACCCATCTCGGTGAGACCCACGCCGACGAGCGAACCGATGTTGTTCGGCTTGATCGACTTGAACAGGTCGGCGTTGGAGCCGTCCTTGAGGAACTTGGGGGTCCAGCCGGCGTAGGGGCCGAACAGCAGGCCCTTCTTGCCGTTGATGACGCGAGTGTCCAAGTGCGGCACCGACATCGGCGGCGCGCCGACGGCGGCCTTGCCGTACACCTTGGCCTCGTGCGCGGCGATCAGGTCGGGGTTGGTCGAGCGAAGGAACTGGCCGCTGATCGGGAACCCACCGAAGCCCTTGGCCTCCTTGATGCCCGACTTCTGCAGCAGCGGCAGCGCGCCACCACCGGCGCCGACGAACACGAACTTCGCGTTGATCGTGCGCGACCGGTAGGTGCGCAGGTTGCGCACGGTGACGTTCCAGGAGCCGTCGGACTGCTTGTCGAGGTCGCGGACCTCGGTGCCGAAGGCGATCTCGCCGCCGGAGTAGCCGACATAGGCCAGCAGCTGCTTGGTGAGCGCGCCGAAGTCGATATCGGTGCCGCCGTCGGTCCAGTTCAGTGCGATGGGGTCGGAGAAGTCACGGCCCTTGGCCATCAGCGGCAGGCGCGCGGCGAACTCGTCGGGGCTGTCGATGAACTCCATGCCGCGGAACAGCGGGTGCGGCGCCAGCGCCTCGTAGCGCTTACGCAGGTACTCGACGTTGTCGGCACCGTGCACGAAGCTGACGTGCGGGATGGGGTTGATGAAGCGCGAGGGGTCACCCAGGACGCCCGCGTCGACCGCGGAGGCCCAGAACTGGCGCGAGACCTGGAAGCGTTCGTTGATGTCGATCGCCTTGCTGACGTCGACCGAGCCGTCGGCGTTCTGCGGGCTGTAGTTGAGCTCGCACAGCGCCGAGTGACCGGTACCCGCGTTGTTCCACGGGTCGCTGCTCTCGGCGGCGGCGGCGTCGAGCCGTTCGAACACCGAAACCGTCCAGTCCGGCTGCAGCTGCCGCAGCAGCGCGCCCAGCGTGGCACTCATGATGCCTGCGCCGATGAGAACTACATCGGTCTTTTCAATCTTCGCAGCGTTCGGCACGGGTAGATCGACTTCCTTGTCCTTCTCAGCTAACCACCGGCGGGTGAGTTCGCTTGGCGCGGGCGCTTGGCAGTGTTGATGCGACTCGCAGTGAATCGCCGGGGGTAGGTTACCCGTCGTTCACCTGAACTCAATTGTGCACCTCAGCAGATCGCCTCACTGCACCCGACCTGCCGAATGTGATGTAAACCAACCCTGCACGTCGCCGTGACCCCGCGATAGATTGGCGGGTGTGACGAACGAAACGCAAGGGATCGCCGACCGGACCGACGAGCAGTGGCAGGCCGACATCCTCGGCACGGCGTACCAGCAGCGAACCCTGCCGCTGGGCACCGACCCCGACGGCGAGGGCGAGATCGTCGCCACCCTGGTTCGCTACCTGCCCGACGCCGCCGCCCCGGCACACGAGCCGACAGTGCTCTACGTGCACGGTTTCACCGACTACTTCTTCCAGGAGCACCTGGCCGAGCATTTCGCCGCGCGCGGCCACCGCTTCTACGCTCTCGACCTGCGCAAATGCGGCCGCTCGCGGCGTGAAGGGCAGAGCGCGCACTACGTCAGCGATCTGGCGCTCTACGACGCGGAACTCAGCGAGGCGCTGCGGATCGCCCGCGAGGAAACCGGCAACGATGTGCTGGTCGTCGCGCATTCGACCGGTGGCCTCATCGTGCCGCTGTGGCTCGACCGGCTCGAAGCCGCGGGTGGTAGCGCGGCGGCGGGTGTGGTCGGTGTGGTGCTCAACAGCCCCTGGTTCGACCTGCAGGGACCGTCGTACTACCGCACCGTCGGCACGCCCATCATCAACGCCGTCGGCCGGTTCCGGGCGTTCGCGCAGATCCCGGGTATGGGTGTGAGCACCGCCTACGGCGACAGCCTGCACCACACCCGCTCGGGTGAATGGGACTACAACCTGGACTGGAAGCCGTTGACCGGCGAACCGGTGCGTCTCGGCTGGTTGCGGGCGATCCGGCAGGGCCAGGCACGGCTGCAGCAGGGCCTCACCATCGGGGTACCCGCGCTGATCCTGCGTTCGCGGGTCACCAAGTTCGCGCGCCAGCACAGTTCAGCCGTCGACGTGGCCGATGCTGTGCTCGACGTCAAGCAGATCCAGCGCTGGGCCGGCTGCCTGGGCGAACGCACCACCATCGTCCCCATCGACGGCGCTCGCCACGACGTGTTCCTGTCCTCGGAGGCCGTTCGCGCGGTCGCCTTCGCCGAGACCGACAGCTGGCTCGACTGGCTCGCCGCCTACCGCAAGTCCTGACCCCGTTTCACCAGAGGCTGGTGCGCAACACGATCTCGGTGGCGAGTTCGTGGCCAGCCTCGGTGGCGATGTTGTCGACTTCCAAAGGGACGACACGAAATTCGCCGTAGACGAAGCGGCCGGAGGCGTCGGCGGTGGCGCGGGGCAGGCTCTTGGTGACCATCATCGTCACCGGGAGTTCGAGGGGCGGGCAGGCCGGGTCGGGGATCGTGCCGTCGGCGCCGGGCACGGCGGGGTGGCCGTGGTCGGCGACGACGAGACTCATGAACCGGCCGAAGCGGCCCGCGCACACCCGCCACGCGAGTGCCGCCCCCGCACCGCGTCCGGCCACGTTCACGTAGGGCAGTTCGAGTTCGTCGAGAATGGCGTGCACCCCTGCGGGCTCGAGCCCTTCGACGGATTCCACGACGACGGTCTGCAGATCGGATTCGTGCAGCCGCGCGCACACCTTGTCGAACACATCAGCAGGGTCGTCCGCATCGGGAAGCAACAGCACATTGTGCCGTGAGGAGGGCCCGTCGACCCGCACTGTCCAGGCCTGGTCACCGACCGTGATCTGCCGCGATTTCATGCCGGTTTACGGTACACGCCCACCCTGAACGCCACCTGCCGTTCGGCCCCGGCTCTCCATCGGGCCGATGCCCGTGTACTGGGCTTTCACTGCCTGGAACCGTCGAATTGCCAAACCTGTCACAAGAGGGGTGCGCTCTCGGTGAGGACGAGAGCGGTTCCACACCCGGCGGGCGTCGCGACCTGAGGCACAGCCGTGCCACTCGCCATAGGATGGCCATCGAGTTCTATCGACATCATGGGGGGCATGTGAAAAGGATCATCCAGGCCGTGCTGTGCGCGGTCGGCGCCGTCGTCTTCGGAGCAGGAGCGCTGACGGGGGTCGCGCATCTGGTCAACGCCACCGCCTACCTCGCGGGATTCGGCGAGGAGGTGACCGTCCGGATCGAGGAAAGCTCCACTTCGGGGATGAGCAGCGGCCACGCGGGTATCGGAACGATCGTCGAGGACGGGCGCACCGTCCGACTCTTCGACGTCACCGAGGGCGAAACAGTCGACGCGCGAATGGTTCTCATCGACATCGGCAAAGACACCCAGGCCTACACCACGCCCGCCACCGCCGCCAAGGACTACATCTGGATCTTCGGCGTCGTCGTACTCGGCGCCCCGGCCCTGGTATTCGCCTTCGCCGCGTACGCCCTCGGCCGTGGCCGGCCGAAACCGAGCAGCACTACCGCCGAGTCCACGGCGTGAACGCTTTTACGCACCGGGGACGTCGAGGATTCCACTTCGGATGATCGGGAGGTTGGTTGCGCCGCGCGCTATCAGTTCTTCCAGGGCGGGGATGTCGAGGTGCTTCTCGATCAGGTCGGCGAGTAGGTCGAGCTGGGCTTCCCGCACGGCGGCGACGGAGGTATCGGGGGCGACGGTGAAGCCGGTGCGGCCCGCTCGAGTGGCGACTTCGGTCAGCCAGGCGCGGCGGAACTCGTCGGATTCGAGCACACCGTGCACGTGCGTACCCCAAATCGCTTCTCGTGCACTGCCTTCCGGAGCACCGCCGATGGTGAGCCAGGCAGGGTCGCCGGTACGCCGCACCCGGCCGTGGTGGATTTCGTAGCCGTGGACCGGGATATCGGCGGCAGTCCCGGCTACCTGTCGTGCGATCTTCGGCTCCGCGAATTCGATGTCCAGGTCGAACAGCCCGAGGCCGTCGCCGCTCCACGGGTGAGCGGCCGAGTCGGCATCGCGCGAAGGTACACCGCCCGCGTATTCCACTCCGTCGATGATGCGGCGGCCGAGCATCTGGTAGCCGCCGCAGATGCCGAGGATGGGGCGTCCGGTGGCGGCACGTGTGCGCAGTGCCTCGTCGATTCCCTTGGCGCGCAACCATTCCAGGTCGGAGACGGTGGATTTGGAACCGGGGACGACCACGAGGTCGGCGGTGGTGAGTTGGTGGGGGCTGTCGGCCCAGTGGACCGAGACGCCGGGTTCGCAGGCCAGGGCTTCGATGTCGGTGGAGTTGGAGATGCGGGGTAGGCGGATGGCGGCGACGGTGAGCCAGGCGGTGCCGTGGGGTGGGGCGGGGCGGCCGACGGGGGTGCCCGCGATGGTGCCGAGGGAGTCTTCGGCGTCGAGCCAGAGGTCTTCGGCGAACGGGAGCACGCCGAGGGTGGGGCGGCCGGTGAGGGCACTGAGCTGGTCAAGGCCGGGTTGGAGCAGGGAGACGTCACCGCGGAACTTGTTGATGATGAAGCCCGAAACGAGTTGCTGGTCTTCGGGTTCCAGAACGGCGACGGTGCCGAACAAATGGGCCAGCACCCCGCCCCGGTCGATATCACCGACGACGAGAACCGGAAGGTCCGCCGCACGCGCCAGCCCCATGTTCGCCAGATCGGTCGCGCGCAGGTTGATCTCGGCAGGCGACCCGGCGCCCTCGCAGATCACCACATCGAATTCCGCACGCAGCGAGGCGAGTTCGTCCGCGACTACTTCCCGCAACTGCTGACGGCGCGTGAAATAGTCTCGTGCGCCGACGGTTCCGATCGCCTTGCCACGCACCACCAATTGGGAACGGCGATCACTGCCTGGCTTCAACAGCACCGGGTTGAACCGCACACTCGGCTCGAGCCCACAGGCGCGCGCCTGCAGAGCTTGCGCGCGCCCGATCTCCCCACCGTCGAGCGTGACGACGGAATTGTTCGACATGTTCTGCGCCTTGAACGGCGCCACCCGCACCCCGCGCCGCGCCAGCATCCGGCAGATACCCGCCACCACAACGCTTTTGCCCGCGTCGGAGGTGGTCCCGGCGATCAGCAGTGCCCCGCGCAGCACACCGCTCACGGCAGGGTCAGGATTTCCGCGCCCGTCTCGGTGACCACCAGGGTGTGCTCGAACTGCGCGGTCCACTTGCGGTCCTTGGTGACCACGGTCCAGCCGTCGTCCCAGATGTCGTAGTCGATGCCGCCGAGGTTGATCATCGGCTCGATGGTGAAGGTCATGCCCGGTTCGATGACCGAATCGATGCTGGGCTGGTCGTAATGCAGGATCACCAGGCCGCTGTGGAAGGTGGGGCCGACACCGTGACCGGTGAAGTCGCGAACAACGCCGTAGCCGAAGCGGTTGGCGTAGGCCTCGATGACACGGCCGATGACATTGAGCGCGCGGCCCGGCTTGACCGCCTTGATGGCCCGGTTGGTCGCCTCCTCGGTGCGCTCGACCAGCAGCCGCACCTCCTCGTCGACATCACCGGCGAGGTAGGTCTTGTTGGTGTCGCCGTGCACGCCGTGGATGTAGGCGGTGACGTCGATATTGACGATGTCACCGTCCTCGATCACGGTGGAGTCGGGGATGCCGTGGCAGATCACCTCGTTGAGCGAGGTGCAGCACGACTTGGGGAAACCCTTGTAGCCCAGCGTGGAGGGGTAGGCGCCGTGGTCGCACATGTACTCGTGGGCGATGCGGTCGAGCTCGTCGGTGGTGACGCCGGGCGCCACCGCCTTGCCCGCCTCCTCGAGTGCCTGGGCGGCGATCTTGCCCGCGATCCGCATCTTCTCGATGGTCTCGGCCGTCTGCACCCAGGGCTCTTTGCCCTCGTTGACCGTCGGTTTCCACACGTATTCGGGGCGCTCGATGGAACGCGGGACGTCCCGGATCGGCGACTGGGTGCCGGGGACGAGTGGCTGACGGGTGCGCACGGACATACCGGAAGTGTACTTAGCCGACGTCGGCATCGGCCGCGACGGGTTCGAGGCGGACGACGATGCCCTTCGAGGTCGGGGTGTTGCTGATGTCGGCGACGCTGTCGAGCGGGACCAGTACATTGGTCTCCGGGTAGTAGGCCGCCGCCGAACCCCGGCTCGCCGGGTACGCGACCACGACGAACTTCTCGGCGCGCCGTTCACTGCCGTCGTGCCACACGCTGACGATGTCGACGGTGTCGCCGTCGGCCAGGCCGCGTTCGGCGAGGTCGTCGGGGTTGACCATCACCACCCGGCGCGCGTGGTGGATGCCGCGATAGCGGTCGTCGCTGCCGTAGGGAATGGTGTTCCACTGGTCGTGGGACCGAAGTGATTGCAGCACGAGGTAACCCGGTGGCACGTCGAGCGCGGTCACCTCGTTGCACGTGAACCGCGCCTTGCCGGTGGCGGTTCGGAAGACGCCCTCGTTGACCGGATTGATCAACCGCAGCCCACCCGGTTGCGCCACCCGCTCGTTGAAGTTCTCGAAACCGGGCACGACTCGGGAGATGCGGTCGCGAATGGTCCCGTAGTCGGCGACGAACTCCTCCCACGGAATCGCCGAGGATCCCAGCGTGCGGCGGGCGAGCCGGGAAATGATGGCCACCTCGCTGAGCAGGTGTGGTGAGGCCGGGTCGAGGCGCCCGCGAGAGGCGTGCACTTCACTCATCGAGTCCTCGACGGTGACGAATTGTTCGCCGCCTGCCTGGATGTCGCGGTCGCTGCGGCCGAGTGTCGGCAGGATCAGCGCGGTATCGCCGCACACCGTGTGCGAGCGATTGAGCTTGGTGGAGATCTGCACCGTGAGCGCACAGCGGCGCAATGCCGCCTCGGTGACCTCACTGTCGGGGGTGGCGCGTACGAAATTGCCTGCGACACCGACGAACACCTTCGCCTTGCCGTCGCGCATGGCACGGATGGCGCCGACCGAATCCAGACCGTGTGCTGCGGGCGGAGTGAAGGCGAACTCTGTGCCGAGCGCGTCGAGGAAGGCCTGCGGCGGACGTTCCCAGATGCCCATCGTGCGGTCGCCCTGGACGTTGCTGTGCCCGCGCACCGGGCACACACCCGCACCGGGGCGGCCGATATTGCCGCGCAGCAACAGGAAGTCGACGATCTCGCGGATGGTCGGCACGCCGTGTTTGTGCTGGGTGAGGCCCATCGCCCAGCACACGATGATCTTCTTGCTCGCCAGCACGCGCTGGTGCGCCTGCTCGATCTCCTCGCGCGTGAGCCCGGTGGCGGCGAGCGCGGTGTCCCAGCTGATCGCGCGGGCCTGCTCAGCGAATTCGTCGAAACCACTGGTGTTCTCGGCGATGAAGTCGTGGTCGAGCACGGTGCCGGGGCCGGCGTCTTCGGCATCGAGCAGCAGCCGGTTCAGCATGCGGAACAGGGCGAGGTCGCCGCCGGGGCGGATCTTGAGGAATTGGTCGGCGATGGCGGTGCCGCGACCGAGCACACCGCGCGCCTTCTGCGGATTCTTGAACCGGATGAGTCCGGCCTCGGGCAGCGGATTCACCGCGATGATCGTGCCGCCCTTGCGTTTGGTCTGCTCCAGCGCCGAGAGCATGCGCGGATGGTTGGTGCCGGGATTCTGACCGACGACGAAGATCAGGTCGGCCTGATAGATGTCGTCCAGCGACACGCTGCCCTTGCCGACACCGAGGGTTTCGGTGAGCGCCGACCCGCTGGATTCGTGGCACATGTTCGAGCAGTCGGGCAGGTTGTTGGTGCCGTAGGCGCGCACGAACAGTTGCAGCAGGAACGCGGCCTCGTTACTGAGCCTGCCCGAGGTGTAGAACACGGCTTCGTCCGGCGAGTCGAGGCCGCGCAGGGTGGAGGCGACGAGGTCGAGGGCGTCGTCCCAGCCGATGGGTTCGTAGTGGGTGGCGCCGGGTCGTTTCACCATCGGTTCGGTGAGGCGGCCCTGCTGGTTGAGCCAGTAGTCCGACATCGTGTCGAGTTCGGCGACGGGATGCTCGCGGAAGAAATCGGCGGTGACGCGACGCGTGGTCGACTCGTCGGCGATGTGGCGTGCGCCGTTCTCGCAGTACTCGTTGGTGGTCTGGTGCTTCGGCTCCGGCCACGCGCAACCGGGACAGTCGAAACCATCGGTCTGATTGATGTTCAGCAAGGTGAGGGCGGTGCGCGGCAGCGTGCTCTGCGACAGGGAGTACTTCAGCGCGTTGACCACGGCGGGGACACCGACCGCCCACTGCTTCGGTGGTGTGACCGTCAGGTCGTCGGCGGGGTCCTCGATCATGAGGCCAGCATAAACGGGAATGATATCGGACCACGGTCCGTTTAGACTGGGGAACAGAACGCGACCTGGAAACGAGGTTCACATGGAACTGGGGCTCACCACCTTCGCCGAGCGGTACCCCACGGGCGATCTGCCCGCGCCGACGGCGGCCGAGCGGCTGCGTCAGGTGGTCGACGAGGCCGTGGCCACCGAGGCCGCCGGCCTGGATGTGTACGGCGTCGGCGAGCACCACCGCCAGGATTTCGCCGCCTCCGCACCGGCCGTGGTCCTGGCCGCGGCGGCAGCCCGTACCGAACGGATCCAGCTGACCAGCGCGGTGACCGTGCTCAGCTCCGACGATCCGGTGCGCGTGTATCAGGACTTCGCGACGCTGGACGGCCTGTCGAACGGGCGGGCCGAATTGATGGCCGGGCGTGGGTCTTTCACCGAATCGTTCCCGCTGTTCGGTTACGACCTGGGTGATTACGATGCGCTCTTCGAGGAGAAACTCGACCTGCTGCTTCGGCTGCGCGAGGAGGAGCCGGTCACCTGGTCCGGCCGGTTCCGCGCACCGCTGCACGAGGCCACCGCCTACCCGCGCACCGACCACCGGCCGCTGCCGGTGTGGATCGCGGTCGGCGGCAGTCCCGAATCGGTGATCCGCGCCGGGCTGCTCGGTCTGCCGCTGGCGATCGCGATCATCGGTGGGCAGCCCGCGCGGTTCAAGCCGCTGGTGGAGCTGTATCACCGGGCGCTGGCCGAAGGTGGGCACGAGAAGCAGCCGGTCGCGGTGCACGCGCACGGGTACATCGCCGACACCGACGAGCAGGCGGTCGCCGATTTCTACGAGCCGTACGCGATGGCGATGTCGGTGATCGGACGCGAGCGTGGTTGGGGTCCGATGACGCGCCAGCAGTTCGACGCGCTGCGTTCCCAGAGTGGTTCGTTGTTCGTCGGCACCCCCGACTACGTGGCCGCCAAGATCGCCGACGTCCGCGACACCCTCGGCCTGGACCGGTTCATGCTGCACACCAGCGTGGGCACACTGCCGCCGGAGAAGGTGCTGCACACCATCGATCTGCTCGGTTCGAAGGTGGCGCCGCAGGTGCGGTGATCTACTCGAGCGCGTCGACCGGTCGCGTCTCGCGCCGTTCCCTTCTTCGTCGCAGGTAGCGGCGGATCCGGCTGGCGCACAGGTAGACGACCCACAACCCGATCGCCAGCAAGATCGCGGCGATGACGGCTGCCAGCACGGGGAAGAACACCGCGAGCGTGATGATGCCGCCGACGCTCAAGTCCTCGGCGGTACTCATCGCGATATTGGTGACCGGTTCCGGTGAGGTGTTGATGGCCATCCGGGTACCGGCTTTGACGATGTGGCTGGCCAGCGCGGTCGTGCCGCCCACGGCGGCGGCGAACAATGTGGGTAGCGAATCGTCTTGTCCGGCAATCAGAGCCGACACCACCGCCCCGGATGCCGGACGCACGACCGTGTGCACCGCATCCCAGAACGAGTCGAGGTACGGGATCTTGTCGGCCACGGCTTCGATGAGGAACAGCACGCCCGCCGCGACGAGCACATCGGTGCGCTCCAAGCCGGCGGGCACGTCGTCGGTCCACCCGATCCGCCCGAACAAGCCGAGCAGGAACACCACCGCGTACGCGTTGATCCCGCTGGCCCAGCCAGCGGTGAAGATCAGAGGCAGCACCGACACGTCATCAGCCTAAGCCCGGGTACCGACACAGACTCGCAGGCGACGACGTTGCGGTCGAGTCCTCCCCGATGAGCCAAGGCCCACCGGATTCAGCTCGCACCCAGTTCTGCTTCCTCACGCTCGTCGTAGGCATCGCGGGCGCGGTGGATCGCGGGCATCTGTTCGGCCGCCCAGGCGAGCAGGACGTCGACCGGGTGGCGCAGGGTTTTGCCGAGCGGGGTGATGCGGTACTCGACCGCGACCGGCCGGGTGCCGACCACTTGCCGTTCGATCACCCCGTTGCGTTCGAGTCTGCGCAGGGTCGCGGTGAGCGACTTCTGCGTTACCGAGGGGATGGCGCGGCGCAATTCGTTGAACCGGGACGGTCGCTCGCAGAGTTCGTTGAGAACGCTCAGCGACCACTTGTCGAGCACCTGATCCAGCAGCTCACGGTGCGCGGTGTCGATGCGGAGTTCGTCGGCGGTATCCATGCTGAAACCTGGTTTCGTTGAAGTGTCCTTTATGCACTAGGTAGCTTAGCGATACTTACAACGAACGGAGCAAGAACCATGACTGTCGAGCACTTCACCCCCGCCGGAATGCTGCAGCCCGCGCCCTACCACCACGTGGCTGTGGGCACCGGATCGCGGCACGTGCACGTCAGCGGGCAGGTCTCCCGCCTCGCCGACGGAACGCCCGTCGCACCCGGCGACCTTGCCGGCCAGGTCGCCCAAGCCCTCCGCAACACCGCCGTCGGCCTGGCCGGCGCAGGCGCCACCTTCGCCGACGTACTTCGCCTGACCTTCTACGTCACCGGATGGACCCCCGACCAGGCCGGTGCCTTCATGTCCGGCGTGGAATCCGTCGCCGCGGAGATCGGCCTACCCAACCCGATGCCCCCCGCCTCGCTCATCGGCGTGGAGGCCCTGTTCGAAGCGGACATGATGGTGGAACTCGAAGCCACGGCGATCGTCGATTGATCCCTGCCGAGCGTGCCGCACCACACCGACCCGCGAAGTCATGTTCGGTGCGGCACACTCCGCGACCCCCGATCTCCCCACCGCCCCGAGTGACTACGTTGGAGTCATGGGCGGTGCGGCATCGGTTCGGCGGCGTGAACAATTGCGCGAGTTTCTGCGCGCTCGGCGGGAGCGGATATCTCCCGGTGAGGTGGGGTTGCCCGTGGGTGGGCGGCGGCGGACGCCCGGGTTGCGGCGCGAGGAGGTCGCGATGTTGGCGGGGGTCGGGGTGTCTTGGTACACGTGGCTCGAGCAAGGACGCGACATTTCGGTGTCCGGCGATGTGCTCGACGCGGTAGCGGGGGTGCTGCGGATGGACGATGCCGAGCGCTCGCACCTGTATCTGCTCGCCGGACTCAACCCGCCGCCCGCGAGCGGGTCGGGAACGCCGGTGACCGAGGAGATTCGGGCGCTCATCGACGGATGGGAGCGTGGGCCCGCCGTGGTGCGCGACCGCTACTGGAACATCCTGGCGTTCAACACTCTTGCCGGCCGGATCTTCGGCTGCGACGACGGGCAGCCACACAACTGCCTCGTCACCTTCTTCACCAGTCCCCGCTACCGTGGCCTGCCCGAGATCTGGGCCGCTGCGGCACCGGGTGTTGTCGCGGCCTACCGTGCCGACGCGGCGCTCGCCCCGCACGACGACGAATTCCACCGTGTAGCAAAAGAACTCGTGGCATCGTCACCCGATTTCGCACAACTGTGGGACCGGCACGAGGTGGGTGTCCCCGCGCAAGCAGTCAACGCGCTACTCCATCCCGAAGCAGGCGAACTGTTCTTCGACGCGACAACCCTCACCGTCGCCGACAACCCCAATTGGTCCGTAGTCCTCTACAACCCGAAACCGGGCACAGCCACCCACGCCCGCCTGACCACCCTCCCCCACCTCCACCTCACCGAATCCGCCTGAGGCACCAGCCGCGACGAAGCCGCCCGTCCTGGTAGCCAGGGTGGTGGTGACACACCCCTGATAAACGCGCACTGGTTGCCTGTTCGACGGAGGCGCAGGGTGAGTGCATGACGCACAACAGGTTTCGGTTCGACGGGAAGATCGCTCTGGTTACCGGGGGTAGCAGTGGGATGGGGTTGGCTGCTGCGCGGCGGTTGATCGCGGAGGGTGGGCGGGTTGTGGTGACCGGCCGGGACAAGGGGCGGCTCGATGCGGCGGTCGGGGAGTTAGGTGATCGGGCGGTCGGGATCGCCGGGGACATGGCTGATCTCGACGACCTGGATGCTGTGATGGGGACGATTTCGGAGCGGTTCGGGCGGCTCGATGTGGTGTTCGCCAATGCGGGGATCGGGTCGTTCCAGACGATCGAGCAGGTGAGCGACGACCTGTTCGGGCAGGTGATCGACAGCAATTTCAAGGGGGCGTTCTTCACGATCCAGAAGGCGTTGCCGTTGCTGGTCGACCACGGTTCCATTGTCATCAACGCGTCGTTCGGCCTGCATCGGGGTGTGCCGGGTGCGGCGTTGTATTCGGCGAGCAAGGCGGCCGTGCACAATCTGACGCGAACGCTCGCGGCGGAATTGGCGCCACGGCGTATCCGGGTCAATTCGGTGAGCCCCGGCTACATCGACACACCGGCCTTCCGCGCCGAACTCTCCGAGTCGGCGCAGGCCGGAGTCGCGGCCCTCTCCCCCGCAGGCCGGATCGGCACCGTGGACGACATCGCCGCCGCCGTCGCGTTCCTCGCCTCCGCCGAGGCCTCCTACATCAACGGCCACGACCTGCGCATCGACGGTGGTCTCACCGCGGTAGACGCCGCCGCACTGCTCTAGCTTCGGGGCGACCGAGGCCGCGCCGTCGACGCAACGCTCAGCGCACGGCTGCGCGGCCGCGCAACCGGCCGAGCACCACGAGGACTACGAGAGTCACCGCGACCAAAATGGTTGTCGCGGCGGCGGCGTCGAAGACTTCTCCTCGGTCGGTTTGGGCGAAGATGCTGACGGGCAACGTCTTCCAGGTGGCGGGGTACACCATGATCGTGGCGCCGAGTTCACCCATGGACAGGGCTATCGAGAGACCCGCTGCGGCGCCGAGGGCGGGCAGGAGGAGGGGGAGGGTGATCTGGAGCAGGACCCGCAGCGGGCCTGCGCCGAGGGATTCGGCGGCTTGGCGGTAGGCGGGGTCGAGGCGGTCGAGGGCGGCGGAGATAGCGCTGAAGGCGTAGGCGAGGACCAGGACGGTGTGGGCCAGGATGACTATCCACTTGGTGCCGCCCAGCAGCAGCGGACGTTCGTTGAAGGCGATGAGGACGCCCAGGCCGATGGCCACCGAGGGCACCGCGACCGGCAGGTGGAAGACGGCGTCGGTGAGGCGACGCAACCAGGTGGGTGCTTCACGGGCCGCGAGGGCGGCCCAGGTGCCGATGATCAGGGCGACCGCACCCGAGAGCAGCGCGGTCTGCAGGCTCACCGACAGGCTCGCGGCCTGTTCACCGCTCACAGCGGTGCCGAGATTGGCGAAGCCCAGGTCCGACGGGAGCGGGCCGGTCCAGGTGCCCGCGAGCGCGGCGAGGACGACCGTCGCGATCGGGGCGACGAAGACCACCGTAACCACGAGCCCGAAGACGCTGAGTACCAGCACTTTCCCGCGGGGAGTCCAGACGAGCACGATCAGTCCTCCTTCGGACGGGCGATGAACCGGGCGAATACGAGCCGGTAGGTGACGTACAGGGTGAGTGACAGCACCACCTGCACGGTGGCGAGGACGGCGGCGCCGGGCAGGTCGAAGGTGACGATGCCGCGGGTGTAGATCAACGCGGGCAGCGTGATGACACCTTTGGCGCCGGTGAACAGCACGATGCCGAACTCGTTGAGCGTCAGCAACAACACGAGGCTGCCGCCTGCCGCCAGCGCGGGCCACGCTTCGGGCAGCACCACCTGTCGCAACACCCGCCATGGCGAGGCACCGAGACTGGCCGCCACATCGAGCTGTTCGCGTGGCAGTTGCGCGAACGCGGCGAGCACGGGTCGCACCACGAACGGGGTGAAGAAGGTGATCTCGGCGAGGATCACCCCCAGTGGCGTGGTGAGGAAATCGATGACAGGCGTTGTCGCCCCGGTCAATTCGGTGATCAGGGCGTTCACCGCACCGGCCGTGCCGTAGAGGAAGGTGAAGGCCAGGGTGATGAGGAACGACGGCAGCGTGAGGACGGTGTCGATGAGTCTGCCGACCACGCCCGAGCCGGGAAACGGCACGAAGGCGAGCACGATCGCGAGGAACGTGCCGAGCACCAGGCAGCCGAGCGTCGAACACACGGCGATGGAGATGGTGCGCCACAACGCTTCCCGGAAGGCCGCCGAGCCGAGAACCGAGGACCACACCTCGGTGCCGCGCCCGCTCGGCGTGCGCGTCGACTCCGTGAGGACTCGAAGAATCGGATAGCCGGCGATGCCGAGCACGATGAGCACCGGCGGCAAAGCCCAGAGCACGGGCACCCACGAGCGCTGCGTACCAACAGTTTCCGACTCGGCGACTCCGGGAGGGTCGAGCACCGGTGCACTCATCACCGCACCTCGCCGTCGTAGGACAAACCGAAGTCGTGTCCGACCATCGCAGAGAAGTCACCCGAGATCATGATGCCGACCCCTCGCCGCGAGAACCCGCACCGATCGTGTTCGCGATCAACACACCGGCAGGGTCGGGCAACACCACACCGACCACCGAACCCACCGCAGCGGTGAAATGCCCCGGCACATCGGCGGCGAGCACCGAAGGCAACCCGTCGACATCCAACTCGACCCGGGTCGAGGCTCCACGCCAGACCGCACTTCGCACCGTGGCGCGCAACGCGTCGCGATCCGAGGTCTTGCCGAGGGTGACGGTGTGCGGGCGCACGCACAGCAGCGCGTCGTCGTCCGGCTTCCATTCGTCCTGCCCGACACCGGGCACCGGCGCCTGGGCCCGCAGCGTCGAGGTGCCCGCGGTGACCAGCGCCGCCGTCCCGGTGACGTGCTTCACCGTGCACGGCACCAGGTTCGCCCCGCCGAGGAATCCGGCGGTGAAATCGGAAGGCGGTCGCTGCCAGAGGTTTTCGGCGGTGTCGATGTCGACGAGGCGCGAATCACGCATCACCGCGATCCGGTCGGCCAGGGCGAGCGCCTCGGCCTGATCGTGGGTGACGTACAGCATCGCCGTGTCGGGCAATGCCTTTCGCAACTCCTGCAACTCCCCCAGCATCGAGTGCCGCAATTGCGCGTCGAGGGCGGCGAGTGGTTCGTCGAGCAGCAGCACCCTCGGCCGGATGGCCAGCGCACGGGCGATCGCCACCCGCTGCTGCTGACCACCCGACAGCTCCCTCGGCAGGCGCTGGGCGTAGCCACCCATACCGACCATCTCCAAGGCCTCGGTGACACGCGGCCCGATCTCGGCGCGCCGCACCCGCTGCGACTTCAACCCGAACGCCACATTGCTGTGCACGCTCATGTGCGGGAACAGTGCGTACGACTGCACGACCACGCCGATCCCCCGCTCGGCAGGCGACAACGCGGTGACATCGCGTCCGGCCAACCGCACCGAACCCGAAGTGGGACGGACGAATCCGGCCAGCGCCTTGAGCGCGGTCGACTTACCCGACCCACTCGGGCCGAGCAACGCCACCGTCTCACCGACGGCGACGCGCAGGCTGAAGTCGGCCAGCGCGACAGCGGCCTTGCGGCCCCGGCCGTAGCTCACACCGACCCGGTCGAACACGATCGCCGGTTCGGTCGTGGTGGCACCGGCCGAAACGACGGACCCCGTGCGGACGTCACCATCGGACATTGTCGACTCCTTTTACAGGGGGTTTCAGCTGCCGGTTGCCTTCTGGTATGCCGCGAGATCGGCATCCAGTTCGGTGAGCACGGTGTTCCAGTCGACCGGAACCACGTCGACACCACGCATCGCCGCGGCGGGACCGCCCTCGGCGGGCGCGGGCACATCGGTACGCGGCGACACCGCGAACGCCTCGGGTCCGAGCGCTGCCTGCGCCTCGGGCGCCAGCAGGAAACGCATCAGCTCGGTGGCGTCGTCCTTGTGCGGCGCGCCCTTGGCAAGACCCATCATGTACGGCACCGCGACGGTGGAGCGCTTGCCGTCGGCGGCGGGGAAGAAGACGTTGAACTTCGAACCCTTCTCCTTCACCGTGGTCAGGTTCATCTGCACGTCACCGTTGGCGATGAGCAGCTCACCCTTGTCGACCTTGGCCTGCAGCTTGCCGGTCGACGACGACGGGCCGACATTGTTGGCCTGCAACGCCGCCAGGTAGTCCAGCGCACCCTGCTTGCCGCGCAACTGCTGCAGCAGCACCAGCACCGCCGTGCCGTCACCGGCCTGGCCGGGCGTCGAATACTGCAGCTTGCCCTTGAACTCCGGCTTCAGCAGGTCGTCCCAGGTGAGCGCGGCGGCATCGACCGACGGGTTGGCGATGAAGCACAGAAAGTTGTTGGCCATCGTCACGTAGTTGCCGTCGGGATCCTTGTCGGCGGCGGGGATCGCGGCGGTGTCTATACCGCTGGGCTGCAGCAGACCCGACTGCTCGGCCTTCTGGATGAACGGCGGCAGGGTGACCACGAGGTCGGCCTGTGGGTTGGACTGTTCCTTGTCGACACGGTTGACCACCTCGCCGGACCCGGCCTCGACCAGGTTCACCGCGATCCCGGTCCGCGCGGTGAATTCGTCGAAGCGGTTCTTGTACCAGCCGCCGACGCCGTCGGCGGAGTACACGGTGACGGTGCGGCCGTCGGCCGATTCGGTTCCGGTGCCGCCACACGCCGAGGAGAACGCGACGGCGGTGACGCCTGCCAGCAGCAACGCGGTGCGCGCGAGGCGGCGTCTGGTGAGGGAAGTACGCACGATGACAGCAACTTTCGTTTCACGGAGGTGCATTCGCCGCGGCGGTCGCCGCAGCGGAAGTTCAGGCAAGGAGCAGGGCGGGGAAGTCGGCGACGGAGTCGATGACGTGGGTCGCGCCCGCCTCTCGCAGCTGTGCCGCGCTGTGCGCCCCGGTCAGGGTGCCCGCGACGATGCTCGCTCCGGCCGCCAGACCGGTCGCGATATCGCTGGTGGTGTCGCCGAGGACGGCGATCCGGTCGACCGCGTCGACCCGCAGTCGCAGGGCCGCGGTAAGCACCATGTCCGGGTAGGGACGTCCACGGCCGGCGTCGGACGGGGCGAGGGTGAGGTCGGCCAGCTCGGCCCAGCCGAGTGCGGACAGCAGCTTGTCCTGGGTGCCGCGGCTGAACCCGGTGGTCAGCGCCACCCGGACTCCCGCGTCGCGCAGGGCCGTGATCGCGTCTACCGCACCGGGTATGGGCGCGATGTCGGCCTCGCCGACGAGCGCGTCGTAGGCCGCCTCGAAGGCGCGATTGCCTGCCTGGGCCGCGTCCTCGTCACCGAGCAGCGCACGGAAGACCTCGATCTTGGACTGCCCCATGGTGTCGAGCACGTACCGGCGGGCCGTCTCGCGACGTGGGCCGTCGGACTCGATCCCGACCGCGGTCGCCGCCTCCTCGAAGGCGCGAAGCACCAGCCCGCCGTCGGCGACGGTGGTGCCGGCCATGTCGAGCACAGCGAGCTGAATGTTGTTGTGGTGCACGGTCATCCTCACAGTCCGATCTCGTCGGCGGTTTGTTCGCCGAGGGCGGGGCCCAGCGTCATGCCGCGACCACCGGGGCCGGTCACCACCCACACGTTGGTGTCGGCCCGCACCCGCGTGACGATGGCGTCCGGGTCGACGCTCTGGCTGTAGACACCCGCCCAGCGGCGCACCACGCGTGGCAGTTTGCGGCCGAGCAGTTCCTCGGTCACCTCGGTGAGGTGGTCGTAGGGCGCTTCGTCGACGTCGAAGGCGAACGGTTCGGTGTATTCGTGGGTGTCGCCGATGGTCAGCCCGCCGTGTAACCGCTGCACACACAGCAGTTGCATCTTGTGCTCGGCGGCGGTGGCGGTCTGCGACTGTTCGCGTGCGAGCGAATCCACCTGGGGCCCCGCGAAACCCGGGTAGTAGCGAAAGCTGTCGCCGTCGGCGATCGCCGTGGTGAGTTCTTCGCCGAGCGGCTCGGTCTGCATCATCTGCAACCGCACCCGGCGCACCGGCAACACACCGGCCAGTTCCCGGGTGAGCCCGGAATGCGCCGCGCCGGGGCAGTGCACGACCAGGTCGGCGTCGTGACGGCGGCCCTGATCGTCGAGCACCACGGCACCGGCGCCGGTATCGGTGACCGACCGGGCCTCGGTCGACTCGTGGAAGGTGTAGCGGCCGCTGGCGGCCATGTGGGCACGCAACGCGGGCAGCGCCTGGCGCGACTCGACCGCCGCGTCGGTCGAACAGTGCAGGCCGGCAAGGTATTTGCCGCGCAGCGCCGGGTTACGCGCCAGCACCTGCTCGGGTTCGAGCAGGGTGAAACCGCGATCGACAGCGGTCGGCCCCGCCGCGGCGGCCTCGGCGACGGCCAGCTCCGCCGGGGTGCGGACCAGGGTGATGGACCCGGCGGGCCGGAAACCGACACCCGCGACGCGACCACCGATCTCCTCCCACAGCTCGCGCGAACGCAGCGTGAGTTCCAGTTCGCCCGCAGACCGCCCGGATACCCAGACCAGGCCGAAGTTGCGGACCGTCGCGCCGCGCGCCTCGCGTTCGCGTTCCAGGTGGACGACCTCGTGGCCGCGGGCTATCGCGGCCCAGGCGTGCGCCGTGCCGAGAATCCCACCACCGATGATGACCAATCGCATGGCACCGATAGTGGCAAATGGTCTAGACCGATAGGTGTGGCCGGAGCGAACACCGCGTTAACTTTTGGTATAGATCAATCCGGGTACGCTGAGCGGCATGGATTCACCGCACACCACGCGCGTCCCGAAGGTGTTCCGCGTCCGCACCGAAATCGACGCGATCCTCGCCGAACTCGACGAGGGCGACCCGGTGCCGTCGGAACGCGATCTCGCCACCCGCTTCGGAGTGGCGCGCGAGACGGTGCGCCACGCGCTGCGGGAACTCCTGGTGGAGGGCAGGATTCGCCGGCGCGGGCGCGGAACGGTTGTGTCGCGGCCCAAACTCACCCAGCCGCTGTCGCTGCGCTCCTACACCGAGGGCGCGATCAGCCTCGGTCGCGTACCCGGCCGCATAGTCGTCGCCTGGGAAGACGTTCCCGCCGACGCGCAGACCGCGATCGATCTCGAGGTGGCACCCGGTACGCCGGTGATGCACCTCGAACGCGTCCTGCTCGCCGACGGTGAACGTATCGGCCTGGAAAGCACCTATCTGCCACTGCATCGTTTCGGCGGGCTTCGTGGCAGTTACGACCCCACCACGTCGCTCTACGCCGCGATCCGCGCCACCGGCGTGAGCTTTGCCGGTGCGCGGGAACGCATCGAGACCGTTCTCGCCTCACCACGGGAAGCGGGCCTGCTCGAAAGCACGACCGCATTGCCGATGTTGCTGCTGCACAGGCGAAGTGTCGATGCGGACGGCACACCCATCGAACGGGTGCGCTCGCTCTATCGTGGTGACCGCGTCGCCTTCGAGGCGAGGCTGTCACCGGAACCCGCGTAGCCCCTACTGCTCGGGCAGCCTTCGCCTGCCACCGATCACATCGGTGACGAGGTCGGTGTAGCCGTCGACCAGTTCGGCCAGGTGATACCAATGTTTGTGCGTGCTGTCGCTTCGCGCGCCGTCCAGGTCGATGGCCTGGTTGGCATCCACCCAGCTGCGCGCCATCCGGTCGACGACGGCGCCGAGACTTTCGGTGTGCAATGAAGCACCCGTCCGATTCACCGGAATCTCGGCGACAATCCAGTCGTTGATGTCGTCGACGAGTTCTCCGCGACGGCAATCTATTTCGGTGATCAATGCGGCGTCACGCACCTGTGCCCGCCGTTCGTGCAGCTCAGCGAGCGCGTGTGCCGATCGCAGCAATTCGCGATCCTGGAAACGCCGCCCCTGAAAGGCGCACAACAATTGTGGCGCCGTCGGCAGTACCCCACCCATCACCGGCGCGCTCATCGCAACGCCCCGAATTCACCCGACACCCAAGATTTGTATACCAACATGATTGGCTCTCGATTCGGTTATCCCGGTCTTCTGTTCGGCTTGCTCGCAACCAGGCTAACTGGATCATGCTCGCTCACAACGGGAAACGCAAGATTGCGTTGTCACTCCTGCAGTAAAGCCGCCCTGACAGAACCGCGGGTCACTTGACCACCCGCGAACAGGCCGACCGGCATTCTTTCCCGAACACGTGACAGCATGGGCGAGCAGCGCAATAATGCGATTCACGTGACGCGCCACAGGCGAAGGGGCACCCATGGCAGGCAAGCGAACCACACTCACCGTCCGGCTTCGCAGGCTCGCCGCGATGCTCCGTGAGCTGCGCGAATCCGCCCAGCTCAGCAAAGAGGACGTGAGCGCGCGCACCGGCATCAACGTGACGACGCTGTACCGCATCGAAATGGCGCAGGCGCGCCCGCAGCGGCGCACTCTCAGCGCGATGCTCGACCTGTACCAGGTGAGCGACAAAATGCGCGAGGAGGCCATGAGCCTGCTCAGCGACGCACTCAAACCGGGTATGTCACATGCGTACGAAGGCGCGTTGTCCGATGTCTACGCCACCTACATCAACTTCGAGGCGGAAGCACTTTCGGCACGTCAGTACCAGACCTCAACTGTGCCCGGCCTGTTGCAGACCTTCGAATACGCGGCGGCGGTGATCGATACGTCGATGCCGCGCCTCGATGCCTCCGTGATGGAGAGCCGGGCCAAGGCGCGCATGGACCGCGCGGTCAACCTGACGAAGGACGATCCGCTCGAGCTGTGGGTGGTGATGGACGAGGCCGCCATCCGCCGCGTAGTCGGCGGACCGGTGACCATGGTCGGCCAACTCGACCGGCTGCTGGAGGAGACCAAGCGCAAGAACGTGATCCTGCAGGTCCTGCCGTTCGAGGCGGGAGCACATCCCGGCATGGCCGGGTCGTTCACGCTGCTCGACTTCCGCAATCCGGTCGACCCCGAACTGGTGTACGTGGAGAGCATGTCGGTGCACGACCTGGTGGAAGGTCATTCGGAGATCCGCCGGTTCGGCGTGATCTTCGACCAGTTGCGGGCCATGGCGTTGAGCCCACGTGATTCCGCCGCGCTGATTCAGCGGGCACGCGACGAGATCGCGGCCGGGCTGGATCGAAAGCGGTAGCTGCGCTCATTCGGTGAGCAGGTCGGCGATCTGGGCGAGGACCTCGGGTGCGAGGAGGTCGTCGAGGGTCGCGTCGACGGCATGGCCCGTCGGTGTGCCCGCCATCCGTCGCCAATCCCCCACCACGGCAGTCGCATCGGGTCGATCGCGCTCGGGGACGACCAGGACGAGATCGCCGGGCAGGCTCCGTGGGCGGTGGGTCGACGCTGCGCGTGCGAGCGCGTCGGAGTGATCGATCAGGTGCCGCAATTCGTCGCCCGTCATGGCGATCGTGCCCGCCAGCCTGTCGCTAAATTCGACCGCTGATGTGTCAATGCCCGTTTCCGGGGTGGGCGAACCGGATTCGTTGTCCGCGACGCCGATGAGCCGGTCGACAAATCTGCCCGGCGTCGTCGGTGACAGCGTTGCGGCGCCGGCATCCGTGCCCAGGAGGACAACCCGGACAACCTGCTTGTCCTCCCCTAGCCGCACCGCCATCTCCTGGGCGACGAGGCCGCCCGCCGACCATCCGAGCAACCGGTACGGCCCCTGCGGAGCGATCCGGCGGATCTCGGTCAGGAAGTGCTGCGCGTAGTCGCCGATCGTCGGCAGGTACCCAAGCGTCTGCAGTCCGTAGACGGGTACCTCCGGCTCGAGGTGGGCGAGCAGGCAGGCGAACGGCCAAGCCAGGCCCGCCTCACCGGCGAGACAAAACAACGGTGTGCCGTCGACCGAATCGGAGCGCGGACGGATCGGCAGCACGGTCGACAACGCGGCAGCGGGTCGTGGTTCGGCGTACACCTCACGGGACCACTCGCAGGTCCGCGCCTGCTCCTCGTCTGTGCGCACAACAAATGATACGTCGTACGAAAGTTCTACCGAGCCAACAATTCCGGGGGCATCGGTCAGTGGACGACCGAGGGAAGACAGCGGGAACCGGCCCACAGATCGTCGATGAGACGCTGGTAGCTCTCGGCGAGGTCGTCGAGCCGGGCCCACTCGTCGTAGAACTGCGCGTCGGTGGCGTCGGCCATCGTGACGAACAGTCGCGCGCTGTGCGCGGCGAGCCGGTCGACGAGCATGCCGAGGGTTTCGCAGTGCTCGGCCGCGGTGGCCGAGGGCAGCGGGGCGGCCAGGATCACCCAGCGGTCGATCGCGCGCATCAGCTGCGCCCGGCGACGGTCGAGGCCGGGCGCCTCGAAGGCCGGCGTGCGGTCGCGCACCTGGTGCAGCACCGCGAGCTCGGCCGCCGCGTGCAGCACCGGGTGGTAGCCCTCGGCCATTCCACGGAACGCGGCGAGCATCAGCTCACGCCCGGGCAACCTGGTCCGGTCGACCGAAAACCGCGTCTCACAGCGCATCACCGTCATCTGGCACCTCCGGCTCGGCCACCCCGGCAAACACTCCGCCACCACTGTCCCCTACCACGATGCCAGACGGAAGCGAACAGGCCTGCGGACATCCAGGTTGTCCTGTTCGCCTGGCGTGTGCCCGCCGCGCTACAGCGCGCGCAGACTGCCGAACAGTCCGTCCTTCTCCTCACGTGGGCCCGCGGTGAAGTACAGCGCGTCGGCGTCGCCCGCGCTCTCACCGTTGCCGAACGTCAACGCCCACAGTCCCTCGATCTGGACCGGCTCGCCGTCGCTGTCGCGCAGGTAGTCGACGAAGGTTCCGGTGGTGTCGTCGAAGGCGAGGACCCGGCCGAGACCACCGGAATTGCCGATCAGCAACTTGCCCGAGAGTGCACCGAAATTCGACGGCGCGATCGTCACCGCCCACGGTGCGTTGAGGCGCCCGCCGTCGTCGATGATGCGCACCAGCTTGCCCGCCGCGTCGAATTCGGCGACCTTGCCCTTGTCCGGGGTGCCGTCGGCCGCTTCGTCGGCCTTGGCGTCGAGCGAGACCTCCTCGCCCTTGTCGAAGGCCTCGGGCTCCTTCTTGTCGGCCTTGGTCACGGCGTAGGAGACGAACACCCGGCTGCCGACCGTGGTGATGTTGAACGGTGCCGGGTCACCGGGAACGGCCTTGTTGCCCTTCTCCGGACTGGCGGGGTCGATGGGCTTGCCGGTGGCGAACGGATTGGCGAAGCCCGTGGTCGCCACCGGCTGCCAGAACTTGTCGAAGGTGCGGATCTGCGGGTCGGCGCCGAAGTCGGCGGCCAGCAGTTTGTCACCGGAGGGTGCGAGCGCGAGCCCGAGGAACGACATGCCCTGGGCCGAACCGTCGAAAACCTGGTTGGCGCCGCCGTTGCGGCGGATGACAGCTCCGTCGGGCGCCTGCTCGGTCCAGGCGTTGATCCGGCCGGAATCGGTGCCGACGATGAATCGCGCCGAACCGCCGAGCGGAACCGGCATTCCGTTCAGATCGACCCATTGGTCGCGCACCGCGAACAGATCGGAATTGATCGGGGCGGGGTTGAACACCACACCGGTCGTCTTGCCCGCCGACTTGTCGGACGGGTCGGCATCGGTGCCCGGGATCGCGACGGATTCGAACTGGTCCCTGGTGAGTTTCTGCAATGCCGGATCCGTCGACTCGCTGACATCACCGAGGAACTGGAACGACTTACCACCCGCGCCGACCCAGAAATGTCCGCCCGCGCCCTTGGGCCGATTCGCCAGACCCCAGGCGTCGACCATCTCGGCGATGGTGAATTGGGCGTGATAGGAGTCGGAGCTGGCGGCCAGATCGGTTCGGCTGTACCGGTTGCCGTCGAGGGCGGCGACACCGTCGCCCGCCGGATCGGTGCTAGAGCACGCGGCAGCGACCAAGAGCACCGCGCCGAGAACCGCACCGCGCACCGGCCCGGACAGCACCCGGCGGGTGCCCCTCACATGTCCGTTCAACGTTCATTCCTTTCGACCTCCGCCGGACGGCGTTCAGGCGACGCTGACCTTATCCCGACCCGTGTGACGGTGTGCCGTGAACATGGCTGTGGTGGCAGGTCTAGGCTGTCGCGCGTGGTCGAACCAAGCGCGCCCATCGCCCCGCATCCCGCCGTCGCCGCCCTGGCACCGCTGCTCGGTACCTGGCGCGGGCGAGGTCACGGTGAGTACCCGACCATCGATCCCTTCGACTACCTCGAGGAGATCACCTTCGGTCATCTGGGCCGCCCGTTCCTGACCTACCGGCAGCGAACCAAGGCCGCCGACGACGGCCGCCCGCTGCACGCGGAGACGGGCTATCTGCGCGCCCCCGCACCCGGCAAGGTCGAACTGGTGCTCGCCCACCCCACCGGAATCACCGAGATCTGCGAGGGAACACTCACCGAAACCGTCGACGGAATTCGACTCGAATTGAATTCGACGAATATCGGGTTGAGCGGGTCGGCGAAATCGGTGACCGCGGTTGGCCGTTCCTTCCATGTGACCGGCGACACCATCGAGTACACGCTGCGGATGGCCGCCGTCGGCGAATCCCTGCAACATCATCTGAGCGCGACCCTGCAACGTGCGTGACAATGCAATTTCATTTGCACGTACCCGCTGAGCAGCGCGTTCGATCGCGACGGCGGATCGTCACGGTCGCATAGCGATTACGTTCGAACACGCCCGCACATATGGCAACAATTGTGTGTCGCTTACTGCCGCCGCCTGTTGCCGAGCGCTTCCGCGTTCTACGGTTCTCCCATTCGGAACACGTCGAAACCCTGGACGAGGGAGACGAATATGAGCCGTTCCACCCTGATTTTGACCACCGCCGGAATGATTCTCGGCGGAGCCATGGCCATCGATCTGCTCGACGCCCGAGTCCAATCCGCGCCGCCCAAACCGGCACCCGGCTATGAAGTGGTCCATCGCGACGCGGTCGAGCACACCGACAAAGACGCCTACGTCGTCCCGCCGTATCGCGCTCAGTAGCCGGGCGGCAGCGCCGCGAACATGTCACGGGTGACGGCGACCGCGTTGTCGGAACTGCCGCCCTTGACCAGCAGTGTCGCGAAGGCGATGTCGCCGCGATAGCCGACGAACCACGAGTGCGATCCGCCGTCGACCTCCGCCTCACCGGTCTTGCCGTACACCTCGCCCTGATCGCGGATGCGCTCGGCGGTGCCGCCGGTGACCACCATTCGCATCATCGCACGCAGCCCCTCGACCACCTCGGGCGCGAGTTCGGGCCGCTCACCGACGATCTCGGTTGGCCTGCCCGCGATCAGATACGGCACCGGCGCCGACCCGTGCGCCACCGCCGCGGCCATCAGTGCCATCCCGAACGGGCTCGTCACCACCCGGCCCTGGCCGATGCCGTCCTCGGCGCGCTGGACCAGCCCGTCGGCGGGCGGCACCGACCCCGACAGCGTCGGTAACCCGGCCACCCGGTAGTCCTGGCCGATACCGAGGCGGGCGGCGGCCTCGGTGAGCGCGTCGGGTTCGAGCCTGCTGGCCAACCCGGCGAAGGTGGTGTTGCAGGAGCGCTCGTAGGCGGTGGCCATCGGCACATCACCCACCGAGAAGAGGTTGTAGTTGGGAATCGTCCGCTCGCCGATGGTTGTCCGGCTCGGGCAGGGCAGCACCGTCTCGGGCGTCGCGATCCCCGCCGCCATCGCGGCCGACGCCGTGACCGTCTTGAAGATCGAGCCGGGCGGGTACTGACCGCTCGTGGCCACCGGTCCGTCGCGGTCGGCGGCCTTGTTCTGGGCCACCGCGAGAATCGCGCCGGTCGAGGGCCGGATCACCACCATCATCGTCTGCTCGGTGCGCAGGTCGACCGCGTGCTGCGCCGAATTCTGCACGAAACGGTCGATACTGAGCGCGAACGACGGTGCCGGCTGGGCCGGGACCTCGTGCAGCACATCGAGATCCGCGCCGTTGGCGTTGCGGGTGACCACGCTCCAGCCCGCCTTGCCGTCGACCTCGGCGATCACGGTCTTGCGCACCTGGGTGAGCAGGTCGGGGGCGAACTTGCGATCGGTGGGCACCATGTCCCACTCCTGGGTGAGCGTCACCCCCGGCAGACCGATCAGGTGAGCGCCGAGCGTCTCGGCCTCGTACTCGCTGAGCAGGACGACCGTGTACGCCCCATCGGCTTTGCGCGCGGCCGACAGAATGGCCTGCGGGGTGTAAGCCACCGGATCGATGCGGCTCAGCGCACCGGCCAGGGTACCCGCGACCCGCTCCGGATCCGGGGCGTCGGCGACCGTGAACCGCACCCGTGACACCTTGCCCGGCACCAGCACATCGCTGCCCGCCGACTCGTTGACCCGCGCGCGCGGCGCGGGTTGGGTTCGTAACTCCAGGCTTTGGGTGTCGCCGAGTTTGGGGTGGATGTCGGTGGAGGTCCAGCGCACCAGCCAGCGGCCGTCACTGCGGCCCATCTGCAGTTCACCCGAATAGGTCCATCGGCGGCCCTTGGGCAATGTCCACTCGTAGGTGTAGTCGACGGTGGCGGTGTCGCCCTGCACGCGCGCGTCACCGGTGCGGACGGTCAGCTCCTCGGCCTGGAGAGCGTCCCAGGTGGAAGTGAGTGCGGCCGTGGCCTTCTCGGGCGCGGTCGTGAGACCACCCGCGGTGACCAGATCGCGGTCGGCGAGGGCCTCGGCGAAATCCTGGGCGGCGGGCGCCGGTCCCTGCGGACCCGTCGAACACGCGCCCGAGGAGAGCGCGAGCGCGAGCACCGCACAGGTGGTGAACATCCGAGTCCTCATCGGCACAGATGGTAACGGCGAACCGGGCGCCGACGACGCAACAACGCCGGGTCAGCGGCGGAAAACTAATCGACGAGGACGGTCGCGAAGGTGGCGATCTGACGGAAACCCACACGGCTGTAAGCACGTCGGGCGATCTGGTTGTAGTCGTTCACGTACAGGCTGGCCGTACGGCCGGTCGACACAACGGCATTCGCGACAGCGGCCGTTCCCGCCGTGCCCACCCCGGCACCGCGATGTTCGGGATGTACCCACACGCCCTGGATCTGACCGGTGCGCCGGGACAACGACCCGATCTCGGCCTTGTACACCACTTCGCCGTCGTCGAAACGTGCCCAGGCCCGGCCGGATTCGATGAGGCTCTTGATGCGGCGGCGGTATCCGCGGCCACCGTCGCCCGCGCGCGGGTCGACGCCGACCTCCTCGATGAACATGGAGATCGCGGCGGTGAGGTAGCGGTCGATCTCGTCGGGTCGCACTCGTCGCACCGCGCTGTCCGGGCGGGCGAGGGCAGGTTGGGCCAGGGCGAGCAGCGGCTGGTCGGCGCGCAACTCCCTCGCCGGTCCCCAGCTCGGCGCCAGCATTTCCCACAGCGGCAGCGCCAGCTCCTGCCTGCCGACCACGGAGGAACACACGCGCGGCCACCTGGTGGCCCGATCGGCGAACGCGCGAAGGGCCTGCTGGTCACCGCGCAGCGGAACGAGGTTCGCACCGGAGAAGCACAGGGAGTCGGCGGGACCGCCGCGACTCCACAACTCGCCGACACCGGAACGGGTGTCGAGGCCGAATTCCTGGACACGGGCCGCGATCATGCACGAGGCGACCGGATCGGCATCGAGGACCCGCAGCACCTCGGCCAGGTCCCGCACGGTCACCGGACGCGCGGGGGTGGCCTTGGACCGTCGCGTCGGCTCCAGCAGACTCCGCACGGCACCAGCCTGCCACGAAAGCGGGCGCAGTGGTACGGGTCGAGGTGAATCCGTCGCCGGACCGTGAGGGATCAGCCCGCGGTGACCACCGGCTGCGCGCCGGGCTCGGTGCCCATCTCCTCGGCGATCCGCATCGCCTCCTCGATCAGGGTCTCCACGATCTGCGCTTCCGGCACGGTCTTGATGACCTCGCCCTTGACGAAGATCTGCCCCTTGCCGTTGCCGGAGGCCACCCCGAGATCGGCTTCGCGAGCCTCGCCGGGCCCGTTCACCACGCAGCCCATCACAGCCACGCGCAGCGGTACCTCGAGGCCGTCGAGACCGGCCGCGACCGCGTCGGCCAGCGTGTACACATCCACCTGGGCGCGTCCGCACGACGGGCACGACACGATCTCGAGCTTGCGCGGACGCAGGTTCAGCGACTGCAGGATCTGGCCGCCGACCTTCACCTCTTCGGCGGGCGGCGCCGACAGCGAGACGCGGATCGTGTCACCGATGCCCTCGCTGAGCAAGGCGCCGAACGCGACCGCCGACTTGATGGTGCCCTGGAACGCCGGGCCGGCCTCGGTGACACCGAGGTGCAGCGGGTAGTCGCTGCGCGCGGCGAGCTGACGGTAGGCCTCGACCATCACGACCGGGTCGTTGTGCTTGACCGAGATCTTGATGTCGCCGAAGCCGTGGTCCTCGAACAGGCTCGCCTCCCACAGCGCCGACTCGACCAGTGCCTCGGGGGTGGCCTTGCCGTACTTCTCCATCATCCGCTTGTCCAGCGAACCGGCGTTCACGCCGATGCGGATCGGGATGCCCGCCGCGCCCGCGGCTTTGGCGACCTCGCCGACGCGGCCGTCGAATTCCTTGATGTTGCCCGGGTTCACTCGCACCGCGGCGCAGCCCGCATCGATGGCGGCGAAGATGTAGCGGGGCTGGAAGTGGATGTCGGCGATCACCGGGATCTGTGACTTCTTGGCGATGGTCGCCAGGGCGTCTGCGTCTTCCTGCCTCGGACACGCCACCCGCACGATGTCGCAGCCCGAGGCGGTGAGTTCGGCGATCTGCTGGAGGGTGGCGTTCACGTCGTGGGTCTTGGTGGTCGTCATCGACTGCACCGAGATGGGATGGTCACTGCCCACGCCGACATTGCCGACCATGAGCTGACGGGTCTTGCGCCGTGGTGCGAGAACAGCAGCGGGAGCGGCGGGCATCCCCAATCCGATGGTGCTGGTCACGGTCGGCTGCCTTCTTTCCTACGGATCTCGAATCGACCTGGGCTGATTGCTTCCGAGCTTAGTCGCGCACGCTCGCACCGCACCCTGTGAGGGGCGCGACAGCGGGCGTACGCGGATCAGGGTAGGCGAATGGGGTTGACGATGTCGGCGGCCAGGGTGAGCAGCATGAACGCACCGCCGATCACGACGGCCACATACGTCACGGGGAGCAGTTTCAGATAGTCGACCGGGCCTGCGGGGGCTTTGCCGCGCCAGGAGCGCACCACATCGCGCACCTTCTCGTAGAGCACCACCCCGATGTGCCCGCCGTCGAGCGGGAGCAACGGCAGCAGGTTGAACGCGCCGAGGAAGAAGTTCAGGCTGGCCAGAACCAGGATGAACATGCCCCACAGGCCACGCTCGGCGGTCTCGCCACCGATCCGGCTCGCGCCGTAGACGCTGACCGGGGTCTCCGGGTCGCGCTCACCACCGGTGACGGCCTCCCACAGCGCCGACACCTTCTGCGGCATCTTGGCCAGCGACTTCACCGTCTCGACGAAGAAGTCACCGGTGAACACGATGGTCGCCGGAATCGCGTCGACCACGCCGTACTGCTGCGGTTCGGCGTAATCCGGGCCGACGCCGACCGCGGACACCTCGCGGGCCGGGCCCTCCTTGGGCGAGCGCATCACCCGCTCCGGGGTCACGGGCACGGTGAGGGTGTCGCCGTCGCGTTCGATGGTGTAGGTGAACGTGCCGGTCTGCTTCTGGGTTTCGGCCTGGAACTGCGCCCAGGTGGTCACCTCGACGCCGTTGACCGCCTTCACCACGTCGCCACGCCGTAAACCGGCGCGCTGAGCCGGACCGTCACCCGTACACGGTGCGAGTTTCTTGTCCGGCGTCTCCTGGGCGACGCAGCTCATGGTGCCGAGCGCGGTGGCGGGTGGCTGCTCGAGCTGCGGCAGACCCCAGCCCACCGCGAGCACCACCAGCAGGATGAAACCGAGCAGGAAGTTCATGGCGATGCCACCGAACATCACCACCAGCCGCTTCCAGGTGGACTGGCGATACATCGCCCGGTCCACCTCTTCGGGCTCCAGCTCGTCCAGGGCCGTCATGCCCGCGATATCGCAGAAACCACCGAGCGGCAGCGCCTTGAGGCCGTATTCGGTCTCACCACGACGGAACGAGAAGACCCGGGGCCCGAAACCGATGAAGTAGCGGCGCACCTTCATGCCGGTCGCCTGCGCGGCCCACATGTGCCCGCATTCGTGCAACGCGATCGAGATCGTGATACCGACGGCGAACAGGGCAAACCCGAACGCGAATACCATCTGGCCCTTTCTCTGTTCTTGGCGGCTGGCGCCGCGGTTTTTCGGCCTCGTAACCGAAAAACGTGGGGGTCCCGTTGAGTCGGTCAGGTCAGGGCGTCGGTACTTCGGCGATGGCCTCGGCGGCGAACTCCCTGGCCCAGCGGTCGGCCGCGAGGACGTCGTCCAGGGTATCGGGTTCGGCACGCCAGCGGTCCGCGGCCTCGACCGCGCGGGTGACGGTGCGCACAATGGCCGGGAAGCTGATCGCGCCGTCGAGGAAGGCCGAGACGGCGACTTCGTTGGCGGCGTTGTAGACGGCGGTGACGCTGCCACCCGCCTCCCCGGCTTGTCTGGCCAGACGTACAGCGGGGAAGACCGCGTCGTCGACGGGCTCGAACGTCCAGGTCGACGCCGTGCCGAAATCGCAGGGCGTGGCCGCGCCGGGCAGGCGTTCGGGCCAACCGAGCGCCAAGGCGATGGGCAGCTTCATATCCGGTGGACTCGCCTGGGCGAGGGTGGAGCCGTCGGTGAACGTGACGAGCGAATGCACGATCGACTGCGGGTGCACGGTGACATCGATGCGGTCGTAGGGCACCCCGAACAGCAGGTGGGTCTCGATCAGTTCCAGACCCTTGTTCACCAGCGAGGCCGAGTTCAGCGTGTTCATCGGACCCATCGACCAGGTCGGATGCGTTTTCGCCTCGTCGGGGTTCACCGATTCGAGCATCTCGGTGGTCCAGCCGCGGAACGGGCCGCCGGAGGCGGTGAGCACCAACCGGTCGACTTCCTCGGCACGACCGCCGCGCAGACATTGAGCGAGGGCGGAGTGTTCGGAGTCGACGGGGACGATCTGGCCGGGTGCGGCCGCGCGGGTCACCAGCGAACCACCCGCGACGAGGGATTCCTTGTTGGCCAGCGCCAACCTGGTCCCCGCCTCGAGAGTGGCCAGCGTCGGTTCCAGGCCGAGCGAACCGACCAGGGCGTTGAGCACCACGTCGGCCTCGGTGCGGCGCACGAGTTCGGTCACCGCCCCCGGCCCGCCCAGATCGAGATCGAGTTTCCGGGCGGCGCCGGGATCGGCCACGGCGACATTGCGGGTGCCGGTGGCGGCCATCTGCTCGGCGAGCAGCGCGGGGTTGCCGCCGCGCGCGGCCAACCCGACCACCTCGAAGCGGTCGGGGTTGGCGGCGATCACCTCTAGCGCCTGGGTGCCGATCGAACCGGTACTGCCAAGGAGCAGCACCTTCACCCGGTCGGTCGAGGCCGTATTGCCGTGCGCGGCACGGGGTGCGTGGTGGGACACGGGCCCATTGTGGCAGGGCTGCTGGCTACGACGAACGGTCGTATGCCACGATATGCACACTCGCCCAACCAGAACTCGAGCCCTAAGGAGCGATCGTGGCCGCCACGGACCTCGAAAAAGCCAGCACCGAGCGCGCCGTCGCCACCAGCGTCGACCCCGCCGAGGTGCCCTCGGCAGCGTGGGGCTGGAGCGGCGAGTCGCCCAAGACCTTCCGCATCGCCGGCTGGTTCGTCGTGATCGCGCTGCTCGGCATGACCATCGGTAACCACCAGGGCCACGTCGAGGACATCTTCCTCATCGTGTTCGCCGGTCTGCTCGCGCTGATCCTCGTCGTCGATTCGCTCACCAAGCGCATCCCGAGGTAGACACCCGCACCGATGCCTGCGGCCGCGATTCGATCGCGCCGCAGGCATCGTCGTGTCAGCGGCCGCGTCGGGCGCCGGGCTTGCGGCCGGTCTTGGCGGGTTTGCGTTGCGCGGTCTGCTTCTTGGGCGCCTGCTTCTTGGGCGCACGCTCCTGCGCGGGCTTGGCCGGTTCCGCGCCGCGTGAGCTGTTGGCCGAACGGCCGCGCACGATGCCGACGAATTCCTCGACCAGTTCCGAATCTCCGTCGGCGGGCCAGGCCAGCGCGATCCGGGTGAACTCGGTGTCGCTGATCGGGCGGTACACCAGGTCGCGCCGATGATGCAGTCGGGCGATCGACTGCGGCACGATCGCCACTCCCCCCACGGCGGCGACCATTGCCAGGGTGTCGGCGGCCTTATCCAGATCGCCGCTGTCGTGGTGCTGTTCGTCGGCCAGGTCGGCCGGGCTCACCGCATCGAGCAGCGACAGCGCGTCGTCCTTCTGCACGACCGCGACCGGCGTCTCCTCCCACAGCGGGATCGCGTTCATCCCGGACCGGTCCATCGGCAACCGCACGAAGCACAGGTCCACCCGGCCCTCGCGCAGCGCGCTCTCCTGTTCGCCCTGCGGGACACCGAGTACCTCGAGGGGATGGTCCGGCAGCCGCTCGCCCCACACCCGAGCCCACTTCGACACCGTCACCCCCGGCACGAAACCGACGCGCAGGCTCGCGGGCCGCTCCGGTTTCTGCTCGCGCTGCGCCTGCTCGTCGGCACGGATCAGTTCCCGCGCGTGGTCGAGCAGGGTCGCGCCGTCCTCGGACAGCTGGGTCGGCGACGCGCCGGGCACGAACAGCCGCGTGCCGAGTTCGCCCTCGAGCTCGATCACGGTGGCGCTCAACGCCTGACGTGGAATCCGCAACGCCTTCGCGGCGCGAGCGAAATGCAGTTCCTCGGCCACGGCGACGAACCGACGCAGCCGGACGAGGTCGATGGAGTCGGCGGCGGTGACGTCGAAGTCGCTCATTCGGATCAGAATATGGCACGCGCCGAAGAGGTCAGCGCACCGATCACAGGTTCGTCAGCACAGCGATGAGCACCGCGATGCCGATCACGATGGCGAACACCACCAGCAGCATCCCCAACATGGACCCCCAACCGCCGCGCGCGGGCGGCGGTGGCGGCATCGGCGCACGCATCGCGGGCTGGGCCCAGGCAGCGGGGGTCGCCGGTCGCGGCACCATCGGCGGAACCGGTGCGACCGGGATCGCGGCACCGGAGTTGTTCACCGGCCGCATCGGCTGCATCCCCAGGAACGGCTGAGCGTGCGCCCCCGACGGCGGACGAGCGATCGGGCGGGCACCGGTGGTCCCGGTGCGCATGGCCCGCTGCGCGGCCTCGACGAACTCCTCGCAGGAGGAGAACCGGTCGGCTGGTCGCTTGGCCAGCGCCCGCGCCATCACGGCATCCAGATTCGGCGGCAGCCCGGCCCGGCGCGGACTCACCGGCGGTGGCGGCGACTGCAGGTGCCCGGTGATGACGGCGGCCGGGCTCGGCGCCTCGAACGGCGCGGTACCGGTGAGCAGGGTGTAGAGCGTGCAGGCCAACGAGTACTGGTCGGCGCGATGGTCGAGCGGGACACCGGTGAGCTGCTCGGGAGCCGCGAAGGCCAGGGTCGCGGTGAACGAGCCGGTCTCGGTGAGGTGACCGGAATCGTCACGTAGGCGCGCGATGCCGAAGTCGGTGAGATACACCCGCTCCTGGCTGTTGGACCTGGCCAGCAGGATATTGGCCGGTTTCACATCGCGGTGCAGCACGCCCGCGCGGTGCGCGAAGTCCAGGGCGACGGCGGTCTCCCGGATGATCTGCAACGCCCGATCCGGTGGCAGCGTCGCCGGATCGAGCATCGACGCGTCGATCCCGTCGACGTATTGCATGCTGATCCACAGTTGGTCATTCTCCACACCGCGGTCGAACACCGTCACGATATTGGGGTGGTCGAGCTGGGCGACCAGATCGGCTTCCCGCTCGAACCTGGCCCGGATCTCTGCATCGGAGAACAGCTCCTGATTCAGCAGTTTCAGCGCGGTCCACCTCGGCAGCCGAGGATGCCTGGCCAGATACACCGAACCCATCCCGCCGCGACCCAACTGCCGGTCGATCGTGTATCCGGCGAATACCGTCCCGTCAGAAACCACTCTGACCCCCGAATCTCGCTCGTCGTCCGACGCGCTGGACCCTACCAAAACGGTGTTCGTGCCGTCGCGGGCATCCTTCAGCTCATCGGGAAGGTGGTCAGTTCCTTCAGCAGTTCGGGCAGGTCCTCGGTCAGCGATGTCAGTCCCGAACCCCGGGAGAACAGGAATACCCAACGCTCTCGGCCCGGGTCACTGAAAGTGGAGACGACCACGGTGAATCCGTATTGGTCTCTTCCGGACTTGTCCTTGGCGAACCAGCCCCGGTGATCGTCGGTGCGCGTGCCGGAGCTGCCACTGCCCACGTCTTTGGTCTCGCTCTCGAATTTCGCCACCGCCGCTTTCGCGGACTCCACGGACGGAAACGCGTAGAAGGCGAAGCGCGTAGCGTTGATATCGGCGGGTTTGCACGCCCATTTGGCGTGTGCCTCTTGGAACGTCAGTTCCCACATCAGCTCGTTGCGGGTCGTCGTATTGACATAGGCCTCGCAGGTCCGGCCACCGGTGCCGACGCCGGTGAGGTACGGATTCGACGCCGATAATCCGTCGGCTTCACCGGGCGGCAGCATCTGCGGGAACGCCGCCGACATCGCGGCGATGTCTCGATGGGCACGGGAACGGTTGAGTATCTGCGAGACCCACGTGCTGTCGTCCTGCCAGACCCAATACGACGCGCTGGCGATGACCGCGAGCACTGTCAGCAGGACCAGCGGTACGACGCCACGCTGTCGTCGCGCAGGTACTGGACGAGCCGGATAGGGCGCCGCCATCTGCCGGGCAGGGGATGCGACCCCCTGCCGCATGGGCGGCGCATACTGGTGCGGTGCCGGGACAATTCCGGTTCGCGGCGCGAAAACTGTGGGTTGCCCACCCGTTCCGGTGAGCGCGCGACGAGCCGCGGCGGCGAACTCCGCACACGAATCGAAGCGATCGGCCGGGCGCTTGGCCAGCGCTCGCGCCAGTACCGCGTCCAGGGCGACGGGCAGATCCGGACGTTGCCGGTGCACCGACGGCGGTGGGGATTGCAGGTGCCCCTGGATGACGAGCACCGGATTGGTCGCCTCGTAGGGCGCCAGCCCCGTGAGCAACGAGTACAGCGTGCAGGCCAGGGAGTACTGATCGGCGCGGTGATCGAGTGGGGCGCCGGTGAGCTGCTCGGGAGCCGCGAAGGCCAGGGTCGCGGTGAAGGTGCCGGTCTGGGTGAGGTGGTGGACGTCGTCGCGGGGGCGCGCGATTCCGAAATCGGTGAGCAGCACGCGCTCCGGGCCGTTCGCGGCGGCCAGCAGGATATTGGCCGGTTTCACGTCGCGATGCAGCACGCCGTTGCCGTGCGCGTGGTCGAGTGCGGCGGCGGTGCCCTCGATGATGTGCAGTGCGCGGGCAGCGGGAACAGGATGCTCGATGGCGGCGGCATCGACACCGTCGACGAACTGCATGCTGATCCACAGCCGCCCGTCGTCGGCGCCCCGGTCGTACACGGTGACGATGTTCGGGTGTTCGAGCTGCGCGGCCAGATCGGCCTCCCGCTCGAATCTGGCCCGGATCTCGTTGTCCGAGAACAGTTCCGGATTCAGCAGTTTGAGCGCGGTCTGGCGCGGCAGCCGAGGGTGCCTGGCCAGATACACCGAACCCATCCCGCCACGACCGAGCTGTCGTTCGATCGCGTACCCCGCGAAAACATCCCCCGTCGCAAGCATGATCCCCCGTTGTCGAACCGATCGATTACCGGTCCAACTTAGTGCAGGCCACACCACACCATCAGGGTCCGGGTCATTCTTCGACCCTCACCCCCATCGACCGAGCCGTACCCGCCACGATGCGCATCGCCGCATCGACATCGGTGGTATTGAGATCGGGCAGCTTACGAATCGCGATACGCCGCAACTGATCGCGACTGAGCGCACCGACCGGCTTGTGTCCCGGTTGCGGCGATCCCGGTTGCCCGAGCGCGGCCCGGATGAGGGAGGCAGTCGGCGGCGTCTTGAGCCGCATCGTCCACCGCTTGCGCGCATCGATCGTGATGACAGCGGGAATGATCTCCCCACGCCGATCCGCCGTCGCCGCATCGTATTTCCGCTTCACCTCGAACGGCGGAACCCCGGTCGGCCCGAGCATCTTGCCGAGCGTCATCAACGAGGCATTGCCCGCTTCGAGCTCGAGAGTGACTGTGACAGAGGCTGTTTCGCGCGCCATAGTCAACGATCTCGGACGCGTGCATCATTGCGGTCCCGCGACGATAACGCCTGGGCCGCAACAGTTTCAGAATCAGCCCTCGGCCGCCAGCTGACCGCAGGCTGCGGCGATCTCTTGGCCGCGGGTATCGCGCACTGTGCAGGACACACCCTGGGCGATCACGCGGCGTACGAACTCCTTCTCGACCGGCTTCGGGCTGGCGTCCCACTCGCTGCCGGGGGTCGGGTTGAGCGGGATCAGGTTCACGTGGACCAGCGGGCCGAGGGCCTTGTGCAGTTTCTTGCCGAGCATGTCGGCGCGCCACGGTTGATCGTTCACGTCGCGGATCAGGGCGTATTCGATAGAGACGCGGCGGCCCGACTTGTCGGCGTAGTAGCGGGCGGCGTCGAGCACCTCGGAGATGGGCCAGCGGTTGTTCATCGGGACCAGGGTGTCGCGCAGTTCGTCGTCGGGGGTGTGCAGGGAGACGGCCAGGCGCACCGACATGTCATCGTCGGCCAGCTTGCGGATGGCGGGCGCCAGCCCCACGGTCGACACCGTCACCGAACGTTGTGAGATGCCGAGACCGTCGGGTGCGGGGGCGGTGATGCGGCGCACCGCGTTCACCACCCGCTTGTAGTTCGCCAGCGGCTCACCCATGCCCCCCGTTTTACAAACGCTCTGACCAGCTGGAACGGCAAAGAAGCCCAGCTCGCAAGCTGGCGTAAGCCACAGGTCGCCGCGACGTCGAAAGCGCGGCGCCCTCCGCAGCGCCGCGAGGCGACCCCGCCGTTCGAACCAACAGTTCAGCGCGCCGATTTATGGCGGCACGGCGAGGTCTCCGGATATGGTCAACTTTGTCAGCCGACACCGACAGGTCGTCGGTGCTCTAAGGGTTCAAACCGGCTGCGATGCCTGGGCTTCGACGCGCTGCGGCGCGTCAACTTTTCTCCACGAACTTATCGCCGTGCTTGCGGCAGAGCAGCTAGACACCCTTGATAGACTGCGGCACAACTGGATTGCGGAGGGACAGTTATGGAACCGATCACGCTCGGTCTTGCGGCGGCGGCGCTGCTGGCTACCAAGTTCGGGGAGGGCGTGGCTCAGGATGCCGGGACGAGCGCATGGAAAGCCGTGAAGGGTGTAGTAGCTAGAAGGTTCCGCAATGACCAGGAGATGACACGGGTCCTGGAGTCCGCCGAGACTTTGCCAGACCAGGAAAACCTCACGACTCTCGCAGAGCGAATCCGCGAAGCGGCGACCAGGGACGACGAATTCCGGGCCGAGTTGACGGATCTGATCAATCGGGTCCCTCTCAGTCTGTCGGCTACCAATATCAACGCCCAGTCGTACGACAGCTCTAAGCAAGCAATCATTACCGGCGGGACATCGATCGGGACCCTGAACCTCTAAACCATCCCCCGTGACTGCTGACCGCAACTTTCGTGCCGCTGACCAGGCTGTACAGATACATGTCGATGGAGCCGGTCACGTCGGCCAGCTGAACATCGGTTCAGCCGGCAACTCTTCCGTACTCCGCTCCGGTCCGTTCATCGTGGGTGATATTCCTCGCGAGCCCACAGCGTTTGTGCGCAGGGAGATCGTCGAAGCCCTTGAGGGAAACTTCGAGGGAGCAACGCGCGTGCTGGTTGCTGCTTTGACTGGGATGCGAGGAATCGGCAAAACCCATGTCGCAGCGGCCCATGCAAGGAAGGTGCAGGAAAGAGGTGGGTCGGTTCTATGGCTCAACGCCGCTACTGCCCGCGACCTCCTCGCCGGTCTTACACGTGCCGCTGCGCTGCTTGACGTCGCAGATCCCGACGGAGATCATGAGCGAACCCTTGATCGACTCTGGAACTGCATCGCACGACTGTCTGATCCGAAGCTGATCGTTTTCGACAACGCACAAGATCCAGATCTTGTACACAGGTACCTGCCCAAGGACCCGGGGACCAGGGTCGTTATCACCAGTACTGACCACAGGTTCCATGAACTAGCCTCACTGGTACCTGTTGACGTCTACACCCGTGAAGAGTCCGTTGCCTATCTGAACCAGCGAACCGGCCAGGACGATCAGACCGGTGCCGACAGCGTTGCTGCTGAACTTGGAGACTTGCCACTTGCGGTAGCGGCGGCTGCATCGGTGATCAGGAACAACCATCTTTCATATCGAGACTACTTGGAGCTGCTGCGCGCGCCCGATGCACTGGATGAAGCATTGAAGAAGGCTGCAGGACAGCAGTACCCAGAGGCCGCGACCACCGCACTGAGACTCAACCTCGACACCGTTCGAGCACAAGGCGCGTCGCTCGGAGTGCCGAAGGTGCTTGCGGTAGTCGCAGCTCTGGACCCTAATGGCCTAGCGGTCGGGACCCTCACGCGATTGTCCGGGATCTCCGCGAGAGCCGCGGTTGCAGAGTGCGTCAACTCTTCAATTCTCACGTTCTCTGCTGGTGACAGCGTTATTGCAATGCATAGCCTGCTTCGGCGGATGGTACAACGTGATGCCGAACGATCGGGCCAGGTTCCTTCGATTGCGACTGATGCTCATTGCATTCTGGAAGGAATGCTAACAGCCGATGCAATCGAAGCCTGGAGACGGCGGATTGATATCTCAATCGCTGCGTCCCATGTTGAAGCGCTCTGGTCATGGTCGTGCGCGCATCTGACCGAACTCGGCGATAGTGAATTACTACAGCAGCTTCTTCAGCTGAGAGCAACGACTGTCGAACAACTTACGGCAATATCTGAGTTGTCGCAGGCAGTGCGGATCGGGACAACCCTCCTTCCGGACTACCTCCGGCTGCTCGGTCCAGAACACCCAGATACGATTGCTTCGCGGGAAGGTTTGGCTAATGCCTACTGGTTGGCCGGGAGAACCGATGAAGCCATCGACCTGCTGGAACGGACAGTCGCAGATGAAGAGAGTCTACTTGGGCGCCGACGCCCAAGCGCGCACGCGCCACGAAATGCTTTGGCGCTTGCATACGAATCCGCCGGCCGCCTCCACGAAGCAGTTCACCTTCTTGAACAAACATTGGCGGAGAATGAGCGTAGCCTCGGGCCCGACGATCCAGCGACGTTAAGAACATGCCATGACCTTGCATTCACTTATAGATCGTCTGGCCGCCTTGATGAGGCTGTACGTTTATTCGAGCGGGTAGTCACCGGCAGCAAACGTGTTCTCGGGGAGGATGACCCAGAGACTTTGTCGGCACGTGATGGGCTAGCAGGTACATACATGCTAGTAAACCGGACCCCCGAGGGGATCGAACTTTTCTATCGTACCCTGGCTGATCGAACTCGCGTTCTCGGCCCAGATCATCCTCACACGCTGATGTCCGGCCATAACCTTGCATATGCGTATCGATCCGCGAATCGTGTCGAAGAATCTATTCTTCTATTTAAGGAAACTCTGGCACATCAAGAACGTTTACTTGGACTTAACCACCTGCATACTTTGACGTCATGCCTCAATCTGGCCGATACTTATATGTCTGCTAACCAACGTACGCAGGCGATCGCGCTATACCAGCGAGCAGTGTCAGACTTTGAGCTGACCTATGGATCTGACCATCCCGTCTCCTTTCAGATTCGCACAATATTGGCCAGGGCGCTAGGAACCGAATATGCGCTTTCAGAGGTTGTCCTTGGCGTTCTTCGTTCTCTTTCCTGGGAAGTACTGCCTGGATCCAAAATTGCTCCCGGCAACGACGAGAGAGCATCGTGGGCGGATCTCATTATCCCTGCTCGGCTGAGACAGTCGATAAAGCGCATTAATCCACAGCTATCAGACCGGCAAGTCGACAGGGCTATCGAGACGATTCGATCATCCGATTCCTGCGGCGACCGCGGAAACGCTCGAATCCAAGAATGGATTGTGAATGGCCTACGACTAACCGAGCGCAGGGGTGAGTGCCCTGATGAGAGATACGAAATCGTGCACCTCATCAACCAAGTTAACCCTAATGAGAATGAATTCATGGCGGCGACGGAGGTAAAGATTTGCGAAGGCGTTACGTCCCGTCGGCTGGACCTTGTCCTCTACGTCAACGGCCTGCCGCTGGTTATCGTTGAACTAAAAGATGCCACGAACAATGAGGATGGTGTCAGGGACGCATACAACCAACTGAAAGAATATGGCGAATGGTTCGAACATTCTCTGCGACACAATCTTATCTGGTTGGTGACCGATGGATTTCGCGCTCGCTATGGTACGAGATCCATGCCGTATGAGCAGTTTGCGCCATGGAACGTCGCCGTCGACGGTCGCTCAGTGCCGCAGCCTGCTGCAAAATGGGACAGCTCTGAACTGAGCCTCGCGCTGCAGGGGATGCTCAATCGTGGTCGTTTGATCGAGTTGGTATCAATCTATCTATCTCCCGGCTTGGGCACGCCCGATACTTTCGCTATCGCGAAACCGCACCAATACTTCGCCGTCAGGAAAGCCCTGGCGCGGACCGTTAATGCAATGTCGACAGATGGACGAGCTGGAGTTGTCTGGCACACAGCGGGGTCCGGAAAATCAGCCACCATGGAATTTTACGTTAGTCGGCTGCTGAATAATCCGACGCTTGGCAATCCAACGGTAGTGGTGATCGGTGATCGTTCCGCAATCGTTGACCAACTCTATTATCGATTTAAGAATTGCAGCCTTTTGTCGACACTGCCTGTACGAGCCGAATCTAGCATTGATCTGCGTACAGAACTTGCGGGTCGCAAAGATCGTGGCTTAATTTTTACGACATTACAGAAGTTCCGGACGGCACAGCTGGGACCGGACGGAGTGGCATCCCCGTCCTTGTTCTCAGATAGACGCAACATCGTCGTTATCGCGCACGAGGCACATCGAGGTTACAATAATTCACTGTATGGTTTCATACGAAACGTCAAAGATGCGCTTCCTAATGCCACGATGATCGCCTTTACGAGTACGCCCATGTCTGAGCCCGGCCGCGATATCCGAGAAGTATTTGGCGAATATATCGACAAATACGATATAGTGCGTTCCGAGCGTGATGGAATGACTGTTCCAGTCTACTATGAAGGCCATCTCATCCCTATGGACCTTCCTGTTGAAATAGGTTTCAACTCTACGATCGATGCCAATGCTGAACTACTTTCCCCTGCCCCCGATGCATCAAATGCCCGACACGACCACCAGCTGCTCAATGCAGCATTTGGGGCACCCGATCGAGTTCGCAAAATATCGGATGACATCGTCAACCACTGGGAGAAGCGCTCCGCAACTTTCAGGAAAGACACTGGCGTGACTGGAAAGTCTATTATCGTGTGCCCGTCACGCAGGATTGCTGCCATGTTATATCGCGAGATTGTATCGTTGCGACCTGACTGGCATGACGACAGCGTGTCGCGAGGGAGCGTGAAGGTAATGGTGAGCAGCAGTATCGATGGACCCGAGCTGATAAAACATCGGTTGAATGCCGCAGAAAGAGAAAATCTCTCTTCTCGGCTACGCGATCCGGACGATGAGTTATCAATGGTTATCGTTTGCGACTCTCTTTTGACAGGGTTAGATGTTCCGGCGATGCACACGGTTTACATAGACCGGCCAATGCAAGGACCTCGACTCCTGCAGTTGCTATCCCGCGTCAACCGTCCATTCAGAAATAAGACTGACGGGCTTATCGTGGCCTATACTCCGATAGCTGAAGAGCTCCGCGAGGCAATTGCTAACTACACGGAGGTCGAGAACTTCAAGGCGGAATCAGTCGCGCCCCGGAGGGATTTCCAGCAGCCATTGGACGGTTTGCATACCACGGCGTATCGGTGGCAGTCCTTATGTAGGACGCGGACGGCGCTAAGCAACGAGATCAATCGGAAGGAATAATTTCGATCTCGCTGGGCTCGCCGCCAATATTTTGGAGTTTGGAGGCGGTCGGCCCTGAACCGTCACGAGTTGCGGCCGCACCCGCGTCCAATCGGGAGATGTAGTCGTGGACGTAATTGCTGCCGGAGGATGGAGCGAGTACGTCGGAGGCACACATCTACAGCGAGCTGGCGACATCCTGCGGGACACCCATGACCAGGAACGGTAAGCAGTGAACCCCGCAATCAGCTATCGATCGCCAAGGTGTCGGCTGGCCTCTCGTCGGCCACAGCGGGCATGAAGCCGTACCGTCCGACGTTGACGCTCTTCGTGAAGGGGATGTCGAGGGCGTCGGCCCCGAGCGGATCCAGTGGATCGGTGTTCTCCATAACAATGACTTGACCGTCAAAGTTGTCCTGGATATCGCGGTAAAACGCGCGGACAACACCCTCTGGTGGCTCATCGCCCCCTGTCGGCTGATCTGGCGGCCGGTAGGTGACGAGGGGTGAGTCGAGCACGACGAATCCCGGGTGTGGCAGCTCCCGATCAAAGCAGTACTGGGCGAGGGCGAGCGTGAAGGCTGCGTGCAGGACCGCACGCACGCCCTTACCGTGAGCCGAGCGCCGTTGATCGCCGGCGACAATGTCGAGCTCGTTTCGGTCGTAGCGCACAGACGCCGCAGACGGATAGTCCCATTCGGCGAGGCGCCTGGAAATCTCAGTCGATAATTCTCGCACGGCGGTGAGGCTAAGGCCCGCGACCGCTGTTGCCACCTCCGCTTCAGTCTCGTTAGCGATTCGTCGAATCATTTCCTCAAGCGTCTTGACCTGCTCGTAGAGACCCATGTGCTTCTCGATCTCACTGCGTTTAGTGAGAAGGTCGCGGAGATTACCCGTCTCGGGGTTCATCGTCACGTCGAGCTTCTCAATGCTCTTCTGCAGCGCCACGGCGTCTCTACGCGCCGTTCTGATCGATGTGCGAAGGTGCTCGGTTCGTGTGTCCAAGCTCTCGATCGTGACGCGGAGGTCCTCGAGAAGGCCCTGTGTCCTCCGAGTCTCGGAGGACACAGAGGCTCCAAAGCTGGTCGTGTCTCCTTCGCAGTCCAGGTTGAGATGCTGGCTGGATGGCTCCGCACCGCAAAACACACAGGTACCGCGGCGGAAGTATCCGAGCAAATTCCCGGCTTCCGCCACCATCTCAAGGCGTGCCAAATCGCTCTCGTACTGCTTCTGCAAGAGCGTGAATCGCTGCCTGAGCGCCGCTGCATCTGAGTATTCCGACCGCTGGGCGCTGTCTGCCAATTGAAGTTTGTTGTGCTGCCGGAGCAGTTGACCTCGCTGTTCTGTGAGGCTGCCGATCATTGTGCTGTGCTCGTCGATCGTGTGGTTGAGCTTGCCGAGCTGTGTCGTGAGCTCTGCTAGCTCAGCAACGTCTTGGAGCTGTGACTCAAGTTGGCTGAGCATCCTCTCAACGACTTCCTGCCGGGCGCCGCGCAGCCGCTTCTGTTCTTGCGCTGAGGGCACCGCCGTCAGTGCGGAGTCATCTTCGCCTACCAGGAGAAGCTTGAGGACTGAAACCTCCTTGGTCTTGTTAACCGGGTTGCCGCTGAGGCCGGGGGGTTCCTCGGCCTGCATCTCCGTCTCCCCGATGAGGCACAGGCGGGTCAGGTCGCGGAAGCTGAGCATGTTGGTCTCGTTGCGCGCGTTCTTCCTCACCTGCTTCTCGTCGAGGCCGACTTGATCGAGGAGGAACCGAGAGATGTTCTTCGTGTTCGCCGCGCTGTGCTTCGCCGCGAGCGTCTCATCCGCAGGAGTTGAGGGCTCGACGCGGATATCGGCTCGGTAGACGGAGACCCCACCGCCCTCCACCGAGCGTGCGAGCGTGATTTGTTCGCCGTTGCCGAGTTCGAGTCCGAGCAGGACTCGGCTATACCCCTCTCGTTCGGGGATCTCCTTGAGTTCTTTGGCTCCGAAGACGAAGTCGATCGCGTCGACGATGAACGACTTGCCCGTGTCTGAGGGGCCGTGGATGACGGTGACTTGTGGGCTGAAGTCGACCGAGGCCGGCGCGGCATTCGTGCCGGTAAACGTCAGGTGCAAAAGCGTGAGTCGCCCCATCAGATTTCGCCCCCGCTCTCGTGCTGGATGACCTCGAACTCTTCGGACCAGTGAGAGGAGATCTCTCTCATGCGCTCACGCAGGAGCGCGTCATCAACGGCACCGAGCTCCTCAACGACCCAGTGCGCTCGGTCGTGCAGGGCGTGCGCGTAGTCGCTTTCAAAGAGTCTCAGAAAGCTCTCCGAGCTCTCGCTCGCCCAGAACTCGATACCACTTTCTTCAGCGGACATCTCCACGAGACCCGCCCGGATCATGACGTGGAGACCGTCTTCGATGTGCTGTCGTTTCACTCCGAGTTCGCCGACTCGTACCGGGATTGGCGGGTGGAGGCTCTCGGGGCCATCGAGGTCGGCGCTGTGGAGTAGCCCGTGGTCAAGGAGCACCAGTCGATTGATGTCAAGATGTGCGGGAAAAGCTTCTACCAGGATCATCAGGGCTCGCATCCCGACTTCGAGAGGGCTGTTGAGGGGGTTACTCATCAGCGGCCACCCACGTCAGTTTCTCGGCGTTAGCAAGCTGGTGGCAGATGCCTTGCCGGTCCTGGAGCTTTGAAACCGAGATGAGCGCGTGGGCGCCCAGATCGAGTTGGCCAGACTGCGTGAGGACAGCTCGGAGTCGGTCAAGGCCGCTGGCATGGTTCGCGTCTGCCGTGTCGATGACGCCAGCGTAGACGTCGTCTTGGAGGAGCTCGAACGTGCCGTCTGGCACGGAGTCCCTGGCGTAAAGGCGCAGCGCCTCAGCGGAGTAGAACGCCTCTCGCTGCCTTTGGAGATGCGGACCGTACGTCGCGTGCGCGGCAACCGAGCCAGCATCGGAGCAGGATGCGGGGTCCTGCTCGTTGTAGACGTCCACGAGCTTCTTGACATAGCTCGCTTCGTCCGGTGCCGGAGCCTCCGGGGTCTCACCGACGGGAGGCCGCGCAGGCAGGGATGTCCCGAATCTGACGGCGTAGTACGGGGTATCGCGATGTACATCGAGCATCTCGTTGAGCTCAAGTGACTGGAAGATCGAGAAGCTGGAGGACTCGGCGAGTTCACGGATGGACTGCAGCGTTTGTTCGTCGTACTGCCGCGTAGCGGCACCTCTGGCATCGAGCAGCTCAAGGAACTTCTTTCGGAGCTCCGTAGGCTTGCTCAGGAGACGATTTAGCGTCGGACCGCACCCCCGCGGTGCGACAAACACATATCTGTCCGGCAGACGGTAATAGGTATCCACGACGCCGTAGAAGATCTTCAACATTTCGGGGAATGCGTCCGATAAGGTGAGCGATCCGTCGTAGTGCTTGGCCTGGAAGCAGTCCCATGCGCCTTCAAGGCCGCGGTCGGTCTTGAACGCGGCGACGTCCACTCCTCGGTCTCCGGATCCCCCGAGCTGCTTGATTTGTCGATACGAGGTGGCGACTCCGGTTGCCCACTCGGCGATGAAGACTTCCCATTCGTCGGGCGAATAGAAGTAGATGCGGTGGCCCGGGGGCACGGGAGAACCGGGGAGTGCCGGGGCTGGTGAGCCGGACGCGACGGGGACAGGAACGTCGGTGAGTTCGGGGGCACCGCTGCTTGCGTTCGGCTGGGCCGCCAAGGACACGCGGGCACCTCCTCGTTCCGTGTCGTCTCGGCCTAATCTTAGGAGACAACAAGGAACAGCACAGCCTGGGCTTTACATGTCGTTGGACTTCCTCGAATAACTTGCTTCAGACGTACGTCTAACGGTCAGATGGCGCGGGCCAGTAATGGCCAGCCCAACAAGGCTGCGCTTGTATCCATTTGGATGCCACGGAATGGAGGGGGCGGCTGGGGCGCTCGCGCAACCCTCGCTCCTCCACACAACCAATCGTCATCATGCTGCCGCGATCTCACTACGGGCGCCTAATTGCCAGGTTGGAATGAGATCGAACGGATTAACTGCCTGCAGAGACATTCGAGCCGGACCATCACCTGCCAGCAGGTTCCGGTTCCCCGTTTCAACGGGGCGGGCCCGTGATGCTCCGATTCCGTTTGGATCTACAGGCAGGCACCACCACTGCTACGTCCCGGCCCAAGATGCCCCTAGCGCCGTCGCGCGCTAGCCCTCCGCGGCGAGTTGGCCGCAGGCTGCGGCGATCTCCTGACCGCGGGTGTCGCGGACCGTGCAGGGCACGCCCTGCTCGTTCACGCGGCGGACGAATTCGCGTTCGACCGGCTTGGGGGCGGCATCCCATTTGCTGCCGGGGGTGGGGTTGAGCGGGATGACGTTGACGTGCACTCGGGACCCCAATGCCTTGTGCAGCTTCTTGCCGAGCATGTCCGCACGCCAGGGCTGGTCGTTAACATCCCGGATGAGGGCGTACTCGATCGAGACGCGACGGCCCGACTTGTCGGCGTAATACCGTGCGGCATCCAGGACTTCGGCGACCGGCCAGCGATTGTTGACCGGCACCAACGTGTCTCGCAACTCGTCGTCCGGAGTGTGCAGGGAGACAGCCAAAGTCACCGAGAGATCTTCGTCCGCGAGCTTACGAATAGCAGGGGCCAGGCCAACAGTCGAGACAACTACGTTGCGCTGGGAGATGCCGAAACCATCCGGCGAAGGTGACGTAATACGCCGGACAGCTGACACTACTCGACGATAGTTAGCTAAAGGTTCACCCATGCCCATGAACACGATGTTGGACAGGCGGCCCGGCCCGCCGTGTACCTCGCCGTCGCGCAGGGCGGCGGCCGCGGCCCGCACCTGGTCGACGATCTCGGCGGTCGACAGATTGCGGGTGAGCCCCGCCTGCCCGGTCGCACAGAACGGGCACGCCATGCCACAGCCCGCCTGGCTGGAGATGCACAGCGTGTTGCGGTCGGGGTAGCGCATGAGCACGCTCTCGAGCAGTGTGCCGTCGTGTGCGCGCCAGAGTGTCTTGCGGGTGTCGCCCTCGTCGCAGGCCAGGTGACGCACCACGTCGAGCAGCGGCGGGAACAGCGTCTCGCCCACCTTCTCGCGCACGTCGGCGGGCAGATCCGTCATCTGCGCCGGATCGGACTGCAGGCGGCCGTAGTACTGGCGGGCCAGCTGATCGGCGCGGAACTTCGGCAGGCCCAGCTCCTGCACCGCGGCCTTGCGCTCGTCCGCGTCGAGATCGGCGAGGTGGCGCGGCGGCATACCGCGACGCGGGGCATCGAACACAAGGGGCAGGGAGGTGGCCATAATTCCTCCATTGTCCCAAACGCCGCGACCGGGCCGCCACGCCGGGCGCCGTTATCGAGAAGATGCGTGCAGCGGTGATAGCGGTCGGCCATGATCGAGGTATGTCCACGAACGCAGAATCAGGCACGCCACCGGCGCGCGAGCCTGAGGCCGAGCCCACCGCCGGCCGGGAACCCGAGCATGCGCCTGCCACGCACGCACCCGTCAAACGACCGAAGCCGGACGCGCTGGTGCGGTCGCGCACCGGCTACACGTGGATGGCGTTGCTCGCTGCCGCGATCTTCGGGATCGTCCTGCTGATCTTCATCCTGCAGAATCTCGACAAGGTGCAGGTGACGCTGCTGTTCTGGAGCTTCTCGCTACCGCTGGGAATCATGGTGCTGCTGTCGGTGATCCTCGGCGCACTGGTGATGGGGCTGGTCGGCGGCATCCGCATCCTGCAGTTACGCCATGCCGCCCGGCAACCCTGAGCGCCTCAGACCAACGCGCTGAGTACCAGCCACGACACGAACGCCGAGGGCAGCATCGAGTCGAGCCGGTCCATTATCCCGCCGTGTCCGGGCAGCAGCGTGCCCATGTCCTTGATACCGAGTTCACGCTTGATCTGCGATTCGATCAGGTCGCCGAGGGTCGCTACGACCACCAGGCCGACACCGAGCACCACACCGATCATCGAGTTGGCCTCGAGCAGCAGCGTGACGGTGAGCAGACCACCGATCACGCTGAACACCAATGAACCGCAGAACCCTTCCCACGACTTCTTCGGGCTGATCGCGGGCACCATCGGATGCCTGCCGAACAGCACGCCTGCGACGTAACCGCCGACATCGGAGCAGACGACGAGGATCATGAACGTGAGCACCCGCAGGTTGCCGTCGGGTTCGAGCAGCAGCAGCGTCGAGAACGCCGCGAGCAGTGGGATCCAGGACAGCGTGAAGATCGCGATCGCGGTGTCGCGCAGGAAGTTCCGTGGCGCGGTGCTCAGGCCGTGATCGAACAGGCGCCAGACCATGCAGGTCAACGCCGTCGCGGCGAACGCGCCGAGCACCCCGCTCGCGCCCCACGGCCAGCCGAGCCAGAACACCGCCTGGCCGCCGACGAGCAACGGGATGCGCGGCACCAGGACGTCGGCTTCGCGCAGCCGCTTGGTGACCTCCCACATGGCCACGCCGACACCGACACCGGCGACGCCGATGAACACCTTCGGAACGAACAACAGGATCGCGATCAGCGACAACCCGAGGCCCAAGCCGACCGCCAGCGCCGCGGGCAGGTTGCGACCCGCCCGCGAGGCCGGAGCCTGCGGCTGTTCCTGCGGCACGGCCGCGCCGGGTTCGTCCCCTGCCGCGGCCGCGCCGGTCGGCTCGACCGTGTCCGGCGGCGATTCCGGTTCCGGTGCCGCACCTGTGGCGGCGGCGTCTTCGGCCACGATTGTCCCGTCGCTCAACTCGTCGTTCCGTTCATCCCCCGCACGAGCGGGACTGGCGAGATCTGCGCTCAGACCTCGAGCAGTTCGGCTTCCTTGTGCTTGACCAGCTCGTCGATCTGGCCCACGTACTTGGCGGTGGTCTTGTCGAGCTCCTTCTCGGCGCGCCCGACCTCGTCCTCGCCCGCTTCACCATCTTTCTGGATCCGGCCCAGTTCTTCCATCGCCTTGCGACGGACGTTGCGGATCGAGACCTTGGCGTCCTCGCCCTTGCCCTTGGCCATCTTCACCATCTCGCGGCGCCGCTCCTCGGTGAGCTGCGGGATCGTGATGCGCAGGATGTCACCGTTGTTGGTGGGGTTCACGCCGAGATCGGAGTTGCGGATGGCGTTCTCGATCGGACCGAGCTGGCTCTGCTCGTACGGCTTGATCACCACCATGCGCGGCTCGGGCACGGAGATGCTGGACATCTGGGTGATCGGCGTCGGCGTGCCGTAGTAGTCGACCAGGACCCGGGTGAACATGCCCGGGTTGGCGCGCCCGGTGCGGATGCTGCCCAGATCGTCCTTCGCTACCGAGACGGCCTTCTCCATTTTCTCCTCGGCATCGAAGAGCGCTTCATCAATCACGACCGGTTCCTCCACAGCGTCGTCATCGTCATCGTCCGCGAGTGCGGGGTCAGGACCGAACCAAGGTGCCGATGGGTTCACCGGCGACCGCACGAGCAATATTGCCCTTGATCAACAGATTGAACACCAGCATCGGCATCTGGTTGTCCATGCAAAGGCTGAAAGCGGTGGCATCGGCCACCTTCAGACCCTTCTCGATCACTTCCTTGTGGGTGATCTCGGTGAACATGCTGGCGTTGTCGTCCACGCGCGGGTCGGCGTCGAACACGCCGTCGACGGCCTTGGCCATCAGCACCACGTCGGCGCCGATCTCGAGCGCACGCTGGGCCGCGGTCGTGTCGGTGGAGAAGTAGGGCATGCCCATGCCCGCACCGAAGATCACCACGCGACCCTTCTCCAGGTGACGCTTGGCGCGCAGCGGGAGGTACGGCTCGGCGACCTGGCCCATCGTGATGGCGGTCTGCACGCGCGTATCCACCCCCTGCTGCTGCAGAAAGTCTTGTAGCGCAAGGCTGTTCATCACGGTGCCGAGCATGCCCATGTAGTCGGAGCGGGCGCGTTCCATGCCGCGCTCCTCGAGCTCGGCGCCGCGGAAGAAGTTGCCGCCGCCGATCACCACGGCCACCTGGACGCCTGTCTCGACGATCTCGGCGATCTGCTCGGCCACGGTCTGCACGACATCGGGATCGAGCCCGACACCACCGCCACCGAACATCTCCCCACCCAGCTTCAGCAGCACCCGGCGATATCCAGGGCGGTCGTTACCCGGGTCGGTCATGGGTGTTCGTCTCCTTCGGCGAGGTGAGATCGGTTCGAACTGCGGGCGCGCGGAGCAGGCCGCACAGCAAGGCAGAGCGGCATCCATCCTGCCTTATCCGGTTACCGCCACCACACAAGACCCCCTCGCGCGCGGCCCGCGCCGGATCGGTCCGCGCGTCGGCGGCGCACGGCAAAACGCCCCCGATGCTGAGCGCATCGGGGGCGTCGGTCGGCCTGATCAGGCCTGGCCGACCTCGAAGCGCGCGAAACGCTTCACGGTCACGCCGGCGTCCTCCAGAAGAGCCTTGACGGTCTTCTTGGAGTCGGTGACGGCGGCCTGCTCGAGCAGGACGACATCCTTGAAGAAGCCGTTGACGCGGCCTTCGACGATCTTCGGCAGTGCGGCGTCGGGCTTGCCCTCTTCGCGCGCGGTCTGCTCGGCGATGCGGCGCTCGTTCTCGACGGTCTCGGCGGGCACCTCGTCGCGGGTGAGGTACTTGGCCTTGAGCGCGGCGACCTGCATGCCCGCGGCACGAGCGGCCTCGGCGGCGGCGTCACCGGAACCCTCGTACTCGACCAGCACGCCGACGGCGGGCGGCAGGTCCGAGGCACGCTTGTGCAGGTAGGTGGCGACCGGGCCGTCGAAGGACACGACGCGACGCAGTTCCAGCTTCTCGCCGATCTTGGCGGCCAGCGCCTGCACGGCCTCGTCGACGGTGCTGTTGTCCAGCTTCAGCGCCTTGAGGGCATCCAGGTCGGCCGGCTTGGCAGCGGCGGCCGCGGTGACGATCGCGTCGGCCAGCTCCTGGAACTCGGCGTTCTTGGCGACGAAGTCGGTCTCGGAGTTGATCTCGATCATGACGCCGTCCTTGGCGATGACCAGACCCTCGGCGGTGGCGCGCTCGGCACGCTTGCCGACATCCTTGGCGCCCTTGATGCGCAGGACCTCGACGGCCTTGTCGAAGTCGCCGTCGGACTCGGCCAGCGCGTTCTTGCAGTCCATCATGCCGGAGCCGGTGAGCTCCCGGAGCCGCTTCACATCAGCAGCGGTGTAGTTCGCCATCGGGGGCGAGCCTCCTGTGTCTATGGCGGCTGGCGCCGCGGGTTTCTCGGCCCTGGGGGCCTCGATCTTCCCTCCCGGCGGGCGCTCCTTCGTCGCACCCTCTGGTCAGTCCAGATCGAGGCGGCCGAGAAACCAGAGCAGAGCTGATGTCTCGGCCGGGCCAGGCAGTTGTTCGTTCGGTATTTACGCCACCTTGCCGACCTCGTCTGAATTCAGACGGGTCGGCAAGGTGAACAGTGTGCTACCGATCAGCTCAGAAGTCGGCCGGAGTGTGCTGGGCCGGGTCGGCCTTCACCTCGGCAGCGGCTTCGGCCGGGGTCTCGGCGGCCGGGGCCTCGGCGGCGGGGGCTTCAGCGGCCGGGGTCGCCTGAGCCAGCAGCTCCTGCTCCCACTCGGCGAGGGGCTCGCCGGCACCGGCTTCGGGCTTCGAATCGCCGGAAGCGCGGCCCGCGCGGGCCTGCACGCCCTCGGCCACCGCGGAGGCGACGACCTTGGTGAGCAGAGCGGCGGAACGGATCGCGTCGTCGTTACCCGGGATCGGGTAGTCGACCAGGTCGGGATCGCAGTTGGTGTCCAGGATCGCGATGACCGGGATGTTCAGCTTGCGAGCCTCGCCGACGGCGATGTGCTCCTTGTTGGTGTCGACGACCCAGATGGCCGAGGGCACCTTGGCCATGTCGCGGATACCACCGAGGGTGCGATCCAGCTTGGTCATCTCACGCGTGAGCATGAGGATTTCCTTCTTGGTGCGACCCTCGAAGCCACCGGTCTGCTCCATGGCCTCGAGCTCCTTCAGGCGCTGCAGGCGCTTGTGGACGGTCGAGAAGTTGGTGAGCATGCCACCCAGCCAGCGCTGGTTGACGTAGGGCATACCGACGCGAGTCGCCTCGGCCGCGATCGACTCCTGGGCCTGCTTCTTGGTGCCGACGAAGAGAACGGTGCCACCGTGGGCGACGGTCTCCTTGACGAACTCGTAGGCCTTGTCGATGTAGGTCAGCGTCTGCTGCAGGTCGATGATGTAGATGCCGTTGCGGTCGGTGAAGATGAACCGCTTCATCTTCGGGTTCCACCGACGAGTCTGGTGCCCGAAGTGCGCGCCGCTGTCGAGCAGCTGCTTCATAGTTACGACAGCCATAGCTCCCGTACCCTCTTTCGTTGCCGGTTGACGCAGCCGATCGGCGATCGACTGCCCTGGCGCCACCGAAACCACCGGACCCGATCGGGACCAGCCGGCGATTTCACTGTTCATCCGCTGGAGAACTCGCGCTGACATGCCCTCGCGGACCGTCTGCGTTGCGAGCGACGACCGGATGGACGAGCACGGGTGGCGCGCGAAGTCGGTCCGTGCCGTGCACACGTGTTGCTGCTGAGCACAAACCGCTCGTTCAGTCTACGCGGCGACGGGCCAGGGCCGAAATCGCCCCCGCTCGCCGACCGGGGATTTCCGTCGTGAAGTGCGCGATATCCACATGTGCCGAAGTTGTCCACAATCGGGAAATCGTTGTCCCGCTCAGGGATTGTGCGGTCGACAGTTGTGCCATGAACACATTGACGCGTGTCCTGATCACCACCTTTCCCCTCCTCTGCGCGGTGGGTGTAGCGGCGCCGGCGGCCGGTCATCCCGCCCCGGTGTGTGCCGTCCTCGCGCAGCCACCGGGCGACCGAGAGGTCGTTTCCCCACCGTCTCGAGCGGCGGCACCGGGATCTGTACCGGCCGCGCCGCCACCGCCTGGTGAGAAAGCCGCACCTGGGCCCGTCGTTGTGATCGTGGTGCCGGGGCCGCTCGCGCCAGGGCCTGCCGGGGTAGACGCTGCCGGCAGCCCGTGCGCCACCGCGGGCACTGAGGGAGGCGTTGATACCGGGATTCCGGCGGGGTGTGACGGTGTCGAAGGTCCGCTCGACGGCAGCGAGCGGGTGCCGGTGCAGCGGCCCGGTTCCTGTGGCAAGGCACCGATTCTGCGGCCCGGCCAGATGCCGAAGGAGGCGCTGGTTCCGGCACCGGTTCCGGTTCGGGTGACCGTGCACGACCTCGGGTCTGCGGCGCCTGCCCAGCAGCGGGCTCGGCCGGAGAAGGATCGGAGTTCCGCGCCGGAGCTCGAGATTCGGGTGCGCGGCGGAAGCGGTTCGGCGGCCGACCTGCCTGCCGCGTTGCGCGAACTCGTGCGCGTGCTGGTGCCACAGCGCGTGCCTGCGCCACGCCCCCATCGCTGAGGCGCTCGACGATGGCGAGCCGGGTTCGTCCGTACGCCTGGATTTCGGGTGCTGTCCTCGTGCTGACGGTGGTCGCGGGTGGGGCGGCGCCGGTCGGGGCGGTGGAAACCGGACCGTTCGGCTGGCCGCTGCGTCCACGGCCGACGGTGGAACGGCGGTTCGACAAGCCGGAGCGCAATTGGTTGCCGGGCCATCGCGGGGTCGACCTGGCAGGCGCCGAAGGTCAATCGGTTCTCGCGGCGGGCGATGGGATCGTCGTCTTCGCGGGCACGGTCGCCGGGAAACCTGTGGTGTCGATCGACCACGAGGGCGGCCTGCGCACCACATATGAGCCGGTGCAGGCGCAGGTAAAAGTGGGAGCCCGGATAGGTCGCGGCACCCCGATCGGCACCCTGGTCGCCGGACACGAGGGCTGCCCGGCACCGGCCTGCCTGCACTGGGGTGTCCGCCGCGAATCCAGCATCCACAGCCGTCGCGAATACATCGACCCGTTGGGTCTCCTGCACGAAGTCCCGGTACGCCTCAAACCGCTGAGCCCGGCACTGTGACCTCGACGACCCGGCACGGAGCCGCAGGGAATACCGGCCACAATCGATACTGTGCCCGCAGAATCAACGCCCTTCACCTATCCCGACGTCGGCGCGACCCGCGCGACGACGCTTCCTGCCGGTTACCACCGGTTCCGGCTCCGGCGACCTATAGGGCGGGGTCGCGAACTGTTCGATCGGGCCGGGACGCACATCCTCGCCTTCGGGATGCAGAAGGGAGTCGGCATCTTTCAGCGCGCCGATTCCGAAACCGCCAGGGAGGGAACCGAATTGACGGTTCGTCTCGGCGCCGGGCCGCTCGGCATCAATGCGCCGTGCCGGGTGGTTTATGTGCTCGACGAACCGAACCGCCGCGGGTTCGCCTACGGCACGTTACCGGGGCATCCCGAACGGGGCGAGGAGTTGTTCGCGGTCGAATACGACCCGGCCGACGACACGGTGTACGGACTGGTCACCGCGTTTTCGACACCCGCCGCGTGGTACACCCGCCTGGGCGGGCCGGTCGCGCGACTGCTGCAACACTGGTTCGCCCACCGCTACCTTCGAACATTGCCGAGCAATACCGGAAGCTGACCCACGCGGGGCCGGTCGTCAGAGGAAGGCGCTCAGCACGTCGGCTTCCGCGGTGACCTGGTCGCGCTGGTCCACAGCACCGAGGCGGTCGTATTCCCCTGCGGTGATGCGTCTTTCGTTGATCTCGTGGCGGACGATCTCGACGATGTCGTCCTCGGTGAGTTCCCGGCGGCGGACTTCGGCGGCGCCGAGGCCGATGGCACTGTCTTCCAGCGCACCGGCTTTCGCGTCGCCGACGTCGACCGCCTCGGCATTGCCGATCGCGGCCAGGGCTGATCGCAGCGCCGAGACCGCGCTGCGATCCCTGGCTTTCATCGCGGGCTTCAGTGCGGTGCGCAGGCGATCCCGCAACGCGGTGAGGGGCTGGTCCGGTGATCCTGCGGTCATGAGAGTCGACTGTAATTGCCTGCTCGGTACCCGTCGATCGAGTTCCGGTGCCCGACGTGACGGTTCTTCGATCGGAGTCATGATGCGTATCGGCTGCCGAGCAGAACCTCGGCTACGGCGATGAGGACGACCAGCGTGACCACGAGGGTGGTGATCGACACCAGCCGATGCCCGCCCGCCGAGCGGCCCCGACCGAGAGTCCGACCGCGATACCAGCCCAGACCGGCGAGCAGTACGGCCGCGGTGGCGGCGGCGCAGGGAAGAACGATCCACATGCCGTCCTCGGTGGTCGCCTCGTGCGCGAAAAGCAGTGCACAGGCAGCAGCTCCCAGGGCGGTGCGCCGCCACGCGAGCGCGGTGCGTTCCATGGCAAGGGTCGGCGCGGTCACGAAAGTACGACCGCCACACAGACGAGTACGGCGATCACCGCGACGCCGACCGACAGCACCGGCACCAGCACCGTGCCCGGCAACGGCCCACCTGCCAGCATCGCGCGATTCACCCGACGCCAGTGCCGATACGCGCCCACCGCGACGGCCAGTGACATCACCAGACAGGCCAGCGTGATCACACCGGCGAACCCCGCCAATCGCGGTGGCTGAACAAGGGTGTGCACCGCGACGCCGCCGGCGAGCAGGCCGAGTGCGGTCCTGATCCACGCCAGAAAAGTCCGCTCGTTGGCGAGCGTGAACCGATAGTCGACCTCACCCTCCCCATCCTCGGATTCGGCCCCGACCTCGGGCAATGTCATCCCATCACCTCCGCCACCCATCATGCGCCCCCGACATCCCATCCCCGATCAACCTCATACAACCGCCGCGTCGACCCGCAACTCGCCGACGAGGATCGGTCCACGCTGTCACCTCGACAGCCTCTCGTATTCGCCGAGTTGACCACGCGGGTCGAGGTGTATCCGCTCGCGGCAACGGCCGATCTGGCTGAGTCGGCAACCGACAGACCAAGCATCGGGTCGAATATGGTCGTTCACCGCGGTTGTGGCGTCGGCGTGGCGATCATGCGCGAGGATGAGCTTGGTCGTGGACTCGTTTGAGGCGTTCGACGGAGACGTGGGTGTAGAGCTGGGTGGTTGCCATGCTGGCGTGGCCGAGGAGTTCCTGGACCACGCGTAGGTCGGCGCCGCCTTCGAGGAGGTGGGTGGCGGCAGTGTGGCGCAGGCCGTGGGGGCCCATGTCGGGGGCACCGGGGATGGCGGCGACAACCTCGTGGACGACGGTCCGCGCCTGGCGTTGGTCGAGGCGGCGGCCACGCTGGCCGAGGAACAGCGCTCGACCGGAACGCTCGTTGGCCAGGGCGGGTCGGCCGGCACGCAGCCAGGCGACGAGGGCTGCCTCGGCCGGAGCGCCGAAGGGCACCGAGCGCTCCTTGTTGCCTTTGCCGAGTACCCGGACGAGTTGGCGTTCACGGTCGATGTCGTCGAGGTCGAGGCCGCACAGTTCGCTCACCCGGATGCCGGTGGCATACAGCAGCTCCACGATCAGCCGGTCACGCAAGGCCATCGGGTCCTGCTGTGCCGCACCGGATTCCGCCGCACCCATCGCCTGCGCCGCCTGCTCACGCCCGAGCACCGCAGGCAGCACACGGTGCGCCTTGGGGGCCTGCAACCGCAGCCCCGGATCGATATCCAGCCGTCCCGTCTCGGTCAGCCACGCGGTGAAAGTCCGTGCCGCCGACGCCCTACGCGACAGTGTCGTCCGCGCGGCCCCACCCGCCGCCAGCTCGGCCAGCCACGACCGCAACACTCCCAGATCGAGTTCCCGCAACGCCGCATCCGCCGACCGCGCGTACACATGCTCGAGCAGAGACCGCACATCCCCCACATAAGCCCGCACCGTATGCGCCGACCGATTCCGCCCCAGCCGCAGATGACGCCCGAACTCCCCGAGCAAAGCAGTCAAATCCTCGGGCAACACATCCATTCCCCCACCGTCGCCCCTCCCCTTGCATCACGCAACCCACCACGCCGCACACCCGGCACCCTCACACCCGGCGCCCCCACGCACCACCCACACTGCTGGGTCGACGAGTGGCAGCGGCGGCGACCCGAGCGAGCACACCGCCGACTGGCACCGCCACCTCGGACACGTCGCTCTCGCGCTTTCACATTCCGCCCAGGCCCACACGTCGGCCAGGCACCGCCGCTATCTCGATAAGCGGATCGGCGCCTGGGACGCTGCGGTCACCTGGCCGACGAGGCGGCAGTATCGCCATCGCCCTCACGCCCAACGCCGACACCAGCGTCCCACCCATCCAGGCAAAAGACCTGCCACTCTCCCGCTCCAGGGCGATACCGTCCCTGGCGCCAAAAGGGCGACACCACAAAGCCCACCTGTTCCGGCGGGCAGTGATGTTCGCTCGTCGTCGCGGACCGCGAGCTCGACGAGCCGGTCAGCCCGGGCGACGGGTGCGGAACCACCCCTCGGAATCGCAGCCGACCAGGTCGGCCAGTTCCAGGCTGGGGAGGACTGCTCGGACGGTGGCCAGGTCGAGACCGCACTGGCCGGCCAGGTCGCGGGGTTGGCGGGAGCCGACGGCGGGGAGGGCGGCGTAGACCTCGGCTTCGGCGCCGCGTAGGTGGTGGGCCGGGTCGATGGGCGCGCCTTCACCGACGGGGAGACGCAGGGGGCCCGCTTCCTCGATGACGTCTTCGGCGCGAGTGACGAGCAAGGCTTCACCTTCGCGGATCATGCGGTGACAACCCACCGATGACGCGGACCCGACCGGCCCGGGAACCGCCATCGCCGGGCGACCTAGGCGACGAGCCCATTTCACGGTATTCCTTGCACCGCTGCGCAATCCGGCTTCCACGACGAGGACGCCGTCTCCCAGTGTGGCGATGAGCCGGTTGCGGGCCAGGAACTGATGTTTCTGGGCGGCGACGCCGGGTGGGTATTCGCTGACGACCAGACCGCTGTCTGCGATGGCGGCGAGCAGCCGGTCGTGCTGGGCGGGGTACGGGCGGTCGACGCCGCAGGCCAGGACGGCGACGGTCGGCCCGCCGACGGCGAGTGCGGCCCGGTGCGCGGCGGCGTCGATGCCGAAGGCCGCACCGGACACGATGGTCCAGCCGCGGCCTGCGAGGTCGCAGGCGATCTCGCCGGCCACCTGCATCCCGTACCCGCTGCTGCATCGTGAACCGACCACTGCCACAGCGCGTTCCGATGCGGTTCGCAGCGACAGCGGTCCGCGCGCCCACAGTACGAGCGGTACGGCGGCTTCGCGGTCACGGTCGGTGTCGAGCTGGTCGAGGCCGAGCATGCGCCAGCCGGGCCACTCATCGTCATCGGGCGTGATGACCCGGCCGCCGATCCGCTGTATCGTCTCGAGATCCTTGGCAGCCGAGTCCATTTCACGTCGTGCGGCGGTGGGTCCGCGAAGGGCGTCAGGTAGTTCGTGCTCGCGGACCGCACGCGCAGCCTCGCGAACCCCGACCGAGGCGATCAGCGCCGACAACGGCGCACACGGACCCTGCACCACCCGTGACAGGTACACCCACGCCAGCCTGCGTTCATCGACATCGAGGTCGACGGTGCCGACCGCGCTCAGCCCCGTCACTGCCCACCCCGCTGACGGAAGTTCAACGACGCCAGCACATCCTGCACGCTCGGCAGCTCCCCACCGCGCAGATCGCAGACCGTCCAGGCCACGCGCACCGCCCGGTCGGCACCGCGCGCCGACATCCGCCCCAACCGCAGCGCGGTCTCGATCGGCGCGATCGCCTCGGCGGGCAACCGGAACCGTTGACGCAGAATATGCCCCGGCACTTCGGCATTGGTCGCCCAACCGTCCGCACTCCATCGCTCCGCGGCGCGGGCCCGCGCCGCGGCGACCCGGGCCGCGACAACAGCACTGGTCTCGGTCTGCTGGTCACCGAAGGCGGCCCCCGCCTGACCACGCATCTGCACCCAGATATCGATGCGATCGAGCAGCGGACCCGACAGCTTGCCGAGGTACCGGCGACGAGCGAGGGGCGCGCAGATGCAGTCGACATCACGCGCGGGCGCACACGGACAGGGATTCGCCGCCAGCACCAGCTGGAACCGCGCCGGATAGCGAGCCACACCGTCACGCCGCGCGATCCGCACCTCGCCCTCTTCCAACGGAGTACGCAGCGCCTCCAGCACTTTGGTGCCGATCTCGGCGCACTCGTCGAGAAACAGCACTCCCCGATGCGCCCGGCTGACCGCACCGGGCCGGGCCATGCCGGAACCACCGCCGATCATGGCGGTTACCGATGTCGAGTGATGGGGCGCGACGAACGGTGCGAGCGTCATCAACGGTTGTTCGGCCGTCAACGAGCCCGCCATCGAATGAATCGCCGTCACCTCGAGCGATTCGGCCTCCGACAGCGGCGGCAGCAACCCCGGAAGACGTTGCGCCAGCATGGTTTTCCCGATCCCCGGTGGTCCGGTGAGCAGCAGGTGGTGGCCACCCGCCGCAGCCACCTCCAGCGCCCAGCGCGCCTCATCTTGGCCGACCACATCGCTGAGGTCCCCACACGGCACCTGGACGCCCGGCACCACACCGTCGGGTTCCAGCAGCGTCCCTTCACCGCGCAACCAGGCGACCACAGCGCGCAGACTCGTCGCACCGAGCACCTCGACGCCCTCGACCAGTCCGGCTTCGGCCACCGCCTCGGCGGGCACCACGACAGTCGGGCAGCCCGCATTGCGTGCCGCGATCACCGCGGGCAGCACACCGCGGACCCGGCGTACCCGCCCGTCGAGGGCGAGCTCGCCCAGCAGCACGGTTTTCACGAGTTTGTCCCCCGGCACCGCACCGGAGGCGTCCAGCACCGACACGGCGAGCGCCAGATCGTAGACCGAGCCGACCTTCGGCAGAGTCGCGGGCGACAGTGCCAGAATCACCCGCCCGTCGGGCCATTTCTCCCCCGTATTGGCCACGGCGGAGCGCACCCGGTTGCGTGACTCCTGCAGGGCCGTGTCGGGCAGCCCGACAAGATTCACCGACGGCAGTCCCTGGCCGATATCGGCCTCGATCTCCACCAGCTGGCCGTCGACACCGGTCACCGCGACCGACAGCGCACGTCCGAGGGCCATCAGAACGCCCCCGTCAGGTGGTCGATCACCGGTTTGCGTCCACGCGGGACGAGCACAGACACCACATCGAACCTGATGCGCCGCCACGGCCCGTCCTGCTCGGCGAGCCACAACAACGCCAAGCGCCTGATCCGCTGCTGTTTACCGAAGGTGACCGACTCGGCCGGGCTGCCGAAGCCGAGGCCGGACCGTGTCTTCACTTCCACGAACGCCGTCACCGACGGGTCCTGGACGATCAGGTCCAGCTCCCCGTACCGGCATCGCCAGTTGCGGGCGACGATCTGCATCCCGGCCTCGCACAGATACTGCGCGGCCAATTTCTCCCCGTATGCGCCGAGCGCCTGTTTGTCCGTCACGGGTGCAAGCGTGATCCCGGCGCGAAGCTACGCCGGGATCACGACCTGCGGAAACACAAAACCTGTGGACAACTCGTCCCCTGGGGACAACTCCCCTTATTCGGGCAAACGGAGGTCGGGCTTCTCCAGCTCTTCGATGTTGACGTCCTTGAACGTGATCACCCGAACGTGCTTGACGAAGCGGGCGGGACGGTACATGTCCCACACCCAGGCATCGCTCATCCGCACTTCGAAGTAGACCTCGCCATCGGCGTTCTGTGGCCGCAGCTCGACGGAATTGGCCAGGTAGAAGCGCCGTTCTGTCTCCACCACGTACGAGAACTGGCCGACGATGTCCTTGTACTCGCGGTACAACGACAGTTCCATCTCGGTTTCGTACTTCTCGAGGTCCTCAGCACTCATCGGGTGGGACATCCTCCTGCTAGCAGCGCCGCGTTCATTGATCACATCATCGCGCATGAGCCGCGCGGGTAGCCACCCGGCTACCGCCCGGCACCTCGAGTTCGCGCACATTCCGCCAAGATCGGCGGTGTTCGGTGCTCGGACCGAGCTCGCGCAGTGCCGCGGTGTGCTCGGGGGTGTTGTAGCCCTTGTGCGCGGCGAAACCGTAGCCGGGCAGCTCGGCGTCGAGCTCGACCATCATGCGGTCCCTGGTGACCTTGGCAAGGATGCTGGCCGCCGCGATGCACGCCGCGGACGCGTCGCCACCGATCACGGGCAGCGAGGGCGCGGGCAGACCGGGGACCTTGAATCCGTCGGTCAGGATGTAGCCGGGGGTGCGGCCGAGATGGGCGACCGCACGACGCATCCCCTCGATATTGGCGACGTGGATGCCGATGGCGTCGATCTCCCAGGCGGGGACCACCACGACACTCCAGGCCAGCGCCAGGCGCTTGACCACCGGGAACAGCTCCTCACGGGCCGCCTCGGTGAGTTTCTTGGAGTCGTCGAGCCCGGCCAGCTTGTCGTAGGCCTTGGGCGCGAGCAGGCACGCGGCGACCACCAGCGGTCCCGCGCAGGGCCCGCGCCCTGCCTCGTCGACACCGGCCACCGGGCCGAGGCCACCGCGGATGAGCGCCGCCTCGAGCGTGCGTAGGCCACCCGCCCGGCGCATCACCACCCGCGGCGGCCAGCTGGTCCGATCCTGCCCCACAGTTCGATTGTCCCCGTGTCTAGTTGTCCTGCGGATTCTGCGAGCTCACCGGGCCCATCCGGCCGGGCGGCCAGATCTTGAACACGGTCTTGCCACGCACGTTGTCGACCGGGACGGTGCCCTGCAGATCGTCGCTCACATGAGCGCGCGAATCGGCCGACTCGTTGCGGTTGTCACCCATCACCCACAGATGCCCCTCGGGCACCTTCACCGGCCCGAACATCCGCCCGGCCGGGTACACGGCGTTGGGGCGGTCGGTGAACCAGGGGTAGTCCTTCTTGATGTAGGGCTCGTCGAGCGGCTTCCCGTCGACCATCACCCGGCCCTGCGGGTCACAGCACTGCACGGTCTGCCCGCCGACGGCGATCACACGCTTGACGAGATCGTTCTCGTCGGGCGGAACCAGGCCGAAGTAGGACAGAAAATTCTGCACACCGCGGATGGCCGCGTTGTCGGAGCGGATGGACTTGTAGTGCCCGTTCCACGATTCGGGGCCGACGAACACCACCACATCGCCCGGACCCGGCTCGGAACCGTAGTAGCTGATCTTCTGCACGTAGATGCGGTCGCCGATCTGGAGCGTGTCCTCCATCGACTGCGACGGGATCACGTAGGGCCGCCCGACGAAAGTGACCATCAGGGCGGCGATCACCGCCGCGATCACGACCAGTATCGGCAGTTCCTGCCAGAACGGCCGTTGCTTCTTGTCGTCGGCCTTTTTCCTGCGCCGCTTGCCCTCGTCGCCCGAATCGGACACCGACACCGACCCACTTTCGTCTGCCACGCCGAACAGAGTAGCCCGGCGCCCCGACGTGAGTCGGGGCGCCGGGCTACTGTCAAAGATTCTGTGCCGGAAAGAGCTACCGGAAGATCAGCGCTTTTCCTTGATCTTGGCGGCCTTGCCGCGCAGGTCGCGCAGGTAGTACAGCTTGGCGCGACGCACATCACCACGGGTCACGACATCGATGTGGTCGATGTTGGGGCTGTGCACGGGGAAGGTGCGCTCGACACCCACGCCGAAGGACACCTTGCGGACCGTGAAGGTCTCGCCGATGCCGCCGCCCTGACGCCGGATCACGACGCCCTTGAAGACCTGGATGCGCTCCTTCGAGCCTTCGATGACCTTCACGTGCACGTTCAGGGTGTCACCGGGACGGAAGTCGGGGACATCGCTACGCAGCGACTTCTCGTCGACGAAATCAAGGGTGTTCATTTTCCACCTTTTCGGATTCTTCGCGCGAACAGAGGAACCTGGCGGCTCGCGCTCGACCGGTTCGTGCTCAGTACAGGGGTGCTCCCGGACATGACTCGCCCAAGGCAACCGGTTCATTGTGCCAGACAGGGTGGTCACGACTGAAATCGGGCACCGCCGGTCACTCGTCGGCGGGCTTGCCGGAACCGGCTTCGGCCCGTCGACGCGGCAGCAGATGCGGGTGTGGTGGTGGCGCGGGCGGGGCCGCGACGACCTTGCGCCGCAACTCGACCTCGGCGGCGGTGCGTGCGTGTTCGACGTCGGGCTTCCCGGCGATCAGATCCTGGATGAAGATCTTGGCCCGGATCACGGGACGGCGGTAGCGCCGCTCCCGGGCGATCGCGCGCGACATCGTCTTGGGTCGGTGCCCGTAGCGCCACCGCGCCCACGGCGCTCCCGGGCGGCTCAGCCGGATCGCACCGACCAGCAGCAGCGGGGTGAAGAACATGCCGAACAACCCCGTCCAGATCTTGCCCTTGGCGATCACCATGGCGGCAAGGACGAGGTTGATCGCCACGGTGACGACGATCCCGACGCGCACCCCGACACCTGCCGACTCCCGGAAATCGTCGTAGTCGAGGAAGGTCGCCGGCTGCACCCCGAGCAGCAGCAGCCCCGTCACGGCCAGCGCGACGAACACCGCGTCCACCGAGGTGCGGCCCTGCTCCTCCCAGTACACATCGCGCAGGTAGAAGATCAGCGCGAATTCGTCGAGCACCAGCGCCGCGCCGATGCCGAAAAAGGCGGCGAGCACGCTCGAGGTGACCTGGGTGGAGTCCTCGGCCGTGGCAATCAGGCCGATGCCCGACAGCAGCACCGTGATGACGCCGAACACCATGTGGTGGATGTGGGTGTCACCGGCCTTGAGGTTGCCCGGCCACCACTTCACCTGCGCGCGGATCAAGCGCACGCTGACGCGGATCACCACGAAACCGAGGATGAACCCCAGCAGGAAACAGAGCAGGGGCAGGCGGCCGTGCGCGATCACATCGTCTTCGAGCCACCGTCGCATGCCGCCCGCCCTGTCGTCGACCTACTTGCCGAAACCGGCCCTGCGCAGCGCCTCGGCCATCGAACCGGTCGGTTCGGCAGCCGGCTTGCGCTGATTGCCGCCCCGCGGTTGTGCCTGACCACGGCCCTGCGCGCGGCCGCCGCCCTGACCACGACCGCCCTGGGGACGACCCTGGCCGCGCGGCGCACCGCCCCCACGATTGTCCCCCGTGGCGGGCTTGCCCGGTTCGTCATCCAGCCGAAGGGTGAGCCCGATCCGCTGGCGCGCGACGTCGACCTCGAGCACCTTCACCTTCACCACGTCACCGGACTTGACCACTTCGCGCGGGTCCTTGACGAAGGTGTGCGACAGCGCCGAGACGTGTACGAGGCCGTCCTGGTGCACACCCACATCGACGAACGCGCCGAACGCGGCCACGTTGGTGACGACGCCCTCGAGCACCATGCCCGGCTTCAGGTCGGCGACCTTCTCGATCCCGGCGGCGAATTCGGCGGTCTTGAACTCCGGGCGCGGGTCGCGGCCCGGCTTCTCGAGCTCGGCGATGATGTCGCTGACGGTGGGCACACCGAACTTCTCGTCGGTGAACTCGACCGGCTTCAGCGAGCGCAGCACCGAGGTGTTGCCGATGACCTCGGCGATCGGCTTACCGGTTCGTTCGAGAATGCGGCGCACCACCGGGTATGCCTCGGGGTGCACCGCGGAGGTGTCGAGCGGGTCCTCACCCCCGCGGATCCGCAGGAAGCCCGCGCACTGCTCGAAAGCCTTGGGCCCCAGTCGCGGCACCTCGAGCAACGCGGTGCGGCTGCGGAACGGGCCGTTCTGATCACGGTGGGCCACAATGCTTTCCGCGACCGAGCCGGACACGCCGGAGACGCGGGCCAGCAGCGGCACCGAGGCGGTGTTCACGTCGACACCCACCGCGTTCACCGCGTCTTCGACGACGGCGCCCAGCGAGCGCGCCAGCAGTGTTTCGGACACGTCGTGCTGGTACTGACCGACACCGATCGACTTGGGATCGATCTTCACCAGCTCGGCCAGCGGGTCCTGCAGGCGGCGCGCGATCGACACCGCACCGCGCAGCGACACGTCCATGTCGGGCAGTTCCGCCGAGGCATAGGCCGACGCGGAGTACACCGACGCGCCCGCTTCCGAGACCACGATCTTGGTCGGCTTGTTCTCGGGGATGCGCGAAATCAGTTCGGTGGCAAGGGCGTCGGTTTCACGGGAGGCGGTGCCGTTGCCGATCGCGATGAGCTCGACGTTGAATCGGGCGACCAGCGCGGCGAGCACGGCGAGGGACTTCTCGGTCTGGCCCTGCGGCTTGTGCGGGTAGATGACCTCGGTCGCGACGGCCTTACCAGTCGCGTCGACGACGGCGACTTTCACACCGGTGCGGTAGCCGGGGTCCAGGCCCATCGTGGTGCGGGTGCCCGCGGGCGCGGCGAGCAGCAGGTCGCGCAGGTTGGCGGCGAAGACGTCGACGGCGTCCTTCTCGGCGGCCTGACGCAACCGCATCCTGGTATCGATACCGAGACTCACCTGCAGTTTGGTTCGCCATGCCCAGCGCACGGTGTCGAGCAGCCAGGAGTCGGCGGGGCGGCCCTGGTCGGCGATGCCGAAGGCCTTGGCGATGCGGCCCTCGTAGATGGTGCGCGTCCCGGGTTCGGGTTCTTCGGTGTCGGGTTCGAGGTGCAGGGTGAGCACCTCTTCCTTCTCCCCGCGCAGCAGCGCGAGGATCCGGTGCGAGGGCAGCTTGTGGAACGGTTCGCTGAACTCGAAATAGTCGGCGAACTTGGCGCCCGCCTCTTCTTTGCCCGCACGAACCGTCGAGGTGACCTGACCCCGGTTCCACATCATTTCGCGCAGCTCACCGACCAGGTCGGCGTCTTCGGCGAAGCGTTCGACCAGGATCGCGCGGGCACCGTCGAGCTGCTCGGCGGTGTAGTTCGCCGGGTCGGTGGTCGGGTCGGTGATGAGCGCGTCGGCCACGGGTTCGTGGCCGGCCTCGCGCGCGATCTGGGCCTTGGTGCGGCGCTTGGGCTTGTAGGGCAGGTAGATGTCTTCGAGGCGGGCCTTGGTCTCGGCGAGCATGATCTGCTCGTGCAGGGCCGGATCGAGTTTGCCCTGGCCGCGGATGGATTCGATGATGGCGCCGCGTCGCTCGTCGAGCTCGCGCAGGTAGCCGAGCCGTTCTTCGAGCTGACGCAACTGGGCATCGTCGAGGCCACCGGTGACCTCCTTGCGGTAGCGCGCGATGAACGGGACCGTCGAACCACCGTCGAGCAGTTCGACGGCGGCGCGGACCTGCGTCTCGCGCACCCCCAATTCGTCGGCGATCCGCCTGCCCACGCTGGCCAGGATGGTCGTGCTGTCGGTCGGAGTGCCGTTCGACGTCGAACGGGCGATCTCGGGCGCTGTCGTCACAGCCGCAGAGACTACAGCTCCCCGCCGACACCCGGCTCGATCCCAGGTCAGCGCACCGTCGTGAGCTCGGGTTCGGTGATCGGGCGATCCAGGAGTGTGTCGGTGCGCTCGCGCAGGAATTTGTCGAACATGGCGGCCACGTAGGAACGCACCAGCGTCGCCATCCGTTCGGTATCGATGGTGCCGATGTACTGCGCGGCAGCGGGCTTGGCAGGGGCGGGGACGAACGCGGGCATGTCGGTGAAGTCGTAGTGCGCCGAATCCGCAATCGCCAGATGGCGTTTCCAGCCGGTGGCCTTACCCCAGAACGCGTCGAACGACGGGTTCCCGTCACCGACCTGCTCGATCTGGGCGCTGGTCAGCACGAGTGTCGGCCTGTCGACGCCCTCGGTGACGGCGCGACCGAATGCTTCGTCGACACCGATCTGGCCGTCCATGTCGACCGCCGCGTCGATGCGGCGGTCGGTGTGCATGGCTTCGACCGCGGTGTAGCCACCCGAGGAATGGCCGACGGCACCGACCCGCTCCATATCGAGTACCAGCCCCAGATCGGTGGGTAGCGCGTCCTGCTCGGAATCCGGATTCTCACCACTCGACAGCCGGGTCAGCGAGTCGAGGACGAACCGGAAGTCGAGCAGCCTTGCCGCAATGTACTTTTCGCGGATGGTCGTATCGAAACCGTTCGGTGCGGGTGTGGGTAAGACAATGCGCCCGCCGGGGAACTCGACGGCCGGTCCCGTCTCATAGGTGTGGTCGACGGTCACAACCACGTAGCCACGCGAGGCAAGGTCTTCGGCCAAGCCGGTGCCGAGGACACGCGAAACACCGGCGCCGGGCGTGTACAGCACCACCGGGTAGGTCGTTCCGGCGCGGGCGGGCGCGTCACGATGGGCATGGGTCAGTACGCCGGGAAGTTCGATACCCAGCGTCTTCTCGAGCCCGGGGATCAACTCGGTCGACGCGTAATGTGCCCGCGGGTAACGGTCGACGTCGGTGGCCGGGTAGAAGACCGAAACCATCAGTTCCCGTGTCCGGCCTGCTTCGAACGGGTCCGGTCTGGCGGCGTCGACCAGATGCAGCGTCGTCGTTCCCACCAGCATTTCACCGCCGGGGCGCGGCAGCACCGTGACTCCCGGCCCTGCTTCGACCGTGGCTCCGCTCGCCGCCACCAGTGCGCACATCACTGTCATGACCATCGATACGCGACGGATCACCCTGCCCCCCAGCATATTCGATGGCGGGCATCGAGCGCCCGCCCGCCGCGAGCACGGTAGCAAACGGCGGCCGTGCCCGCGACGGATCTCAGCGGAGGAGGTCGAGGGCCAGCTCCCGCATCTCGGCCTTGCGGATCTTGCCGGTGACCGTCATCGGGAACTCGTCGACCACGTGCACATAGCGCGGGATCTTGTAGTGGGCGAGGCGACCAGTGCAGAAGTCGCGGATCGCGGCCGCGTCGAGCGGGGCGGCGCCCTCGCGCACACGGAGCCAGACCATCAGCTCCTCACCGTATTTCTCGTCGGGGACGCCGATCACCTGGGCATCGACGATATCGGGGTGGGTGTAGAGGAATTCCTCGATCTCGCGGGGGTAGATGTTCTCGCCGCCGCGGATCACCATGTCCTTGATCCGGCCGGTGACCGAGAGATAGCCGTCGTCGTCCATCACGCCGATGTCGCCGGTGTGCATCCAGCGGGCGGCGTCGATCGCCTCGGCGGTCTTGTCGGGCTGGCCCCAGTAGCCGAGCATCACCGAGTACCCGCGGGTGCACAGCTCACCGGGTTCGCCGCGCGACACCGTGCGGCCGGTGTCGGGGTCGACCACCTTCACCTCGAGGTGCGGTCCGACGCGGCCGACGGTGGCGGTGCGGCGTTCGATGCTGTCGTCGCGCCGGGTCTGGGTGGACACCGGGCTGGTCTCGGTCATCCCGTAACAGATCGATACCTCGGCCATCCCCATTCGGTCGATCACCCGCTTCATCACCTCCACCGGACACGGTGAACCGGCCATGATGCCGGTGCGCAGGCTCGAAAGATCGTAGGACGCACCGTTGTCGAGCTCGGCGAGCATGGCGATGAACATCGTCGGCACACCGTAGAGCGAAGTGCATCGTTCGGCGGCCACAGCGGCCAGCGTGGCAGCCGGATCGAAGGACGGCGCCGGAATCACCACCGCCGCACCGTGTGAGGTGGCCGCGAGGTTGCCCATGACCATGCCGAAGCAGTGATAGTAGGGAACCGGCACGCAGATCCGGTCGGCGCTGGTGTAGCCGCAGAGTTCGCCGACGAAGAAGCCGTTGTTGAGGATGTTGTGGTGGCTCAGGGTCGCGCCCTTGGGGAAACCTGTTGTGCCCGAAGTGTATTGGATGTTGATCGGTTCGTCGGCCGACAGCGTCGCCGCGATGGCGGCCAAGCGCTGCGAGTCAGGTGCCGTCTCGGCCACTTCCTGCCACTGGGGTGTACCGAGGATCAGTACCTGCTCCAGCGCAGGGCAATTCGGACGCACCTGCTCGATCATCGCCACGTAGTTCGAGGACTTGAACTCCGCGGCCGCGATCAGTGCCCGCACCCCGGCCTGCCCGAGGACGTACTCGAGTTCGCTGCTGCGGTAGGCGGGGTTGATGTTCACCAGGATCGCGCCGAGCTTGGCCGTCGCGTACTGCACGAGGTACCACTCGGCGCAGTTCGGCGCCCAGATGCCCACCCGGTCGCCGCGCCCGATGCCGCAGGCCGCGAGCCCGGTCGCGACAGCGTCGACGGCTGCCCCCACTTCGCGGTAGGTCCAGCGCCGGCCCGTCGTCCGGTCGACGAGGGCTTCCTGATCGGGAACGGCCGCGATGGTCCGGTCGAGATTCGCGCCGATGGTGTCGCCGAGCAGCGGGGTACTCGCGGGACCGCTGGCGTAGCTGAGTTCGGACATCACCGGATCTCCTTGCCGCGCAGCAGGAACCGCTGCACTTTCCCGCTAGGGGTTTTGGGCAGACTCGCGACGAAATGTACCCGTCGCGGATAGGCGTGGGCCGCGAATTCGTCCTTCACCAGCTGTTGCAGCTCGGCCACCAGCTCGTCGTCGCCGTCGACGCCCTCGCGCGGCACAACGAACGCCTCGAGCACCTCGCCCCGCAGTTCGTCGGGCATGCCCACGACGGCGGCTTCGGCGACCTGAGCGTGCATCACCAGCACGCTTTCCACCTCGAACGGGCCGATCCGGTACCCGGCCATGATGATCACATCGTCGTCGCGGGCACTGAAGCGAAAGAATCCGTCGACATCGCGCGCGCCGACGTCGCCGGTCAGATACCAGCGGCCGTCGGCGGTGAACCGCGCCGAAGTACGTTCGGGGTCGTCGAGGTAGCCGAGGAACCACAGCAGCGGGCTGTGGTCGGTGTCGATGGCGACCCGGCCGACCTCGCCGGGCGCTGCCTCGGTGTCTGCGTCCTCGGCGAGCACCGTGCATGCCCAGCCCGGCAACTGTCTGCCCATCGAACCGGTGGGGGCCTCGACGTCGAGGTCGGGGTGCCAGGCGTGGCAGATGACCATGCCGTGCTCGGTCTGGCCGTAGTGGTCACGCACCGCGACACCGAGTGCGTCACGGGACCAGGAAACGACCTCGGGCGTGAGCGGCTCCCCCGCCGATGAGGCCCGGCGCAACGCCACCCCGTCGGGAACCTGCCCGTCGGCGCGCAACGCCCGGTACACGGTCGGTGCGGCGGCGAAATTGGTGACACCGAAGCGGCGCAACACCTCCCATGTCAGGGGCGCGGAGAAACCGGCATGCAGCAGCAGGCTGCGCACACCGGTGGCCAGCGGTGCCAGGATCGCGTAGTAGAGGCCGTAGGCCCAGCCGGGGTCGGCCGCGTTCCAGTAGACGTCGTCGCCGCGCACGTCCAGGGCGAATTCCTGATAGGCGTGGAAGGAGGCCAGCGCGCGTACCGGAATCGGTACGCCCTTGGGTGTGCCGGTGGTGCCGCTGGTGAACAGCTGGACCAGCAGGCCGTCACCGCCGACCGCGACCGGGACCGCCCGCGGGTCGTCGGCCCGGTGCGTATCGAGCAGGTCATGGAAAGACAAGGTGCCGGGCAGGGCATCGCCGGCGACGATCGTGATGGGCGGGCTCGTCGGCCCGGCAGCCGATCCCGACGAGTCGGATGCGGCGAGCGGCGGCTCGGCACCCGCACCGATCCGCCCACTCGGTGTGGTCGGGCCGTCACCGGCCGGAAACCCTTCGCTTGCACGCAGTTTCGGTGCCTGGTCGGCATCGGCGACGACAACCCTTGTGTTGCTCGCCGCGAGCCGGAACTCGATGGCAGCGGGCGCGAAGGCGGTGAACAGCGGCACATGCACCGCGCCACGACGCCAGATTCCCAGCAGCGCCACCACCAGGTCGGCGGACTTGGCCATCAGGGTGGCCACCCGGTCGCCCGGGCCGACACCGAGCCCGGCCAGCGCGGCCGCGAACCGCGACGAACGCTCGCGCAACTCCCCGTAGGTCAGGTCGCGGGCGGTCAGGTCGGACTCGACGACCGTGAACGCGATCGCGTCGGCCGGATGCCCGTCACAGAGCAACTCGGCCGCGCACGCCTCGGGGCCGTCGTAGCGGGCGAGCAGGTCGCGTACCCGCGCGTCCAGGTCGGTACTCATCGCAGTTCTCCTCAACACCGTGCCGGTCTCGCATAGAATGTGGCACACCTCACGTTCGCCACTACCCCCGAAAAGGGGTGATCCATGAGCTCCCTGTTGCGTCCCCGCGACGGCGACGCCTTGCGTGCCGAGATCCGCTGGGTGGCGCGCCGGGCGAACGTGCCCGTGGTCTTCGGCGGCCCGGTCGACGAGGACACCTTGCTGCTCACCGAGTTCGTCGGCACCGTCACCACCGGTCTGCGTGGGCTGTCGGTGCTGCGTACCTCCGGCCTCGGTGGGCAGGCGATGCAATACCGCAGACCGGCGGCCGTGGCCGACTACCGCCGCGCACCAACCATCACCCACGACTACGACGCGGCCGTCTCGGGCGAGGGGCTGCGCTCGGTGATCGCCGTGCCGGTTGTGGTCGGGGACCGGCCGCGCGCGGTGCTGTACGCGGCCACCCGCGGCGCGAGCCCCCTCGGCGACCGCGCCGCCGACGTGATCATGGCGGCGGGCAGGCGGCTGGCGAACGAGATCGCCGTGCGCGACGAGGTGGATCGGCGGGTGCGGTTGCTCGAGCTCGCGGAACCGGTCGCCGCGACACCGGCCACCGAGGAGCTGCGCGAGATCCACGCCGAACTGCGTGCGATGTCGGCCGCCGTCGACGATGCCACGCTGCGTGACCGGCTGGCGGGTGTGTCGGCACGACTGGCCGCCGTGATGACCGGAGCACCGGCCGACGAAGCGCCTCGGTTGTCGCGGCGGGAGATCGATGTGCTCGCCCAGGTGGCCCTCGGTTGCACGAATCAGGAAGTGGCGCTTCGGCTCTCACTCGGGGCGGAGACGGTGAAGAGCTATCTGCGGCACGCGATGAGCAAGCTCGACGCAAGCACCCGTCAGGAAGCTGTGGTGACCGCGCGGCGGTACGGGCTGCTCCCCTGAGTCACGCACCTGTTTCCGGACGGAACCAGCAATCCTCGTTCTGGACGATCACACAACGAACAACCCCAACTAATACCCAAATGTCTTTAGCGCAAAACAATCTCGGCGCGGAATCCGACCGGTACCGTCGATCCGATGACGGAGCCTTTTCAGCTGGCCGGCCTCTCCCTCGACTGCGCCGACCCCGAGTCTCTCGCCCGTTTCTACCTGGGGCTGCTCGGCGGCCGCGTCCTGTGGAACGACGAGCACAGCGTCGGTATCCGCATACCGTCGGGACTGACGATCGCGGCACAGTACGTGGAGGGCTACTACCCGCCGCAATGGCCCGGCACGCCCGCGGTGTACCTGGACCTCGCGGCCGATGCCGACCTGGATCTGTGCGAACAGCACGCGCTGGCGGTGGGCGCCACACCCGCACCGGTACAACAGGATCCGCGCTGGCGGGTACTGCTCGACCCGGCCGGGCATCCGTTCTGCATCACCACGCGGGTGATGGCGAACTAATCGGGCAGCAGGTCGGGCCTGCGCTCGCGGGTCCGCTGCAGCGACTGCTCGCGACGCCAGGCCGCGATCTTCGCGTGATCGCCCGACAGCAGGATCGGCGGCACCTCGAGACCACGCCAGGACACCGGGCGGGTGTAGCTCGGGCCTTCGAGGAGGCCGTCGGAGAACGAATCCTCTTGGTGTGACTGCTGATTGCCGAGTACACCGGGGATCAGCCGGACCACGGCCTCGGTCATCACCAGTACCGCCGCCTCGCCGCCGATGAGCACGTAGTCACCGATGCTCACCTCTTCCACGCGCACGCGGCGGGCGGCGTCGTCGAAGACGCGCTGGTCGATGCCCTCGTAGCGGCCGCAGGCGAACACCAGGTGCTTTTCGGTGGACCAGCGTTGGGCGGTGGCCTGGGTGAAGGGCACCCCGGCCGGAGTGGGAACGACGAGCAGTGCGTCGTCGGGGCATACCTCGTCGAGCGCGTCGCCCCAGACGGTGGGCTTCATGACCATGCCGGGGCCGCCACCGTAGGGCGAATCGTCGACCGACTTGTGCACATCGTGGGTCCAGCGACGCAGGTCGTGCACACCGATCGAGATCAGGCCCTTGTCGACGGCCTTGCCGAGCAGCGCTGTGCGCAGCGGCTCGAGATATTCCGGGAAGATCGTGACGACATCGAGTTGCACGAATTACTCCGGATCGAGCAGGCCCTCGGGCGGGGTGATGACCACCAGACCGTCGGCGACCGACACGGTCGGCACGATGGCGGTGACAAAGGGAATCAGAATTTCGCGGCCGTCGTCTTCGGCGCGCACCGACAGCAATTCGCCTGCGGCGGAATGCAATACCTCGGTGACCTTGCCGACGACGGTGCCGTCTTCGAGTTCGACGCGCAGACCTTCGAGCTCGTGGTCGTAGAAGGCGTCGTCATCGTCTGACGGGGGCAGGGTTTCGCTGTCGACGACGAACAGCAGCCCGCGCAGCGCGTCGGCGGCGGTGCGGTCGTCGACGCCGTCGACGAACACCAGAAGTCGGCCCGAGTGCTCTCGGGCCGACTTCACGGTGAACTCACGGGTCGCCGAGGACTTCGGCATGCGGCCGTGGAGGGTGGCACCGGGAGCGAACCGGGCATCCGGCTCATCGGTGCGCACCTCGACGACGAGTTCGCCGCGCACGCCGTGCGACTTGGCGACCCGACCTACGACGAGTTCCATCTAGGCGTCGGTGTCGACCACGTCGACCCGGATGCCCCGGCCACCGATACCGGCGACCAGGGTGCGCAGCGCGGTCGCGGTACGACCACCGCGACCGATCACCTTGCCCAGGTCTTCAGGATGAACATGCACCTCGACGGTGCGTCCGCGACGGCCGGTGAGCAGCTCGACGCGGACGTCGTCCGGGTTGGCGACGATGCCACGAACCAGATGTTCGACGGCGTCGGCAACAACGGCAGTCATTACTCGGCAGCCTCGGTGGCCGGGGTCTCCTCGGCGGCAGCCTCTTCCTTCTTGGCGGCCTTCTTCTTCGGGGTGACGGCCTCGGCGACGGGCTCGTTGTCGGCGGCGGCCAGCGCGGCGTTGAACAGGTCCAGCTTGGACGGCTTGGCGGCCTTCACCTTGAGGGTGCCCTCGGTGCCCGGCAGGCCCTTGAACTTCTGCCAGTCGCCGGTGATCTCCAGCAGACGCTGCACGGACTCGGTCGGCTGCGCGCCGACGGACAGCCAGTACTGCACGCGCTCGGAATCGATCTCGATCAGCGAGGGCTCTTCCTTCGGGTGGTACTTGCCGACCGACTCGATGGCACGGCCGTCACGACGGGTGCGGGCGTCGGCGACGACGACGCGGTACTGGGGGTTGCGGATCTTGCCCAGACGGGTGAGCTTGATGCGAACAGCCATGCTGATCTGCCTCTTTCAGTAGTTTGGTCACCACGCGATTCGGCGACCCACATGGTCTGCGGGTCCGGTTTCGCGCATGAAGTGCGTGACCGCCGCGCGGTACGTAACCGGAGACGGGCTGACACTGTCCAGGGAGGACGGTGGTCCATTGTGCCAGACAGGTCGAGCCCACCTGAAATCGGCTCGACCGCCGCCGCCTCAGCGCAACTGTGAGGTATCTATGACGACCGGCACCGGTCCGGGCGCTTTCACCGTTTCCCCGTTGTCGGCGAAGACTTCCTGCCGATATCCGCTCTCGCCCAGGCTGTAGCCCCAGAATCGAGGTGGTTTTCCGATCGGCAACTCGACAATCCACACATTCGGGATCCTCGCCGACGCGTAGGACGCGATCTTCGTGTCTCGCTCCTCACGAGTGTTGCCGGGCGACCAGACCTCGACCGCGAGGAGAACGTCCTCGGCAGCGAAGCTGACATGACCGATCTCTCCCGCGACGACGGAAATATCGGGGATGACGGCGGTCCGCAGCGGCGTGCTGATGCGAACACCCACGGCGGGCAGAACGTGGAGGTCGGACCGTTCAGCTGCTCGCAGCGCGTCCCGCAACATCACGGCCAGCTCGAACGACGCATATTGATGCGAACCACCCGGCGGCGGCGTCATGTGCAGGTACCCCCAGATGAGTTCGAGTCGCGATCCATCTTCCGGCTGCTCTTCGACGAGCCAATCTTCCACAGTCTTCGGGCCCAGCGGGTGAAACATCGAAACCTCGGCGCTCATGGTCATAGCTGTCCGATCTGCCGTGTACCTTCTCGCGACCACTCGAGCGAACTCGTTGCCGCCCTGTGACGAAACCGCACGTGGTTTGTCTATTTCTCACTCTATAACTCATCGACCACGAGATATGAATATCTGCTAGCTGGGCTGCAGGTGGCAGTTCTTCCGAATGCCGATCAGCGGTGGCCAGTTACTGGGTTCGGGGTTTTGACCACCAGGCCGCGCAGGACCACCCATTGAGGATCGGTGAGGGCGGCGGGGTTACCGCGGGGGTCGTCGGCGTAGACGACGAAGTCGGCGGGGGCGCCTTCGGTGATGGATTCGCGGCCGAGCCAGGTGCGGGCGTTCCAGGAGGCGGCGCCGAGGGCGTCGTGGGGGGACAGGCCCGCGCCGGTGAGGGCGGCGATCTCGTCGGCGATGCGGCCGTGGCGGATGGAGCCGCCCGCGTCGGTGCCCGCGTAGATCGGGACGCCCGCCTCGTGGGCTTTGCCGACGGTGTCGCGGACGCGGCGGTGCAGGTCGCGCATGTGGGCGGCGTAGACGGGGAACTTGGTCGCCGAGTCGGCGATGCCGGGGAAGGTGTCGATATTGATGAGGGTGGGGACCAGTGCGGTGCCGTTGGCCAGCATCAGTTCGATGGTGTCGTCGGTGAGGCCGGTGCCGTGCTCGAGGCAGTCGATGCCCGCGTTGACGAGGCCGGGCAGGGCGTCCTCGCCGAAGACGTGGGCGGTGACGCGGGCGCCGTTGGCGTGCGCAGCGTCGATCGCTTGTTTCAGGATGTCGTCGCTCCACAGCGGGCGCAGGTCCCCCACCGCCCGGTCGATCCAGTCGCCGACGATCTTCACCCATCCGTCGCCGAAGCGCGCCTGTTCGGCGACGATCTCGGGCAGGTCGCGTTCGTCGTCGAGCTCGATGCCGAGTTCACGGATGTAGCGCTTGGGCCGCGCGATGTGGCGCCCCGCGCGGATGATGCGCGGCAGTTCGGCGTGCTCGTCGATGAACCGGGTGTCGATGGGTGAGCCCGCGTCGCGCAGCAGCAGGGCGCCCGCGTCGCGCTCCGTCTCGGCCTGCTCGATCGCACCCTCGTGCGTCTCGTCACCGCCGCCGTACCGAATACCGACGTGACAGTGAGCGTCTACCAGACCCGGCACGATCCACCCTGTGCGACAGAGGGTTTCGGCCCCCACCACCGGCTCGAACGTCACCGCACCGTCGACCACCCAGAGGTCGAGCTCCTGATCACCGGGAAGAACCACACCACGCAGATGCACACCAACCTCCAGACGTCAGCCTGCCCCCAACCTACCGCCAACACCCCACCCCGAACCCGCCGAGACCACATTCCCAGCCCCCACATTCCCAGTCCGCTACACGACTCCATACGAGCCGTTCACCCGCCACAATCCCGAGCCACACTGCACCACGCGAGTCGGCCACCCACCACAATCCCGCCCACCACACGAGCCCCTACTACCGCACCCCCATCCCCAAACTGCACCGCCCGAGTCCGCCACCTACCGCACTCCCCGGCCCCCGCGGCACCACCCGAGTCCACCGCCTACCGCACGCCCAGCCCGCGTGGCAGTACTCGAGTCCGCCACCCAGCCCGCGCGGCACTACTCCAGTCCGCACCTACCGCACACCCGGCCCGCGTGGCACTACTCCAGTCCACCGTCTACCGCACCGCCAGCCCAAACTGCACCGCCCGAGTCCGCCACCTACCGCACTCCCTGGCCCACGTGGCACCGCCCGAGTCCGCCACCTACCGCACTCCCAGCCCACGTGGCACCGGCCCGAGTCGGCCGCCTACCGCGCTCCCAGCCCACGTGGCACCACTCGAGTCCGCCACCTACCGCGCTCCCCAGCCCACGTGGCACCGGCCCGAGTCGGCCGCCTACCGCAGAGCGCTGCGGCGAGATTGTCGACGAGGGCGTGGATCTCGTTGCGGTCTCTCCCAGCCCACGTGGCACCACTCGAGTCCGCCATGACAGCATTCCCAGCCACCCGGCACCACTTAAGTCCGCCATGACCGCATTCCCAGCCCCGCCCGACCCGACCTCGAGGAGGGTCCGCCGCGAAGCGGCGCCGCGGCCCGGCCGCGCGAACAGCGCTCGAAGCGCATGCGCCGCAGGCGCGAGTCTCGAGCGCTGTTCGCGCGGCCCCTCAGGGGCCGCGCTCGAGCGCGCCAGCGCTCCAAAAACACAGCCCAATACCCCCGTGGTGCACAAAACACCGCAGTAGTTCCGCACCGCGGGGAGTGCGGCAGGTAGCAAACTCGA